>JBBSKP010000111.1:0-16371 GCA_038256175.1 Mycobacteriales bacterium
CGTTGCGATACTGTTCACCTGCGAAGTGCCTTCCAGCCAGCATTGTGGAGCCGTAGAGAAGTCCCATTATGCCTTGCAGGACAGGCACTTTCGCTTATCTACACTCCGATTCGCGGGCATTTCGCGAGAAATCCAGGCTAACCCCCCGCCGAGTGTGCACCTTCTGTCGCCCCCACTCGGGCGATGCCCCGAAAGGTGCACACTCGGCGGGATAGCTAGCGGCGGTAGAACCGGCCCAAAGTCTGAGCCTTGAGATCGTCGAACCAGCCACCCTCGATGCTGTCGCGGATCTGATCGACGAGCCGAATTGTGAAGCGCTCGTTGTGAATTGTGCACAATGTCGAGGCCAGCATCTCCTTGGCCTTGAACAGATGGTGAATGTAGGCCCGCGTGTAGTTGGCGCACGTGTAGCAGTCACATTCCTCGTCGATGGGCGTGAAATCGCGCCGGAATCGACTGGTATTGATGTTGAATCGGCCGTCGGGCACGTAGATCGCAGCATTGCGTGCAACCCGCGATGGATTGACGCAGTCGAAGGTATCGGCACCATTCTCGACGGCAACAAACAGATCGTCGGGTTCGCTGATTCCGAGCATGTGCCGGGTCTTGTGCTCGGCCAGCTCGTCGCTGCACCATCCGACGATCGTGCCCAGGTTGTGCTTCTCCAGCGCTCCGCCGATGCCGTAGCCGTCGAAACCGCGGCCGCTCGGACCTGCCAGGGATTCCAGTCCGCGGCACGCTTGCCTGCGTAGGTCCTCGTACTGCGCACCTTGCACGACGCCGAACAGCGCTTGGTACGGCCGGTGTGACCGTTCGGCGGTCAGCTTCTCGTGTTCGGCCAGACAACGCAGCGCCCATGCCTCGGTCCGTTGTACCGATTTCTCTTGGTAGCCACGGGTATTCAGCAACGTAGTCAACTCGTCGAAGGCGAAGATGATGTCCGCGCCGAGCTGATGCTGGATCTGCATCGACACTTCGGGCGTGAAGCGGTGCGTGGAGCCGTTGAGATGCGATTTGAACGTCACGCCGTCGTCGTCGACCATCGCGAGCCGCTCTTTACCTGCGGCGATCACATCGTCGGAGCGAACCCCGACGGCCTCCATCGCGAGGACCTTCTTGAACCCGACCCCAAGTGACATCACCTGGAAGCCGCCGCTGTCGGTGAACGTCGGACCGTTCCAGTTCATAAACGCACCGAGGCCGCCTGCCTCATCGATGACGTCCGGACCCGGCTGCAGATACAGGTGGTACGCGTTCGACAGAACTGCCTGCGCACCAAGCTCTTTCACAGTTTCTGGCAGCACGGCTTTGACGGTCGCCTTGGTACCGACAGGGATGAACGCCGGGGTGCGGATCTCGCCGTGCGGAGTCCGGATCACGCCCGTCCGGCCATGTCGATCCGGCAGGCGGGTGCCGATCTCGAACCCGAACTGTGCGTGTTTTTCACCCCCAGAGGGGGAAGACTCGCGCACAGGCTATGCCTCCACGACCGCGCCGACGAACTGACTCTGGTACAGGCGGTAGTACGCACCGCGAGCAGTCAGCAGCTGGTCGTGGTTGCCCTGCTCGACAATCCGGCCGTGTTCCATCACCACGATCAGATCGGCGTCGCGAATCGTTGAGAGGCGATGTGCGATAACGAAACTCGTCCGATCGGACCGCAACGCGGCCGTCGCATGCTGGACCAATGCCTCGGTGCGCGTATCCACCGAACTCGTCGCCTCGTCGAGGATCAGAATCGACGGCTTCGCGAGGAATGCACGAGCAATGGTGATCAGCTGCTTTTCGCCGGCGCTGACGCCGCCACCTTCTTCGTCGATCACAGTCTCGTAGCCGTCGGGCAACGAGTGCACGAACCGGTCGACGAACGCGGCCCGCGCCGCCTCGAGAATCTCGTCATCGGTGGCCATCGGGTTTCCGTAGGCGATGTTCTCCTTGATTGTGCCGCCGAACAGCCAGGTGTCCTGCAGCACCATCCCGATCCGCGACCGCAGGTGGTCGCGACTCATCTGCGTGATCGGTACGTCGTCGACGGTGATGCAACCGGAATCGACCTCGTAGAACCGCATGATGAGGTTCACCAGCGTCGTCTTGCCCGCACCTGTCGGCCCCACGATCGCGACGACCTGACCCGGCAGCGCCACCAGTGACAGGTGGTCGATCAGCGGGGTCTCGGGGTCGTAGCGGAACGACACGTTTTCGAACTCGACGCGACCCTGGTCGACCTGGGGACGATCCTCGTGCTTCGGATCGGGCGTTTGCTCTTCGGCGTCGAGGATTTCGAAGATCCGCTCGGCCGAGGCAACGCCGGACTGCAGCAGGTTCACCATCGACGCGATCTGCGTGAGCGGCTGCGTGAACTGCCGCGAGTACTGAATGAACGCCTGCACCTCGCCGAGGCTCAGCGTTCCCGAAGCGACCCGCAAGCCGCCGACAACAGCGATGACGACGTAGTTCAGGTTCCCGAGGAACATCACCGCGGGCATGATCAGCCCCGAGATGAATTGTGCACGGTAGCTGGCCTGGAACAGTTCCTCGTTGCGGTCGTCGAACGCCTTCTCGACCTCGCGGCTCCGCCCGAACGCTTTCACCAGCTCGTGGCCGGTGTAGGCCTCCTCGACCTGCGCGTTGACGATGCCGGTGTACTTCCACTGGTTTACGAAGTGCGGCTTGGAACGCTTCGCGATCAGCGCGGTCACCCACACCGCGGCAGGCACCGTGATCAGCGCGATCAAGGCAAGCAGCGGCGAGATCCACAACATCATGATCAAGATGCCGAGCACCGAAAGGACCGACATCGTCAGCTGACTCATCGTCTGCTGCAGGCTCTGCGACACGTTGTCGACGTCGTTGGTCACCCGGCTGAGCACGTCACCGCGCTGCGCGGTGTCGAAGTAGCTCAGCGGCAGGCGATGAATCTTCTCTTCGACGTCGCTGCGCAGGCGTTTGACGCTGCGCTGAATGACGATGTTCAGCAGGTAGGCCTGCAGCCATAGGAACAACGCCGAGCCGACGTAGAGCACGAGCACGATCATCAGGACTTGACCGACGGCACCGAAATCGACACCGACGCCCGGCACCACATCCATCCCGGACACCATGTCCGCGATCGTGCCTTGCCCGTCTGCGCGCAATCCTTCGATCGCTTGGTCCTTGGTGAGTCCCGCAGGCAGCTGCTTCCCGATGACACCGTTGAAAATGATGTTGGTCGCGTGGCCAAGCAGGTTCGGCCCGAGCGTGGTCAGCACGACACTGGCGATCGCGAGCGAGAGGATCGCCACGATCGACACGCGTTCGGGTGCCAGCCGGTTCAACAGCCGCTTGAGCGACGGACCGAAGGACTTCGGTTTGGCTCCCGGCGCTCCGGGCGCGGGCATTCCTGGGCGCGTCACGATGCGTCCACCGTCATCTGCGAGTCGACGATCTCGGCGTACTCGGGACATTGCTTCAACAACTTGTCGTGCCTGCCCATCCCGACTATCGCCCCGTCATCGAGCACGATGATGCGATCCGCATCGATGATCGTGGAGACCCGCTGCGCAACGATGATGACGGTCGCCTCTTCCGTAACCGGGCGAAGCGCCTCGCGTAACCGCGCATCGGTCGCGAGGTCGAGAGCAGAGAACGAGTCGTCGAAAAGGTAGATGCTCGGACGCTTCACCAGTGCGCGGGCGATCGCGAGGCGCTGGCGTTGGCCGCCGGACACCGTCGTCCCACCCTGCGCAACGGGAGTGTCCAGGCCCTGCGGCATCTCACGAACGAAATCGGCAGCCTGCGCGATCTCGAGACATCGCCACAGCTCCTCGTCCGTCGCATCGGGGTTGCCGTACCGCAGATTGGTCGCGACCGTCCCCGAGAAGAGGTACGGACGCTGCGGGACAAGTCCAATCTGGGACCGCAAGAGGTCGGGATCGAGATTGCGGACGTCGGTGTCGCCGACATATACGACGCCGTCTGTGACGTCGATCAGCCGTGGAATGAGATTCAGCAGCGTCGACTTACCGGATCCGGTGGCACCGATAATCGCGGTGACCTCTCCCGGTTCCGCCTTGAAGCTGATCGACCGCAGGACAGGTTCCTCGGCACCGGGAAACGCGTACTCGGCGAACCCGAATTCGACGATCCCGTGGTGCGAACGGAACGGCTCGGGATGACGCGGCGGCACGACCGACGTTTCGGTGTCCAGGACTTCCGTGATCCGCTCGGCACACACCGATGCGCGAGGAACCAGAATCGCCATGAACGACGCCATCATCACCGACATCAGGATCTGCATGATGTAGCTGAGCATCGCGGTCAGCGAACCGATCTGCATGGTGCCGTTGCTGATCTCGTGTCCGCCGAACCAGATCACAGCGACGCTGGTGACGTTGCTGATCAGCATCACGATGGGGAACATCAAGGCCGCCAGCCGGCCGACGCCGAGGGACGCTTCCGTGAGCTCGGTGTTTGCGATGCCGAAGCGCCAGGTTTCGTTGCGCTCGCGGACGAAGGCGCGGATGACGCGAAGGCCTGTGATCTGCTCGCGCAGCACTCGGTTCACCGCGTCGATGCGGGTCTGGATCGAACGGAAACCGGGCACCATCTTGGCGACAATGACGCCCATAGACACACCGAGGGCCGGCACCGCGACCACAAGGATCCACGACAACCCCAGGTCCTGGCGTAGCGCCATGACGACGCCGCCGACGCACATGATGGGCGCCATCACCAGGATGGTGCAGCTCATCACCACGAGCAGCTGAACCTGCTGGACATCGTTGGTATTGCGGGTGATCAGCGACGGCGCACCGAACTGGCCGACCTCACGTGCAGAGAATGTACCGACACGATGCAGCAGAGCGCTCCGCATGTCGCGACCAGCGGCCATCGCGGCCTTCGAGCCCAGATAGACGGACCCCACCGCGCACACGATCTGCAAAGTAGACACCAGGACCATGGTGAATCCCGTGGACCAGATGTAGCCGATGTCGCCTTTGGTCACGCCATTGTCGATTATGTCCGCATTGAGACTTGGCAAGTACAACGCCGCGATCACCGAGATCAGTTGCAGGACAACGACCCCCACCAATTGAGAGCGGTAGGGGTACGTGTACGTGCGGAGCAGTCTGATTAACATACTGTTCGCTAGGCTACCGGCATCGGCAGCTCCGCCGCATATGACTAACCGGCGGCGGCGCTACGTCAGTCGATACGCCTTCGGTGCGGTGCGCATCATGTGGGTCGAACGCACTCCCGCGAACGGCCGCAGGAACCGCGTGTCGCCGTTCTTGTCTATGTAATAGCTGTTCGACCCTGCGCAGCCTGGACTGTTGAACACCAGGTTCTCCGCTCGTGCGGTGACGTCGTCGAAATACCGCTGATGCTCGGCCTCGTCGACCAAGACTCGTGTCGCGTTCTTTGGCGTGCGCGACCGACCGTGCCACGCGGCGCTCAGAATTTCGTGATGTCGCCGTGGGCCGCTCCAAAGCGGCCGAGCGCGGGCGCCAGGCGGCTGAAGTGGTACTGCACGTGCGCCTCAGGCGTCACTGGAACGATCGACTTGTCGTTCTTGACCGCCTTGACGATCTGCTTGGCCACCTTGTTCGGACCATAGCGACGCATCTTGTAGAGGCGATCGAACTTTTCCTGCTTCTTCGCCTCCTCGTCCGCCGAGACACCCGAAAACGCTGTATTCGCAACAATGTTGGTGTGCACGATGCCTGGGCAGATGGTGCTGACGCCGATCCCCGATGCGGCCAACTCGGCACGCAGGCAGTCGGAGAACATGAACACGGCCGACTTGCTCGTCGAGTACGCGCTGAATCCCTGTTGCGGGGTGTAGGCCGCCATGCTCGAGAGGTTCACGATATGACCGCCGAGGCCGCGGGCGGCCATCTTGGCACCGAAGGCGCGGCTGCCGTTGATCACGCCGTAGAGGTTGATGTCGAGCACTCGCTTGAACTCCTCCGACGGGGTGTCGAAGAACCGTCCGGCCTGACCCACGCCGGCGTTGTTGATGAGGATGTCCGGAACACCATGTGCCGCTTCGACAGCAGCAGCATGCGCAATGACAGCAGCCTCGTCGGCGACATTCAGCTGATACGCGTGCGCGGTGCCGCCGGCCTCCGCGATCAACGCCGCGGTCTCCTTGGCCGAGGCCAAATTGATGTCCGACAGCACAACTTCGGCGCCCTCACGCGCAAACGCGAGCGCTGTCTCGCGGCCGATCCCGGAGCCGCCACCCGTGATGACGAGCAACTGATCCTCGAAAGGCCTACGCTGCCTACCCATTTCGGCTCGGCGCAAGCCACGTGCTGCCGGCAAGCCGGATGCGGCGTCGATCAGTTCGATCGCGGACGTCGCCAACAGTTCGGGGTGCGAGAATGGCAGCCAGTGACCACCCTTGACCACTCGACGCCACACCGCCGGAGCCCATTTCAACTCGTCGTCGTAGCTGGACTGCCGTATCGCTGGATCTCGGGTGCCGACGATGACCTGCACCGGCACCTTCGTGAACCGCTCCTGCGGATTGAGCAATGCCGGAATCGCATTGGCTCGGTAGATCCGCAATCCGTTTCCGATGTCTTGCTTGAAGGTCGGGCCGAGGAAGATCTTTTCCGGACTAGCGCCCTCTGCACGTGAAAGTCCCATGCGCCAACGATTTTCGTTCATCGCCAGCGCGAACGCCGCCTTCGGCAACCCCGGCAGCATAAAGTAGAACGTGTAACCGATCGAACCCAACTGCCCCAACACCAATGCCAGGTTCTTCGGTGTCGGGCGGGACAGTCGAGTGCGCGCCATCTTGCTCATATGGCTAACGCTTGGACCAGACACCGAGGTGAACGACGCGATCCTTTTCTGGGATCCCTCCTGACAGACGGCCTCCCACATCGCGATGCTGCCCCAATCGTGGGCAAGTACGTGGACCGGCTTGCCGGGGCTGACCGCGTCGATAACTGCAAGGTAGTCACTGGCCATCGAGGCCAGGCTGAAGTCTCGGAAGCTCGTGGGATTGGTCGAATTGCCGTGGCCGCGGTTGTCGACGGACACCACGTGGAAGCGCTCGGTTAAAAACGGCGTCACACCGTTCCACAGGTGGTGCGAGTCCGGCCAACCGTGCAGCAGCAGAACCGTCTCACCTGCACGATTGCCCTGCTCGAACACAGCGATGTCGATATCGCCGTTACGGACAATCCGCTCGGTGATGCCGGACGCCTCGACGTGTTCGGGCGCTTTCGCAACGTCGCTGGGGGGCTTCTGTGCCATTGGTTGATCGCTCCTACGTTCGTCACACCGGTGTGGCCGCGGGCGATAAGTACCTAGTACCCGCAGTATCGAATCGTCGAAGCCTAGCCGTGCGTAACAAAGAGTGTCAACCGTCACAGACAGTGCAACTGAACCAACGGCAGCGATGGGCGACTGCAGCAGCTGAAGCCGCTGCAGTCGCCTACGCGAAAACTCTCGACTGCTGGGCCACCGCGCTCGTGGCGCGGCGACACGAAGCAATCGCCATTACCTCCGAAGAGGTCTATCTCCAGTATGTGGAATATCCGAGTGGGTACGCCAACCGCAATTCACGCTTGCCGCAAGAACTTTGGCCTGGCGACGGACTTACAGGAGTTACTTCGGCATCATCTCGGGCGGTATCCCGGGAATGCCACCCTCGGGAATGAAGGTCCGCATGTACTTGAACAACGCCGGCGGAACCTTCTCGTTGCCGCGAATAACGCCCACGACTGCGCCGATGCCCGCACCGACTGCCGTGCCGAGAACGCAACCGACGATCGGGTTCAGCAAGAGCGCAATACAGCCGACTACCTGCCCGATTGTCGCGCCGATTCCGGTGGACATGAGGCCACCGTTGTTCCAACCGGTCATGACCTCGTTAACGACGCCGTCCCAAGCATCCTGCCGCTCAGCAGCTTTCGCCGTCTCCGCTACGGGCGCAGCGACCTTCTCCGGCGTCAACGTCAGCTGCCTACCGTTGTTGCCGATTGCGGCCTCGATGGGATGCCACACGCCATCGAGGCTGTAAGTCAACGGAAGACTCGCCAGCGTGGCACCGAAGTCGTCCGCAATCTCGACACCGCCGCCAGCAAAGCGGAAGGCGCCGGCATCGATGGTCGTCGTCGTCGCCGTATCGCTGTCGAGGGTCGTCTGATAATTGACCACGCTTTCGCCAGTCGGCGCGGGATCCGCGTACGAGGCTCCTGCCCCGCACAACGCTGTCGTTACGACCAGTGCCGTCACAATCGACGACTTGCTAGGTTTCATTTACTTCTCCTATCGGTGGTGGTGGAACACTTTGTTGTTGAAGAGCGCCAGCCCCGACCGGTTGCAATCGATTGATTTAGTCCTCTGACAATTATGGAAGAAACGTGTCGATCAGCGTTGAGATTGCAGGCCGCACTTCTGGATTGCCGTTGACGATCCCAACACCGGCACCGACACCCGCGCCGATAATCGTGCCGATAATGCATCCCGCGATGAAGTTCGGGAATATCGACACGCACCCGATCGCAAAGCCGATCGCGGCTCCGATCCCTGTGGACACCAGGCCCTGGTTATTCCACCCAATGACGACCTGCTTCATCACGTTGTCCCAGGCCGCCTGCTGCCCACCGCCAGCAACCGCCGCAACCTCCGGCGACAGCCTGGCGGGCATCAGCGTCAACTGCTTCATATCGTCACCGATCAGCGATTCGATCGAGAACGACTGCCCTGCAACTGTGTACGCCAGCGGCAAGGTTTCGATCGTCTGGCCTGCGATGTCGGCAAGCTCGACAACGGACCGATCGGGGGCGACCCGGAAGAAGCCGTTCTCGACGGACGCACTGACCGACGAATCATCTACAAGTTTGACCTTGTAGACGAGCAAACTCCCTGGATCGGCGGGATCCGGCGCAGCGTACGACGCGCCGGCGCCGACCAACGTCGCTGCGACCACGAGTGCCAGCACGGCCGACGCTCTCGCTGGTTTCATGGATCTCTCCTATCAATGATGAATGCAGGGCGTTGACGCTGAGTTCTCGAATCCCTTGAACGTCTTGCTCGGCGCAGCCAGATACTCCTCGAGAATCGGGCCGATTACCGCGAGCGCCTTTGGTTCGATCATCTGATTGTGCTCGCAGCCGACCGCGTACTCGTGGATGTCGCCGGTGACAAAAGCCTTCCACTGTCCGACCGAATGCGTCGCAGACTTGCCGTTGCCATTTCGAGTTTCTTGGCCATTCCCGTTGCCGTGGACGTTCCCATTGCCATTGCCGTTCCCGTTGCTGTGGCCGTTGCCATTACTGTGGCCGTTGCCGTTGCTGTGGCCGTTGCCGTTACTGTGGCCGTTGCCGTTGCTCAGAGCGGCGCCATGGCCATTCCCGTTCGCATGGCCGTTGCCGTTTCCGTTGGCATGGCCGTTCCCGTTCGCATGGCCGTCCCCGTTCGCATGGCCGTTGCCGTTGCCGGCTACCTTCGTGTCGTTCGCGCTGAAGAAGGCCATGTTTCCGTCGAATATGGACGGCTGGAAGTGCGCCATCATCCGCGACGAAGCACTGAATCCGTCGCTGATGCGTTCGAGGTGTGCCGCTGTGAGACCTGTTTGCTGGCCGAATGATTCGTTCAGCAGTTCCACCGCACGATCGTAGGTCAAGTCCGTGTCGGACACCCCGCCGTCTACGTCGACACCAAGGCCGCGGAGCAGTTCGCGAATGCTCAGCTTCAGGTCGTCGCTGTCTTGCACGGTGGGGATATAACTGTCCATCACGGCTAGTGTGTCGACCTCTTCTCCCAAGTGGCGTAGTTCCACAGCCATCGCGTGAGCGATCACACCGCCCAGCGACCATCCCAAGAGATGATAGGGGCCGTTCGGCCGGATTGTGCGGACTTGCTGCACATAGTGGCGCGCCAATTCTTCGATCGATTCGAGCTGTGCCCCACCACCGATCGACGGCAGCTGAAGCCCGTACACCGGGCGTTCGGGATCGAGGTGCTGCACGATGCCTGAATAGCCCCACGACAGCCCGATTCCTGGATGCACGCAGAACAGCGGGGCCTTGGTTCCCGTTGGCCGCAGCGGAATTACGACGGCAAGTGCCTCGTTGATCGCGGAAGTTGCCGAGTTGTCGGTGTCGTTGAGCAGGTCGGCGATTCGTCGTGCGATCCCGGCCGGTGTCGGGTCCAAGAACAGCAGCTGCAACGGAATCTCGCGACCGAGCCGCGACTGCAGTTCGCCGACCACCCGGGTGGCGATCAGCGAATTCCCGCCGAGGTCGAAGAAGCTGTCGTCGGTGCTGACCCGTGCGATTCCGAGGACCGAGGCGAAGACCGATGCCACTGCTTCTTCGATCGGATTCGACGGCGGACGGAACTCGGCGGATTTCGAATCGAATGTCGGTGCGGGCAGCGCCTTTCTATCGAGCTTGCCCACCGGCGTCAGCGGAATGCTGTCGAGAATCATGATTGCCGACGGCACCATGTGGGTCGGCAATAGGCCGGCAACGTAAACGCGCAGCTCGGACGCCTCGACCTCCGCGTCGGGCGCCGGCAGCACGTACGACACCAACAGGGAGTCACCAGACGGGCCTGTATGGCCGATCGTGGCCGCGAAAGTGATTGCGGGATGGCTGGATAGAGCGGTATCGATCTCGCCGAGCTCGATCCGGAAGCCGCGTACCTTCACCTGGAAGTCACTCCGACCGATGTACTCCAACGTGAGATCCGGCTGCCACCGAACGATGTCGCCGGTGCGGTACATCCGTTCACCCTTGTCGCTGAACGGATTCGCGATGAACCTTTGCGCAGTCAGACCACTTCTCCGGTGGTAACCGCGGGCGAGCCCAGCCGCGCTGATGTAGAGCTCGCCAGGAACGCCCACCGGAACCGGCCGTAGCCGCGTATCGAGCACGACGTATTCGAAACCTGTAGCCGGAGAGCCGATATCGACAAGTTTGCCCGGGGCCAACGCGGCACTGACGCTCGCCTCGACGGTCGTCTCGGTCGGGCCGTAGCCGTTGAACATTCTGCGACCCGGCGCCCACCGAGCGACCAACTCGGGCGGGCATGCTTCGCCGCCGACTCCGAGCACCCGGATGGATTCGAGGCCGCGCTCGTCCACCGATGCCAGCGCCGTCGGCGTGATGAATGCATCCGTAACTCGTTGTTCCCGTAGCAATTTGGACAAGTCCGCGCCGCCGTACACCGTCGGCGGAACGATCACCACTGTGGCCGCCGCGGAGAATGCCCACATCAATTCGAAAATCGATGCATCGAAACTCGGGGACGCCAGGTGCGACACTCGGGATTGCTTTGTCGTCTCGAACCGTTGATGCACCTCCGCACCGAGGTTCGCCAGCCCGGTATGGGAAACCACGACGCCCTTCGGCAGGCCCGTAGAGCCCGACGTGTAGATCAAATACGCGGGATGACCGAGGTGCAAAGCCTGCGTCCGATCGAGGTCGGACACCGGCGCCGTCGAGTTTGCAGCCACCTGTGCCGCGAAGTCGTCGTCGTCGAGTTCCAGCCACGGCACGCCCGCCGGCAACTGCTTCGCCTGCGCGGCAACGGTGAGCCCGAGCACGGCACCGGAATCGGAGAGCATGTACTGGATCCGATCGGCCGGATACGTGGGATCGACGGGTACGAAAGCGGCGCCCGACTTGGAAACCGCCCAGATGGCCAGCACCGACTCGATCGAACGCGCCAGTGCCAGTGCGACTACCGATTCCGGCCCGACCCCACGCTGCGTGAGCGTCCTCGCCAACTGGCTGGAGCGCTCGTCCAGTTCACGGTAGGACACCTCGTGATCTCCGAATACGAGCGCGATGCCGTCACGGTTGCACTCGACTGCATCCGCGAGCAGATCCGGCCATACCTTCGGCGGCACAGCTGCCACGCCCCGTACAGGTGTCAGCGCCTGCAGTTCGGCGGCATCCAATAGATCGATGTCACCGATCGCACCGCTCGGATCAGCCGTAGCAGCGTCTAGAACCCGGACAAAGCGCTCCGTGAATCCCTGGACCGTTTCGAGATCGAAGAGGTCGACCGCAAAGTCGATGCAGGCCGTAATTCCCACGGGAGCACCACTTTCGGAGAACTCCTCGGTCAGGATGAACTCCAAATCGTATTTCGCGACTGCTGTTTCGAAGTCGACACCCTCGACGGTGAGGCCTGGCAGCTCCACCCGCGGGCGTTCGTTGTTCTGGAATTCGAGCACAACTTGGAAGAGTGGCGAATACGCACTCGACCGTGCGGGGTTGAGTACCTCGACAAGGCGCTCGAACGGAATGTCCGCATTGCCGAAGGCTGCGAGGTCGACCTCGCGCACCTGAGCGAGCAGGTCGCTGAACGCCGTCTTCGCCGAGACCGCGCTCCTGAGAACCAGCGTATTGACGAACATTCCGACCATATCGTCGAGGGCGGCCTCGCCCCGACCTGAGATCGGTGTGCCGATTGCGACATCGTCTGTATCCCCGAGACGGGCTAGTAGTACTGCCAACGCCGCGTGCACGGTCATGAACAGTGTCGAATTATGCTCGCGCGCAACGGCCACCATCCGACGATGCAGGTCGGCGTCGATAGTGAACCTGCAGCGATCGCCTCTGAAGCTCCGCTCGCCCGGTCGAGGACGGTCGGCCGGCAACTGCAGCACATCAGGAAGACCAGCCAATTGGTTCGCCCAGTAGTTCAACTGGCGAGCCGCAACGCTGGTCGGATCCTCGGACTTGCCGAGTGTCTCGTATTGCCACAGCGTGTAATCGACGTACTGCACGGGCATCGGGGTCCAGCCCGGCTGGATGCCTCGACTGCGCGCGGTATATGCGACAACGAGATCGCGTGCAAGCGGCGCCATCGAGAAGCCGTCAGCGCTGATGTGGTTGACCACGACGGCCAGCACATACTCGTCGTTGCCAAGGGCAAAGAGTTTGGCCGACAGTGGAACCTGAACCGATACGTCGAATCCTGTGGTGGCGACGGCCGTCACCGCCGGGAGCAGCTCCGCGCCGTCGGCAAGCACTATCGGTTCGAGATCGGGCACGACCTGATCAGCGGGGATGACGCGCTGCGTCGGATCGTTGTCGACCATCGGGAACAGTGTTCGCAGACTCTCGTGCCGATCGATGACATCGGCAAACGCCAGCTGGAGCGCGGCCACATCGAGCGCGCCTGTCAGCCGGATAGCGAGCGGAATGTTGTAAGCAGGTGAGTTCGTGTCGAACTGGTTGATGAACCACATGCGTTGCTGAGCGAAGGAGACCGGAATATGCTCGGGCCGCTCCGCCGCCGTCAACGCTGGACGCGAGCTGCCGATGATGTTCTCCCGCATAATCTTCGACGCCAGGTCGTGCACAGTCGGTGCCTCGAAGATTGCACGCACGCCCAGATCGGTATCGACTGCGGCGTTCACCCGTGCGATCACCCGTGTCGCGCTGAGCGAGTTGCCACCAAGGTCGAAGAAGCTGTCGTCGATGCCGACGCGCTCGATGCCGAGTACAGCAGCGAACATTTCGGCGATGACCTGTTCGAGCGGGCTTCGCGGCGCACGGAACGCCGTCCACGTGCTGGTGAACTCCGGGTCCGGCAGCGCCTTGCGATCGAGCTTGCCGACAGGGGTCAGCGGAATCTTGTCCAGCGCAACGATGGCCGCAGGAACCATGTGGGCGGGCAGTCGGGCGCCGAGGCTCGTTGCAAGCTCTCCCGTATCGATCTGAGCGCCGGCGGTTGGCACCACGTAGGCCACCAGCACCGTGTCTCCGGCCGGGCCGAGCCGTCCCATCGTGACTGCGAAGTCGACTGCCGGATGGCTCATCAGTGCGGCATCGATTTCGCCGAGTTCGACGCGGAAGCCGCGGATCTTGACCTGGAAGTCGCTGCGGCCGACGTACTCGATGACGGGCGCTGCGTCACGTGCGCCTTGCTGCCAGCGAACGACATCTCCAGTCCGGTACATCACTTCACCCGGCGCACCGAACGGGTTCGCCACAAAACGCTGTGCGGTAAGCCCGGGGCGATTCAAGTAGCAACGGGCCAGTCCTGGCCCTGCGAGATAGAGTTCGCCCGCGACACCGACCGGCACCGGCGCGAGTCCACCGTCGAGTACCAACTCGGAGACTCCCCGAATCGGGCCGCCGATCGTGATGCGCTCGCCCGGAATCATCGGGTCGCTGATGTTGGACATGATCGTGGTCTCGGTGGGACCGTAGCCGTTGCTCAGAGCACGGCCGGGCGCCCACCGTTCGACCAACCCTGTCGGGCAGGCCTCGCCACCGACGACAACGTTCGCGAAGTTGTCCAGCCCTGTCGGATCCATTGTCGCGAGGGCAGCGGTTGTAACGAATGCGTGCGTGACCTGCTGCGTATCGATCAGGTTGGCCAGCTCCGCGCCGCCGTAGACAGACGGCGGAACAATGACCATGGTTGCGCCGACCCCGAAGGCCTGCAGGTACTCGAAGATCGAGCCGTCGAAACTCGGTGTGCAGAAATGCAGCGTCCGTGACGACGCCGTCGCCTCGAATCGCGTGGCGAGCTCGGCAGCAAAGTTGTCCAGCCCGGTATGGGTGACAACGACACCCTTGGGGATACCGGTCGACCCCGACGTGTAGACGACGTAAGCGGCATCGGTCAAGGCGATCGGCGCGGTCCGCTCCGAATCGAGTATGGCCGCACCGGATTTCGCCGCACAGGCACCCTCGAAGTCGGGGTCGTCGATGACCAGCCACGGGATGAGGTCGGAAACATCGCTGCGTGCTGCCGCCACCGTCACACCGAACGCCGTTCCGGAGTCGGACAGCATGTGCTCGATCCGCTCGGCCGGGTAGCTCGGATCGATCGGCACAAAGGCAGCGCCGGACTTGGCAACGGCCCACACGGCAAGCACGGATTCGATCGAACGCGAAATACCGAGTGCAACAAATGTTTCCGGTCCGGCACCGTGATCTATCAGGACGCGGGCCAGGCGGTTCGACCGTTCGTCGAGCTCCCGGTAGGACATCCGGCGACCCTCGTAGGAGAGCGCGACCGCACGCGATGCGATCGCCGCAGCGTCGGTGAACAACTCGGCCAGGTTGCGCTCTGAGTGCCCGACCGGCCCACGCACAGGAGACAACTCGTCGTGTTCTTCCGCTGACAGCAGTCCAACCCGGGCCAGTGGCATGTCGACATCGGTGGTGATCGCGTCGAGGACCCGCAGGATTCGCGCACCGATGCTCTCGACGGCCGCTTGATCCAGCACGGACGCTTGGTACTTCAGCTTCACGTGTAGCGCGGAATCGGTCGACGCGACGACGGTGAGCGGGTAGTGCGCCGAGTCGGCGCCGTAGACGTCGAGGACGTTCATGCCGGCAATGTCGGTGTCTTGCGAAAGGCCGGCGCGGTCCACGGGGTAGGACTCGAACACCGTCAACGTATCGAAGCCGATGGCCGGTCCGGCCGCCCGCTGAATGTCGCTCAACCCCACGTAGTGGTGATCGAGCAGAGCTGCTTGCTCGGCCTGAATCCGCTCGAGGAGGTGGCCGAGGGTCTCGCCACGCTCGAGCGTCACTCGCACGGGCAGGGTGTTGATGAACAGGCCGATCATCGATTCGATGCCGGTGATCTGCGGCGGCCTGCCCGACACAGTGGCCCCGAAGACCACGTCGTCGCGGGAGGTCAACGCGCCGAGCACGATTCCCCATGCAACCTGGACAACCGTATTCAGCGTCACCCCACGGGCCCGAGCGACCGTCCGCAATGCGTCGGTGTCCGCCTCGCTCAACGACATCAGATAGTCGGTCGAGGTTTCACTCTGTTGACGACCGAGATCCAGCGGCGCCAGCAGCGTGGGCTCATCGATGCCTTCGAGCGCGCGCATCCACACGGCGGTCGAGTCGTCCACCGAACGCTCCGACAGCCACGCCAGGTAGTCGCGGTACGGCCGAACTCGCGGCAGCACCGTTGCGTCACCGTCAGTGGCATAGAGCCCCAACAGGTCGCGGAGCAGCAGCGGCGTGGACCAGCCGTCGAGGAGAATGTGGTGGTTGGTCAACACCAACCTGTACCGACCCGGCGCTGTCGTGATCAGCAGCAGTCGCACTAGAGGTGCGATCGCCATGTCGAACCGCTTCGCCCGGTCGTCGGCGAGCACAGCTGCGATGGCAGCGTCCAGTTCGCTCGGGTCGAGATCGGAGAGGTCCAGCTCGGTGAACGGCAGCGTCACGTTGTCCTGAACAACCTGCACCGCAACACCATCGGAATCATGCACAAACGCCGACCGCAAATTCGCATGCCGATCCAACAACGCCTGACCCGCACGACGGAACCGCTCCGCCTCGACAACCCCACCCAACTCCAACGTCAACTGCACCATGTACGCATCGACCGACTCATCGGACAAAATCGCATGGAACAACAAACCCGCCTGCA
>JBBSKP010000112.1:0-16294 GCA_038256175.1 Mycobacteriales bacterium
GACGATGACGCGGAGCATGGGCGAGCGGTGCCCGCGCAAATTGAGTGCGGCGTCGAGATTGACCAAGCTTGTTGCGGGATCGCCGGGAGCGATCAGCGCTGTCACATCGGTGATGGGCTCGGTCGGCAGTCGTTCGGCGACCAGCGCTTGCAGGATCGACTCCTTGGTCGGGAAGTAGTAGAAGATCAGGCCCTTCGGCACGCCGGCTGCCGCAGCGACCGCTGCTGTCGACGTGGCGTCGAAACCATGTGTGGCGATGAGCTTTTCGGCTGAATCCAAAATAATTTTGCGAGCATCCCCGTCCACCTTTGCGCTGCGACGACGGCGCGGGCGCGACGTGGGATTGCGGAACGACATATCGAAACCTTCCGACGTGATTGTGGGGCGACGCAAAATGCAGCCGCCCCACGTCAACGGTGAATGCCAGTCGTTCGTCAATGGTGTGTCGCGACACCTCCGTGCAGGCGGGCGTTCATCGCGGGCAGTGCCGCGACGGCGATCACGACGGTCAGCACGCCAACTACCCACGCCGTCCACGATGCGGAGTTGTAGGCGCGGAAATCCATCACCCAAGGCGATATGAACAGCAGAGCGCCGAAGATGCCCATCGCGTAGTCGGTCATCTCCATCTCTGGACGGTAGATCTGGGCGAGGCCGGACACCGCGACGAGAACGCCGAGCACAATCAATGACCACCGAGCCGCATCGTTGGTGTCAACCCACAGCGGCGACAATGCCGCGAACGCGCCGAGTACGACGGCGACGTAGTCCTGTAGACGACTTGAAGTAAACATGTTCGGCCCTTCTCGAGACGGATTTTGTCCTATCTCCGGTATAGCTCTGATTGACCGGTCGATCAATAATTCGTAATTGCAGTGTGGTAACACTTCTGCTGGTCAGCGGCGCGATACGGTTGCCGAATGGACAAGACTGCATTGATAACCGGCGGCACGGGTGGACTTGGCAGCGCGGTGACCGCAAAGCTGCTCGCCGACGGCTGGCGGGTCGTCGTGCCGTGGATCGCCGAGCGTGAACTCAGCCGAGTCGAGGCGCATCCAGCGTTGGAGCTCATCCAAGCGGACCTATTCGACCCGGACAGCGTCGACGAGGTCGCCGCGCTGGCAGGTTCTCGCGCAGATGCACCGCTACGGGCGGTCGCGAACCTCGTCGGTGGCTTCGCGATGGGCGGCAAGGTGCATCAGACGCCGATCGACGACTTCGAGGGCTTGCTACGTCTCAATCTGCGTCCCACGTACCTGACGACGCATGCGGCGCTGCCGTATCTGATCGATGCCGGCGGCGGGTCCATCGTCGCGATCTCGACGAAAGCTGCGTTTGCGCCGTTCTCCGGGGCGGCCGGATACATCACGTCGAAGGCCGCGGTATGGGCATTGGTGAGTGCGCTCGCCGTCGAGTACAAGGATGCCGGGATTCGGGTCAACGCCGTACTACCTTCGGTAATCGATACACCGGGAAACCGTGCGAGCCAGCCGGATTCGAATCGAAAGGGATGGGTGTCGCCAGCGGACATCGCTGCGGTGATCGCGTTCCTCTTCAGCGACGCGGGTGCGGCGATTACCGGTGCCCAGGTGCCCGTTCCGGGTGTGGGAACATGACGCCATGAGCAACACAGAACCAGGTGTCGTGATTGTCGGTGCTGGACTTGCGGGCTTGCGTACGGCTGAGGAACTGCGCCGCGCGGGCTACGAGGGTCCGCTCGTGCTGGTGGGCAACGAGGCGCATGCGCCCTACGACCGGCCGCCGCTGTCGAAGGACGTCATCCGCGGCGAGAAGCACGATACGACGCTCAAGCCGCCCGAGTTCTTCGACGACAAGCAGATCGAATTGCGACTGGGTGTCGAGGTTGTCGGCGTCGATCCGACGGCCAAGCAACTGCGGCTGGCGGACGGCTCCACGCTCGCCTACGCCGACTTGATCATCGCAACCGGTCTCACGCCGCGACGGATTCCGGGCTTGCCGGAGCTGTCCGGCGTCCATGTGCTGCGTTCCTTCGACGACGCCATGGCGCTGCGTGCGGAGCTCGAGGAGGGCACGACAGCCCTGATCGTCGGGGCAGGCTTCATCGGCTGCGAGTTGGCCGCCAGCTTCCGCGCACGTGGCGTCGATGTGGTGTTGGTCGAACCGCAGCCCACACCACTCGCGTCGGTGCTCGGTGAGCAGATCGGCGGGCTCGTTGCGCGGATGCACGAGCAGGAAGGTGTCGACCTGCGCTGTGGGATCGGTCTGACGTCGTTGTCCGGCGATGGGTCGCAAGTGACGGGGGCGGTACTCAGCGACGGCAGCGAGGTTGCCGCTGATGTCGTTGTCATCGGCATCGGCTCTGTGCCTGTCACGGAGTGGCTTGCAGATTCGGGAATCGCGCTCGCGGAGCCGACTGCCGGTGGTGGTGTGCTCGCCGACGAATCGGGGCGGACCGAAACCGACAACGTCTGGGCTGTGGGGGATGTCGCTGCGTGGCGGCACACCACCGGCAAGCAAAAGCGGGTCGAGCACTGGACAAATGCGGGCGATCAGGCCAAGGCGCTCGCGAAGGCATACGTCGGCAGTGACGCCGCGGGCCCGGTTCAGGTCCCTTACTTCTGGAGCGATCAGTACGACGTCAAGATCCAGGCGCTCGGGACGCCCTCGGCGACGGATGTCGTCAATGTGGTCGAAGACGACGGGCGGAAGTTTCTCGCCTACTTCTCGCGCGATGGTGTGCTTACGGCTGTTGTCGGCGCCGGGCTGCCGGGCAAGGTGATGAAGACCCGGGCGAAGGTCGCCTCGGGAGCCCCTGTGTCCGAGCTGCTCGAACCGGCTACGGGATAATCCGCGATAGGTTTGTCGAGTGATAGTTGCGCTGATCGATTCGGGGCTCGGGTTACTGCCGACCTCGGCGTGGCTCCGCAAGCTGCGACCCGACCTCGATCTGCTGCTGTTGCTGGATCCGGACGGTAGGCCGTGGGGTCCCAAGCCCGAAGCGTGGGTCACCGACCGCGTGCTCGGTGCCGCTCGGGACGCCGTCGAGCGCGGCGCAGAGGTTGTGGTGCTGCCGTGCAACACCGCGAGCGTGACGGCGCTTCACGAGGTACGTGCGCAATTGGGCGCAGGGGTCCCGGTGATCGGCACCGTCCCGGCGATCAAGCCGGCGGCGGCCGTCTGCAAGTCGGTCGCGATTTGGGCGACTGCGGCGACCACCGCGAGCAGGTATCAGGCGCAGCTGATCGAGCAGTTTGGCAATGGCGCGGAGGTGACCCCGGTCGCATGCCACGGACTTGCCGATTCGATCGATCGTGGTGACCTTCCGGCAGCGCATGCGGCGATCGCCGAAGCCGCCGAGCAGACGCCGTCGCACGTCGAGGCTGTAGTGCTGGGATGTACTCACTATCCGCTTGTGTCCGATGAGATCGCGGCTCAGTTGCCGGCCGGTGTTCGGCTGTTCGACAGCGCGGAAGCCGTTGCGACACAGACTGTTCGACGTATCGATGCCCTCGGTCGACCATCGATCGGCACGGGCTCGATTTCGGTGCTGCTCAGCGGCATACCGGGGGAGTTGCCCGCGAGCGCCGCAGCCTTCGATTCAGGACGGACTCTAGCGCCGTGAAGTCCGCAGCCGATGTCGAAGATGCCCTCTCGGCTGCATCCGATCCCGCCGATGCGGTGAATTTGCAACGCTTCTTCAAGACCGGTCCGGGCGAGTACGGCGAGGGCGACGTCTTCATCGGAGTCCGTGTTCCGGCGACCCGCAAGGTCGTCAAGCAGTTCGCCGATCTGCCCCTGACCGACATCGACCAACTGCTCGACAGCGAGGTGCATGAGCATCGCCTCGCTGGGCTGCTCATCTTGAACAGCCAGTTCGCCAGAGCGGCGAAGCGGCGAACCTTGGACGAAGCCGCGCAGGAGCGGATTGTCGAGCTGTACCTCGCGGCTGTGCGGCGAGGCAGGGTCAACAACTGGGACCTTGTCGATGCATCGGCCGAAAACATTCTCGGCCCTTGGCTTTTCGATCATCCGCGCGGTCTACTCTTCGAGTTAGCCGCCAGCGACAACCTATGGGAACGCCGCGTTGCGCTGCTCGCGACGTTCGAGTTCATCAAGCGCGGCGACCACTCCACGACCTTCGCGTTGTGCGAACTCCTGCTCGCCGATCGAAGGGATCTCATCCAGAAGGCGCTCGGCTGGATGCTTCGCGAGGTCGGCAAACGGGTGGACCGCGCGCGGCTTGTCGAGTTTCTCGACCGCAACGCCGCGGCTATGGGGCGCACCGCGCTGAGCTACGCGACCGAGCATCTGGATCCCGACGAGCGAGTGCGGCTCCGCGCCTTGTGACGCGCTAGAACTCGATCTTCACATGGTCGGTCACTGGATGTGATTGGCAACCAAGCACGTAACCGTTCTCGATGTCTTCAGGATCGAGGATCTCGCTGTTGTCCATCTCGACCTTGCCTTCGAGGACTGTGCACGCGCACGATCCGCATTCGCCTTCCTGGCACGAATACGGCACATCGATGCCCTTGGCGAGCATGATGTCGACGAGCGTCTGCTTGCGAGGCCATTTCAGTGTGTGGGTCTCGCCGTCCAATTCGACCTCGACGGTGGCAGCATCGGCCTCGTCCTCTTCGGTCAGCTCGACGGGAGCAGAATCGGTAAAAGGATCGCCTGCAAGGGAATTGAAGACCTCGGCATGCACCCGGCTGCGTGGTACACCGAGCTCGTCGAGGGTGCGGTGCACGGTCTCCATGAATGGGCCGGGTCCGCACATGAACGACTGATACTCCGCGAAGGGCGCGACAAGTGTCCCGAGTTGCTGGGCGGTCGGCAGCCCCTGAAGTGTCTCCAGCCAGTGGGTCACCGAGAGCCGCGTCGGGTGCTTCGCCGAGAGCGCGCGCAGTTCGTCAGCGAATATCACCGATGACTCGTCGCGGTTCGCGTAGACCAGAACGACCTGGCCACTGCCTTGCGCGAGCGCGGATTTCAGTATCGAGATGACAGGCGTGATGCCGCTTCCCGCACCGAATAGCAGGAGGTTGTCGTCGAGATTCTTCGGTGTGAAATGACCGGACGGTGGCAGTACCTCGATACGGTCGCCGACCTTGACGTTGTCACACACCCAGTTGGATCCGTACCCGTCCGCGGTTCGCTTGACCGTGACCTTCGGCTGGTCGTCGGTGACCGGCGAACTCGCAAGCGAATAGCAGCGCGCGACAGATCCGGTGCGATCGCTCGGTATCCGCAACGTGAGGAACTGGCCAGGCTTGTACGCGAACTTCGCTTCGAGATCGGCTGGAATCTCGAAGACGAGCGAACGCGCGTCCGCAGTTTCCTCGACGACGCCGGCAACGGTTAGCACAACCGAACGAGAGCTGTGCGGCACATCAACCGTCGTCATCGGTACAGGATCCTCTCGCTAATACAGAAATAGAACGTGTTCTAGATTTGATGTTACTGGTCGGCCTGCTGGCGGACAAGCTGCGCCTCGAGACCGTCGATTACGGTCTGGATCCCGAACTCGTAGAAGTACTTGCTGCGCAGGTCGTTGGCATGCAACATCGCGCGCGCAAGCGGCTCCGGAAGCTCCGCGGTGGGCGCCTTATCGGTCGCAACTCTGCTGCGACCGAACAGATAGGTGTGCAGCGTGCCGTAGGCCGAGAGCGCGTTTCGGTCGCTGAATCCTGCGTCGAACAGGATTTGCAGTACTGCGGCGATCAGCTCCAGCTGCTTGCGCAGCATCTGTTGGATCAGCACATCGCCGAGCCCGGGATGCTTGCGCAATTTTTCGTCGATCTGGTCGATCAGAGTCCGGAGCTGATGTTGCCACGTTCCGCAATCGCGTTCGGGAATCCGGATGCCGGATAGGGCTGCCGATGCCACGAGGTCGAGCAGCTCGCTCTTGTCCGCCACGTAGTAGTACGGCGCCATGGGTGAGACGCCGAGCTCGCGGGAAAGACGGCGCATCGACAGCTTCTCGACCCCGTCGTTACGCACGACCCGAAGGGCGGCTTCGACGATTTCGGCCTCAGACAAGGTTGCGTTGGTGCCGCCTTGCCCGCGAACCACCGTGACCGTGCTTTCGCGCGCTTGGCCGCCATCTTGGGCTGCGGCGCGGGGCTCGCTCATCTCTTGTCCGGCTCCGGGGGTCTCGATCCATGCAGGTACGGGCTGTTGCCCACCTAGACGCAGTCTAGGTGCAGTCATACTCGGCCCTCACCTACGGGGACGAGGGGGATGCGGGGGCCATCGCATCGAGACCGTCGTGGAGCGTGCGGGCGCCCTGTTCGAGCAACTCGTCGAGTGCGAGCGAGTCGTCGTCGAGCCATTGCTCGTACGCCGATATGGCGACTCCGAGGAGCAGCCACCCCGCGGTCCGTGGGCCGTGGTCGTCGGGTTTGCGTCCCGTTCGTTCGGCAACGTATTCGGCAACGACACGACGCCAGCCTTCGTACATCACCATCGAATATGCCTGCAGCGCTGGGACGGTCAGGATCAACTCCATGCGTTTGCGGTGCGCGCCGGCATGGTCGGCGGAGAAATTGTTGAAATCGAGCAGTGCTGCGGTCAAGCCATCCGCGAGTGGGAGTGCCACCGGCAGATCAGCGAGTTGTTCGCGCATCTCGGCAAGGTGCACGTCGAAGTCACCCCACGGCACGGCATTCTTCGACGGAAAGTAGCGAAAGAAGGTGCGCCGCGCGATGCCTGCAGCGGCCGCGATCTCGTCGACGCTGGTGGCGTCGAAGCCATTTGCCGCGAAGAGTTCGATGCCGATCGCGCTGATCTGGTCCTTGGTCGTCGATGGTCGGCGGCCGACTCGTGCTGACGGGTTCTTACGGCTACGCATCGGACCTCCTCCCCATGCGTTGATTATGCACTCGATGCCATCAGCAAATGTGCAGTTGGCTATCCGGTCGGCTGTCCGGGTACCTACCCGATCGGGCGGTTGTTCGCCGCATTCGGGGAGTAGTTCGGTTTACACCTTCTCCCGCGTTCTCGCGGCGTCGACAGTGAGCTGGTGAGACCCGCGTCACAGCACGCGAACCAGCTACGAGGAGACACAAGATGGCTATTGAACTCAATCAGATCTGGGACTTCCCGATCAAGGAATTCCACCCCTTCCCCCGCGCCCTGCTCGGCGTCGGCGCGCACGACATCATCGGTGTTCAGGCGAAGGAACTCGGCTTCAAGCGCACTTTGTTGGTGACTACCGGCCTGCGTGGCTCGGGCATCATCGAAGAGCTGACCGGCAAGATCGAATATCAGGGTGTCGAGGTGGTGCTCTTCGACAAGGTGGAGTCCAACCCCAAGGACTACAACGTCATGGAAGCTGCTGCGCTCTACACGAAGGAAAAGTGCGACAGCATCATTTCCGTCGGTGGCGGCTCCAGTCACGACGCCGCGAAGGGTGCGCGTGTTGTCATTGCGCACGACGGTCGAAATGTCAACGAATTCGAAGGCTTCGCCAAGTCCACGAACTTGCAGAACCCGCCGCACATCGCGGTATCCACCACTGCGGGAACAGGTTCGGAGACGTCCTGGGCGTATGTCATCACCGATACCTCCGACATGGACCACCCGCACAAATGGGTCGGCTTCGATGAGGCCACGATTCCGACGCTGGCAATCGACGACCCGCTGCTGTATTACACCTGCCCCCAGCACTTCACGGCGTTCTGTGGATTCGACGTCCTCGCGCACGGCAGTGAGCCGTACGTGTCGCGGCTCGATTTCGCACCGTCACTAGGAAACGCTTTGTACTCGATCGAACTCGTCGCCCAGAACCTGCGCGAGGCCGTGTTCGAGCCGCACAATCTGAAGGCCCGCGAGGGAATGATGAACGCACAGTACATCGCTGGTCAGGCCTTCAACTCCGGTGGACTCGGCATTGTTCACTCGATCTCGCACGCGGTGAGCGCCTTCTTCGACAGTCACCACGGCCTCAACAACGCGATCGCATTGCCCCGTGTGTGGGAGTACAACTTGCCCTCGCGCTACAAGCATTACGCGCGCATCGCAAGTGCACTCGGCGTCGACACGTACAACATGACGACCGTGCAGGCAGCCGATGCCGCGGTCGAGGCGGCCATTCGACTCGCCAAGGACGTCGGCATCCCGGACAACTTCGGCCAGGTCCGCACCGACTCGTACGACAAGAACCGGATGAACACCGGAAAGTACCAGGGCAAGGGCGAATTCATCACCGGCGACGACAAGACGGTGCAGCGAATCTCCGAGCACATCCAGGACGACTGGTGCACGCCCGGTAACCCGCGTGAAGTGACGGTGTCCTCGATGCTTCCCGTGGTAAGCCACGCGATCAACGAGTCCTACTGAGAGATGGGCGATCCAGTGAACGGTATGGCAATCGTGGCAGCCGAGTCTGCGGAGGAGTTGGTCTCCTTCGACGACGGTCCTGATGTTGCGGACGCTTTGAAGCGCTGTGGCTACATCGCCGACGACGATTTGGCGACGGTCGTCCACCTCGCCACCGCACTGGATCGCCCGCTCTTGCTCGAAGGGCCCGCAGGTGTGGGGAAGACCGAACTCGCGAAAGCGCTTGCGACTGCATCGAACCGGCGACTCGTCAGACTCCAATGCTACGAGGGGCTCGACGACAGTCGCGCACTCTACGAGTGGGACTACGCGAAGCAGTTGCTCCACGTCCAGATGCTGCGCGACCGGATCGGCGGTGAGCTCGCAGGATTCGAATCGGTCCGCGACGCATCGCAGTATCTGGCAGCTCAGGATTTCGGTCTCTACTCGGAGAACTTCCTCTCGGTTCGTCCCCTACTCGATTCGGTGCTCTCTGCCGAGCCGGTCGTGCTCCTGATAGACGAGGTGGACCGAACCGAGGAGTCGATGGAAGCGTTGCTACTCGAGGTGTTGGCGGAACGGCAGGTCACCATTCCCGAGGTCGGAACCTTCAAGGCCCGCTCGATGCCGTGGGTTGTGTTGACCTCCAACGACACTCGCGAACTGTCCACCGCGTTGAAGCGCCGCTGCCTGCACCTGCACCTCGGCTACCCGAGCGTTGCGCGTGAGCGCGAGATCGTCGCGGCGCGTGCGCCGGAGGTCGAGCCCGCTGTTGTGGCCGACGTCGTCGAGCTTGCGGCAACGCTGCGTGAGCTGCCATTGCGTAAAAGCCCCTCGATCTCGGAAGTGATCGACGCGGCCCGTGCCGCGATGGTGCTCGAACGAACGGGATATCCGCCGGAGCGCACCCGTTCCATCTTGTTGACGGCGTTGCTGAAGTACAGCAGCGACGTGGACCTGGCAATGTCGCACGACGAGCCGGCCACGCCAGCGCCGGCCGCGCCCGCAGTTCGTGAGAGTGTGCGGGAACCGGCGGTGACCGTTGCGTCTCGGCCCGCCAACACTGTTACCGCCGTGTTCCGCGGTAACGGCGGCAGGGACCGCGGTGGCTTTGCGACTGCCAGGCGATGACATGTCTTTTCGCGGATCGACGGTGCTCGACGTCGTTGCGGTTGCATTCGGTGCGACGTTGCGGCGCCGCGGCGTAGCGATATCGCCTGCCGAGGTGATCGAGGTCAGGCGCGTGCTGGCGCTGGTTGGTGCGAAGGATCGCGTCGCACTCCGTGCCGCCCTGCGGGCGACGTGCGCCAAGTACTCGCACGAGCAGGGGCCGTTCGATGCGGGCTTCGACGAATTCTTTTGCGCTGTCAGCGCTTCGGTGGCATCGCAACGGCCGGCGTCGGCGCGGGCGGGATTCAGTGAAGGGCTGCCGGAGGAGCTGGAACTAGGCAGCGACGCCGAGGTCGCCCGCTATGCGGAATACAACGACCGTGCCGACGAAGCCGGCGATCACTTCGACACGCCGGAGGCGGACAAGGGATTCAATCCGCACAAGGACGACGACGACATCAGTCTCAGTACCAGCGATTCGAAACTATCGGTCGACACCGAGTCCGAATCCGGCCGACGGGGCGTCAGCTACACCGTCGATGTCGACCGTTCGGGGAGCAACGAGGTCGGCGGACTTTCCACTTCGACCGCGGGTGCTGTTGCAGGCTCACTGAATTGGGACGATCCGACGAGCATCCTCGCGTGGCTCGATTCGTACGATCCGCGTCGCACCTACGGCGGCTTTGCCGACGACGAGCAACTGACGCCGAGTCAGCTGAACCGGCTCGTCGAGGCAGTCGAAGCCTTTGTGGCGGCCCTGGCGCAGTCCGGGATCGCGCCACCGTCGAGCGAACCGACCGAGCCCGATCCGGAGCGGATGAATGCGCACGCCGATGTAGAGCGGGCGTGTCACGAAGTGCTGCGGCGGATGCGGGGAGCGCCACGACCGCACATCCGCGCGCATAGGCGCGGGCGACTCGACATGCGGTCGACTGCGAGAACGAGCATGCGCACCGATGGCGTGCCCTTCCGGCTGATGATCCGGACGCCGCAGCCTGAGCGCGTACGGGTGCTCATCCTGGCCGACGTATCGCTGTCGGTACGGCCGATCACGGCGTTCACGCTGCGATTGGCGCAGGCGATGCACCGCAGAGCAGGGCGCTGTCGGGTCGTCGCATTCGTGGACCGTCCTGTCGACGTCACCGATATCTTGCTGCGCAGCAACGGCGACAACGCACTTGCCGAGGTGCTCGCGTCGCCGGAACTCGACCTCGCGGCGTCGAGCGACTACGGCAGGGTGTTCACCGAGCTGGCGGACACCTACGGCGGGGTTACCAACCGGACGTCGGTGCTGATCGTCGGAGACGGCAGGAGCAACGGGTTGCCGCCGTGCGCAGACAAGCTTGCAGAGCTACGTCGCCGCGTGCATCGGCTCGCGTGGGTGACACCGGAGTCTGCACGCTACTGGCAGCAGGCATCGTGCGGGATGGATGAATATGCCCCGATCTGTGACGGTGTCGTTGTGGCTCGCGACCCCCTGGAGCTCAGCGCCCGGGCCCGTGACCTGGGCAATGCCCTGCGATGACTCCCTTACCTACCCGATCGGGTAGGTAGCAAACCTGTCCAACGGCCGGTGTATCCCACGCTGTGACGAAGTAACGTCGCGGTAGACCGCTGTAAGCTGAATCACACTCTCGCGTCGAGAGTCGTTGGTCGAAATGGGATGAGTCGCTCGTGTCGATCGGATACCCGGAACAATCACTGGTCCAGCATTCCGAGGCCGGCAGAGATGTGCCGCGCACGGTCAAGTTCCATGCCCCCGAGATTGTTTTCGGGATCGGGTCGATGGAAGAGGCCGCCCACGCGGCGTTGCGTCTTGGCGCCGAGCGCCCGATGTTGGTCACCGACGCCGGTTTGATCGAGGCCGGCTGGGCTGCCGAACTGCTCGGCTATCTGCGCGATTGCGGGCTTCCGGCCACTGTGTGGAGCGATCTCACCCCGAACCCGAAAGACCACGAGATCGCGGCCGGACTCGAGGTGTACCTGGATCGCCGCTGTGACGTGTTGATCGCGCTCGGCGGCGGTTCGGTGATCGATGCGACCAAAGGCATTGCGGTGCTTGCCGCCAATGGTGGAAACATCCTCGACTACGAGGGCGTCGACCGCGCGACCAAACCGATTCCACCGTTGGTCATGGTGCCGTCCACGTCGGGCACTGGCGCCGACGTCTCCCAGTTCTGCATCGTCACCGACACCGCACGCGAGACCAAGATCACCATCATCGGTCGGGCGTTGGTCCCCGATGTGACCGTCATCGATCCGCGGCTGCTGACCACGATGCCCGAGTGGCTCAACGCGGCCACCGGACTGGACGCGCTCACCCACGGGATCGAGGCGTTCGTCTCGTTGGCGCACAACCCCCTGACGGACCACCATGCTTTGCGCGCGGTCGGCATGGTGAGCAACAACCTGCTTCGCACAATCGAGACTCCGGCGGACATGGGTCCGAGAACTGTTATGGCACAAGCGAGTCTGGAGGCAGGGCTCGCGTTCACCAACGCTATTCTCGGCGCCGCGCACGCGATGAGCCATCAAGTCGGCGGTCTGCTGGATCTGCCGCACGGAGTCATCAACGGGATCCTGCTCCCGCACGTCATCCGGTTCAATTCCCACACCGACCCAGAGCCCTACATCGCTGTTGCGGCGAGCCTCGGATTGGACGAGCAGCGAGGCTCGCCGGAAGAAGCTGCCCTCGCGGTCGCGGATCGCGTGGAGAGTCTTGCTAGGGCAGTCGGGGTGCCGCGCAAGCTGGGGGAACTCGGTGTGCGCGAGACAGATCTGAGCCGGCTCGCTCATTTTGCGTTGCACGACGCGTGCATGGCGACCAATCCGCGTACGGCCACGCACGCGCAGATGATCGAACTTTTTCGGACGGCGTTGTGACCGAGAGCATGTCTGCCGATTCGGGTCCGCCGGCGGTCCCCGACCTCTCGTTGCTGACCGGGCTCCGGTCGAGCAAGGGGAGCTACTACCCGCAGTATCGGGGAGCTGCTGAGCGCTTGGAACGGGTTGTCCATGCGCTGGAACTGATTTCGCGAGCGTTGGTAAGAACCGTGGAGGGTCCGGAGACGCTCGTCTGTGCTGTCGCCGAGGCCGCCCGGGCGCATCTGAGCGCACGGTGGGTGGTCTTCGCCCTGACCGACGGTGCACTCGAGGACGCGGGCATGCGTCGACTGGTACTCGGTCCGGACTCAACGCCGTTCCTGGTCGACAACATCGAGGGGCCGCCGTTGCCGGAGATGGTGCTCGAGTGCCTCGAAGACATCCGGGCATCGGGATCGCGATCGACGCATCCTTTGGTGCGGCCGCACTACGCATTTGTTCCGCTCGTGCTCGATGGCGGGGTAGTCGGTGCGATTGCCGCCTGGACGGCCGAAGATCGGTTGCTCGACGGTACCGACGGTGCCGTGCTGAGCATCTTGGCGAGCCAAACTGCTGTGGCACTGCAGAATTCGGCGCTCTATCAGCACAGCACCGCGCTGCTCGAGCGTTCGGAGCATGCCTACGCTCAAGCCCGGAGGACGGCGGCCGATCTCGCGGTCCGCAACGCGGAGTTGCAAACGACGCAGCGTCAGCTCGGTGTCGCGAATCGGCACCAAGTGCTCGATGACGAGCGGCACCGGATCGCGCGGGAACTGCACGACAGTGTCACTCAGGCGGTGCTGTCCGCCGGCATGCAGATCGAGGTATGCCGCAGCGACATTCCTGAATCCGAGCGGTCCGATCGGCTCGATCTGGCGAAGGAGATGACAAGGCGAGCTGTCGAACAGTTGCGCACCGCGATCTATGCGTTGAACAACACGACTGACCCCGACCGCTCCAGCCTGCCGGGGATGCTCGATCAGCTCAGCGTCGTGCATATGCCCGACGGGTTGAAGGTGAATGTGCGCATCAAGGGTGAACCGGAGGAGTTGACGTCTGACATCGATCACGCCTTGCTGCGGGTCGCAGGCGAAGCGCTGTTCAATACCGCGGTGCACGCCAACGCATCTCGGGCCGAGCTTCGTATGGAATACGGGTGCGATTCGGTGACCTTGTCGGTCGATGACGATGGGAATGGCGACCCCGCCCGATTGCGATCGATCCTGCGCGCATCGGAAACGACCGATCGCGACGGGCACCATCGCGGGTTGGTCAACATGGCCACGAGGGCTCGCGAACTCGGCGGCGAATTCGCGGTCCGCCGGTCCAGAATCGGCGGCGTTCGTGTCGCGGTGACCATTCCAAAGGAGCTGTTGTCATGATTCGTCAACCGGCTGAGACTGCACGTGCGCGTGCATCGACGGTGCGCATCGTGCTTGTCGACGATCATGCCATCCTGCGGGAGGGCTTGCGTTCGGTGCTCGACCGGGAACCCGACCTGCGGGTGGTCGGCGAGGCAAGCTCGAAGGAGGCGGCAGTCGCCGTCGCGGCCGGGCTCGAGCCCGATGTCGTCTTGATCGATCTCAAGCTGTCTGCCGGGTCCGACTACGAGGGCCTCGCGCTGTGTCGGGACTTGGCCAAGGCGAATCCGGATATGGGTTTGTTGGTCCTGACGACGTTTCTCGACGAACGTCTTGTCGTCGAGGCAGTGCACGCGGGAGCCAGGGGATATGTCGTCAAGGATGTCGACACCACCGAGCTGGTGCGTGCGATCCGAGCTGTGGCACGTGGTGAGAGTGCCTTCGATTCACGGACGGCTTCGGCTGTCGTGCGGTCCCTCAACGGTACCGGCATCCCGAACGAGCAGCTCACCCATCGCGAGGTGGAGGTGCTGGACTTGCTCGCGAAGGGACTGTCCAACAACGGAATCGGCGTCAAGCTGTTCATCTCGGCAACGACGGCGAAGTTCCACGTCAGCAACATCATGCGCAAGCTCGGTGTCAGCCGCCGGGCCGAGGCCGTGTATGCCGCGAGCAAGCGTGGGTTGATCTAGGGATCGCTTGCTCTAGAGATTGATTGTCAACCAGCCGCCGTGATAGTCGGTCACGGTGAAGTGGTGGCCGGACTGCTCGCCCAGTACTTGCAGTTCGTGTGCGTCGAAGGTGCGGACGTGTCCGTGGCACGTTTGCGGTGTCGATTCGAAGGGGACTGCGACGATGACGCGGCGGCGGGCAACCCGGATTGCCTCCGCGACGATCGACGCGCCGGTGTCGGCGTCGACGTGTTCGAGCAAATGGATTGCCGTCACCGTATCGGCGGATCCGTCGGGTAGCGGTACGGCATTCGCGTTGCATGCCAGAGTATCCAGACTGCACGACAATTCAGGGGCAATGTTGCGGAGCAGCCGCATCGTCGAGCTGCAAATGTCCGTTGCCGTCACGGCAATACCGTTGCGTGCCAATCTCAAGGCGAAGAAGCCGAAGCATGATCCGAGATCGACCACGCTGTCGCCTGCCACCAGCTGAGCGGCACGCTCGTGAACCGGAGCGAATGCCGAGGACCCGGATATCAGTTCCCGCATGGAGTTTCGGTAGAACTCGGTCCACGATTCGATCGGGTCGTCGATAGTGGATCGAATCAGACCGACCATGACCGTTTCGAAATCGGATTGCAGAGCCATGCCGAGTTCGTCGGTAATCCGGATCGCGAGGCGGTCGGACAGCTCCGACGGTCGCAATGAGTGCGTGACCCGCAAACCATGGTGCGAGCGTGTCGCGTTGATCGGGCCGGGCTTCTCGCAGGTGTTGCTGAGGACGGTGTTTCTGACAACCTCGACGCCGTTGTGGTGCCAGCGCCCGGGTGCGCTCGGGGCCATCGGATCGATCATCAATCGACGGTAGGCCCGAGCACTCGCCCGGTGCGCCCGCCCGACGGACGGTATCCGACCTGCCCGGATGGAGGGTTTGTGTCAGCGGGTCTTCACCGATTGCGATCCCGTGTGACATTCTGCACTGGATGCCATTATATTGGTGAGGCACATCACATGCAGCCCGCATAGTGACGGCGACTCGTTCGACACCAGGAGGAAACCATGTCCGATCCCCAGATCACGACTGAGACCGAACTGATCGAGGAGACCCTTGTTGAAGAGGTCTCTGTCGATGGCATGTGCGGCGTCTACTAGCCGAAATGACCGTGACAATGTCTGCACTGGATCTCGAGGCGACCTGGCGGTTGCATCCCCAGGTCGCCTTGCGCCCTGAGCCTTTCGGCGCGTTGCTGTATCACTTCGGCACACGCAAGCTGTCGTTTCTGAAGAACAAGACGCTGCTCGAGATCGTGCGGACGTTGCCCGACCACCCCGATGCCCGATCTGCCATCGCCGCTGCCGGCGTCGACGAAGCTGCCTTTCCGGCTTATGCGCGGGCGCTGGCAACGCTCGCCGAATCGCACATGATCGTTTCCGCTCCGAAGGAGCCCTGATGACCTCGACCCTCGCTCGGCCTGCATCCCCCGCTCCGGTAGGCCGGTTGGTTGACCAGTTCGAACTCGGTCTCGATGCGCCGATCTGTTTGACCTGGGAACTGACCTACGCCTGCAACCTGTCCTGTGTGCACTGTCTGTCGTCTTCCGGGCGCCGCGATCCTCGTGAACTCAGTACCGATCAGTGCAAGGCTGTCATCGACGAGTTGCAGAAGATGCAGGTGTTCTACGTCAACATCGGCGGCGGCGAACCGACTGTGCGGAGCGACTTTTGGGAACTCGTCGACTACGCCACCGCGCATCAGGTCGGTGTGAAGTTCTCCACCAACGGCGTCAAGATAGACAAGAAGGTCGCGGCCCGCTTGGCGGCGAGCGACTACGTCGATGTGCAGATCTCCATCGACGGCGCGACCGCGGATGTCAATGACGCGGTGCGTGGGCCGGGATCGTTCGATATGGCGGTTCGTGCATTGGCGAACCTGGCCGAGGCCGGATTCAAAGACGCCAAGATCTCGGTCGTCATGACACGGCACAA
>JBBSKP010000113.1:0-16292 GCA_038256175.1 Mycobacteriales bacterium
CCTGCATCGCCTCGCTGGAGCCCACAACATCGCCGAGGCCTGTCGAACCGCCGCGTTCACCAGCCACGACGCGCTACAACTCTTCACGAACCCACAAACCCCCAGCTCACGAGCCTGCTAGTCAACAACGCCGGAGCCCTGTCGGTTCCGCCCAAGGCGGCGTTCCCGGCAACAAGGCCGCGATCATGGACTTCGCCTCGAAGAAGGCGAACGCGCTGGCCAACTGGTCGTTGTGGCCGGTCCTGATCAGCATGTCGCGCGACTACCCGGACGTGGTGAAACTCGATGAGCTACTCACCCCCGCAGGGCAAGCCATCGCCCGAGACATGGATCAACGCTGCATCTACACCGAGTCCGTGAGCGGTGTATTCCGACCATTGGATGCCTACTTGGAGGATCCAAATGCGTTGGACCGTCCGGAGATCCAAAGCATCATGCGTGACCTCAGCATCGGCACCGATCCGAACCGGATACCCGACATACCAATCATGCAATGGCACTCGACCACGGACCAGTTTCTGCCCCTCTCCGCGGTGATACCGATGATGAAGACGTATTGCGCGGCGGGCGTCGACATGCGCTTCTTCACTGTTCCGTTGAGCGAACACATCGGCGCCGATGCAGTGGGCTGGCCGGTCGCGACCGCATGGCTCAGCCTGCTACTGCGCGGCGGCGATCCGGGACCGCGGATCTGCCCTGACCTCTGACCGGGTCAGCCGTCCGGCCCGACCGACTCGATGAGCCGTTCCTTGTACCGCCGTACGCTGCGTCGAATGCTTACGAGGAGGACAAACTCACTCCTTCCACTTTCAACTTATAGCGCATTGGGGGGCTTGCGGCAAGGCCCCGGTAGTGCCGCACAATTACCCGCCGTAGCCAGTACCTGCGGAAATGGGGGTAATAAATGCGTGTGTTGTTGAACGGAGCCGCTGACATGAACTCGCTTGGCATCAGGGCCTTCGACCTACCCGAACATCTCACCGCCAAGGCCGACCCGACCCTGATCGCCGACGACGAGCAGCACTTCGCGGAAATCGAGGCCAGTCTCGAAAAGTCCATTGCCGACCTGTCCAAGCGCCTCGACGCCGCACGCAAGGCGCCCGGCCGCTTGGGTCAGGAGGCGATGGAGCGGGACATGCTGGTCCACCAGCTGAACGCTCAATTGCGCGCCCTGCGTCGCTACGGCCTGGACCTGTGCCTCGGCCACATCGTCAGGGCAGACAACCCTGAGCCCGTGTACATCGGCCGACAGGGCCTCTTGGACGGCGCGGGAAACCAGCTGCTGATCGACTGGCGCTCGCCTGAGGCAGAGCCGTTTTTCGGAGCGACCCACGGCAACCCGATGGGACTCACCCGACGCCGCCGATATCGCTGGAGCATCACGTCGTCGAGCGGTCCGCGGATCAGCGACTACTGGGACGAAGTCTTCACCGCTGAAGGTTTGGCAAGCGATGCCGCACTCGACGACCAATCCACCTTCATCGCCAGCCTGGGTAGCAACCGATCGGCCCGGATGCGTGACGTGCTCGGGACCATCCAGGCCGACCAGGACGCGATCATCCGCGCAGGGTCCAGCGGTGCCCTCGTTGTCGATGGCGGTCCGGGTACAGGCAAGACCGTCGTCGCGCTGCACCGCGCCGCGTACCTGCTCTACACCGATCCGCGACTCCGGCACCGCGTGCTGTTCGTCGGTCCGCACGAGCCCTACCTGGCCTACGTCGCCGACGTACTGCCGAGTCTCGGCGAGGAGGGTGTGCAGCTCTGCACCCTGCAAGACCTCGTCGCCGAGGGTGCCACCGCGAAGGTCGAAGCCGACGCGGACGTGGCTCGCCTGAAGTCGTCCGCCGATCTGGTGAAAGCGATCGACACGGCGGTCAAATTCTACGAGCAGCCGCCGACCAAAGGGATGACGGTCGCGACCGACTGGACCGACATCTGGCTGAGCCCCGACGACTGGGTCGAGGCGTTCGACGCACCGGAACCCGGGACTCCGCACAACGAAGCGCGCGAGCAGATCTGGGAGCTGTTGCTCACGATCCTGTTGGACAAGTACAACGTTAATGTTCCGGCGGTCCAGGTCCGGAATTCGTTGCAGCAGAACGACGAACTGCGCACAACCCTGGACAACGCGTGGACGATGGTCGAAGCAACGGACCTCGTTGCCGATCTGTGGTCGGTACCCGCCTACCTGCGCAAGTGCGCGCCCTGGCTCAGCGCCGACGAGGTTCGGAAGCTGCAACGCACGGACACACAGGACTGGACGGTGTCCGACCTTCCGCTCCTGGACGCGGCGCGGCAACGTCTCGGCGACTCACAAGTGTCACGACGGGCGCGACAGCGGCAGGCCACAGTCGCCGCCGAACGCGAGCGCATGTCCAGCGTGATCGACAACCTGATCGCCTCCAACGAATTCGACGACGGAGAAGGGGTGATGACGCAACTTCGACAGCTGAGCATCCAGGACGCCCTGATCGACGAGGCGGTGTTGCCCAGCGCTGATCCGGACCTGCTCGCCGGGCCGTTCGCCCATATCGTCGTGGACGAGGCTCAGGAACTCACCGACGCGCAGTGGCAGATGCTGCTGCTGCGCTGCCCGTCGCAAAGCTTCACCATCGTCGGGGATCGCGCCCAGGCCCGGCATGGGTTCACGGAGTCATGGCCGGAACGACTCGAGCGGATCGGGCTCGACCGGATCAACGTGGCTTCGCTGAGCATCAACTATCGGACGCCGGAAGAGGTCATGGCGGAAGCCGAGCCTGTGATCCGGGCCGCGCTCCCCGACGCGAATGTGCCGACCTCCATCCGCAGCAGCGGCATCGCAGTCCTGCACGGGTCCACCGCCGATCTAGGCTCGATTCTCAACACCTGGCTTGCCGAGAGTGCAGACGGAATCGCGTGCGTCATAGGGGATCCCACCTTCTCGGCAGGGCCTCGAGTTCGCTCACTGACCCCGGAGCTGGCGAAGGGGCTCGAGTTCGACGTGGTAGTCCTCATCGATCCAGCGACATTCGGAGAGGGAATCGAAGGTGCGGTCGACCGCTACGTCGCAATGACCCGAGCGACCCAGCGACTCGTCATTCTCACTTCCTGACGTCGGACCCCGTGGCTACATTGGGGTACATGAGCACATTGTCAATGAGTTCGAACGAACGCGAGGAATTTCTGGCGGGCGTCCATATCGGCGTGCTGTCGGTGGGGCAAAACGGCAAGGCCCCGTTGTCGGCGCCGGTGTGGTACCGCTATGCCAACGGCGTGGTCGAGATCGCAACCACTGCCAGCACCCGGAAGGTCGCTTTACTGCGCGCGAATGCCAACGCCAGCTTGTGCGTACAGCGGGAGGAAAACCCGCCGTCGTATGTCACCGTCGAGGGCGAGGTGACGGTCGAGGCCCTTCCAGACGGAGTGGTTTCCGACATCGCAACTCGCTACCTCGGACCGGAAAACGGTGCGGCATTTGCCGACATTTCGGAGGATGACACACTACTTCGCTTGCACGTACACACTTGGCGATCAGCCGATTTCGGCAAAATGGGAGGCTGACCGGCTGGGCATTGCATCAACGAGTCAGTGCGGTCTCCTGCTCGATACGCGACATCTTCTCGGGATTGCGCACGACGTACAGCCCGGTGATCAGCCCGTCGTCGATCCGCACCGCCACCACGTCGTCGATCTCGCCATCGATCCGGATGATCAGAGCTGGGCAACCGTTGACCTGCACCGGCTCGACAGACACCGCGCCGCCGACCCGGGGCAATCCCACCGCAAGCAACCGGGCCACCCGATGAGCCCCCACGACGGGCCGCACCACGGCCTGCACAACTCCGCCACCGTCACCCAGCAGAACGACGTCCGGCGCGAGCAGGTCGACGAGGTTCTGCAGATCGCCGGTCTCCACCGCGCGTTGGAACGCCTCGAGCGCATCCCGTGACTCAGCCGGCGAGACAACCCCGCGCGGCCGGCGCGCGGCAACATGGGCCCGAGCCCGGTGCGCGATCTGGCGGACCGCGTCCGATGTCTTGTCGACGGCCTCCGCGATCTCGTTGTACTCCAGATCGAAGACATCGCGCAGCACGAACACCGCCCGTTCGGTCGGCGCGAGCGTCTCCAGTACCAGCAGCATCGCCATCGAGACACTGTCAGCCAACTCGACGTCCTCGGCGACATCAGGCGCGGTCAACAACGGCTCCGGCAACCAGGGCCCGACGTAGGACTCCTTGCGACGGCCGAGCGTGCGCAGTCGCGTGAGTGCTTGCCGGGTGGTGATCCGGACCAGATATGCGCGCTGATCCCGGACCGCATCGAGATCGACGCCAGCCCACCGCAGCCACGTCTCCTGCAGCACATCTTCGGCGTCGGCGGCCGAGCCGAGCATCTCGTACGCGACGGTGAACAGCAGGTTTCGGTGGGCGACAAACGCCTCGGTGGCGGTGTCCATGCGCGCGCTCATCGGTGGCTCCTCATCTGTTCGCTTTCGACTGTGTCACGCACTAGACGCCGGCCCCCGTCGTTTTGTGACACCAGCACCGAGTGATGCACATCACAGTGCAGACCTGTCACGGGGACCGGGGCGACCGGCGTCTTGTGTTCGAACAGTGCCAAACCGAAGAGTGAGGACGAAAGTCATGGACGCCCGATTCAACTTGTTCGACAACGAGATCGCCGTCAAGTTCGGCAAGCGTTTCGCCAACGCCAGCCTGGTGATCAGCGATTCGCCGCTGCCGAAGGCGACCCAGGAGTTGGTGAGTCTGCGCGCCAGCCAGATCAACGGCTGCGGGTTCTGCACCGACATGCACACCAAAGATGCTGCGGCGGCAGGCGAAACCGCGGTCAGGCTCAATCTGGTCGCCGCCTGGCGCGAGGCGACAGTATTCACCGACGCCGAGCGGGCCGCGTTGGCGCTCGCCGAGGAGGGCACGCGGCTCGCGGATGCTCATCAAGGAGTCTCCGACGAGACGTGGGCCCATGTGCGCAAGCACTACGACGACGACCAGATCGCCGCTCTGCTCGCCCTCGTCGCCCTGATCAACGCCGCCAACCGGCTCAACGTGATCGTGCGGACACCGGCGGGTTCGTACGAGCCCGGAATGTTCTCCGCCATGCTCAGCTGATCGGCAAAACGAATATCAGCCTGGCTCAGTATCATTCGGTCCTGGGCCAGGCTGCCTATTTGGCGCTTCCGCTACCGAAGAGAGACCCCAGATCCGGCAATGTGCCCGGGTTCGGATTCGTCGACGCACCGGGAATGGTGACGACCGGCGACGCTTGCTGCACTGTGAAGGCCGGAGTCGGGAAGGCTCGCAACGTCTCTTCGATTCCTGGATAGTCGGATACCCACATGGCGGCGTCCGTGCCGCTACTCGCGCATGTGGCCAGCACGACGTACGTGCCGTCCGGTATCGCCGTCACCGACTGGGCGGTGACACCTGGCTGAATCTCGCCCGACGCATAGAGGGTTTGACCGTTCTGTAGAACATCCGCGACAGGCGGCAATACTCCGCCGGGCGCAGGCGCGAGGGATGTCGCGCAGGTCAGCGAGGAACCGGCGTTGTTCGTGATCGTATTGGTGACCGTGGATCCGCTCACTGTGAATGTGTAGCTCACTGCGGTGGGTTCTGCTGCTGACGCCGGTCCGATAGCCGCCAGCGCCAGTGGAGCAGACGCTACGGCGACGAGTGCGGTGCGAGCGATCAAGCGCATCTTGTGTCCTATTCGTGGAGTGATGAGGCGTCCAACTTTCCGAGTCTCTATGAAAAGCGACCGATTGGCATCTTTCCGCGTATGCCGGCACGACTCGCGTAACCGTGCGCCTCCAGCGACTGTCGGAGTATTTTTGTTTCGACGCCGGACCAACTCTGTGAGGAGTCCACGTGATGATCGAGGGACGTATTCGGGCTGGTAGTCGGACGATCGCGTATCTCGAATCCGGCGAACCGGCCGGACCCCTCGTTTTGCACAACCACGGCGGTCCCTCGAGCCGTCTCGAGGCAGAGCTCTTCGATTCGGCCGCGAAGGCACTGGGATTGAGATTCGTGTGTGTGGATCGGCCGGGCATGGGCGGGTCCGATCCGCAGCCGCGCCGCACCTTCGAGAGCTGGACCGATGACCTCCTGCAGTTGGCCAACTCGTTTGGCGCAGACCGATTCGCGGTAACCGGCTGGTCCGAGGGCGGACCGTGGGCCCTGGCCGCCGCCGCCTACCTGGACCCCACGCGACTCGTCCATGCCACGTGCATCGGGGGTGGCAACTACGGAGCGTTCGGCGCGAACTGGGCGGCGAAGTACCTCAGTAGCGCGGACGCTCTAGGCGGTCGCCTTGCGCTGCACTTCCATCCTGGCTTCAAGCTCATGTACGAGGTACTTGGTATGAGCGCCAAGCACTTCGAGGACGGCTACGGGAAGGCGATCAAGAAGTCGGTCAACGACGCGGATCGGGAGGTGCTGGCCGACGAGGAGGTCTTGAAGGTGTTTCTGGCGGCATCGCGAGAATGCTTTCGACAAGGCGCAGACGGATTAGTGGCCGACGCCACCCTGCTTTACGCAGCTTGGCCATTCGATATGACCAAAGTGACACGCCCGGTGCACTTCTGGCAGGGCACCGGGGACACCCTGGTACCTGAAATCATCAACAAGACAGTGGCCGACAAGACCCCCGGAGCTATCTGGCACCCGGTCACCGATGGTGGTCATTTCATCGCCGTCAGTCATGCAAACGATATTCTGGCACTTGCTGCGAACGATCTTGCGGCAGAGTCAGATTGAATCCGCCTTCCCCCGGTAGGGTTCAAGATTGTGAAGACCCTTCCGATTGTCGTCGCGCTCGTCGCGATCCTGATCGCCGCATGCTCCACCGATGCGGCGATTCCGCCTAAGGAACAGAAGGCATTTCACCTACCGGACGGCGAATCGTTGTTCATCAGAACTGACTTCTCCAGCGATGCAGCGTGGCTCGAAACGCTGAACGCGGCGCAGCAGCCATGGGACCTCGGTGGCGGGGCGGTGTCGTATGCGAACATCACGCCGGTCGACGAGCGGCGCTTCGAGGGAATGACGGTTGATACATTCGAAAAGCAGCTCCCCGCGCCGCCGCCGTACTACCTCTTTATTGCCGATACGCGGACACTCACCGACCCCGAACACCCGATCCTGGTCGTGGACACGAGTCGAATGAATGAGAGCGTGGTGGGCTTTCAGACCTTCCGCGTCGCGCCCAGCGAGTTGGCGAGCGTGGAGAACAACCTCTCGCTTGCGAACATGGATTTCGAAGACTTCTCGACCAACGTTGATCCGGATGGAGTTTTCCGCGGATTCTGAGGCGTGGGCGACGAGCCACGAATTACGTTCCGCGCAAAGCGAGTACATCATTTGAGATGATCGACCAATACTCCCTTATCGCCGAAAAGCTCTGTGCGCCATTGCTCGAGCAGTTCGGTGGTGTCGATGTCGTCCGGGTGGAAGCCCCGCCTGTTGTACTTGCGGAGGTCGTCTAGTACCTGACGCGACGCCCAAGGCCCGTGCCGTAATTGTGCGATGCTCCGAAAGAGGGCACGCGGGCTGTACGCCGCGCGATCGCGCAGCAGCGACAGCGCGGTCGTCCAGATGAGCCCGAGCACAGAGGTGACCGTGACGACTCGCATCGTTGCGATGCGCAAGAACTCGCTTCCGCCGGTGTGGCGGTAGACATCGAAGGCGACAGCCTTGTGTTCGACTTCCTCATACGCGTGCCACAACAGCATTGCCCGCACTTCGTCGGAGGTGATCAGCGCGCGAGCCTCCGGACTCGTGAGCAGAAATCCCGCCAACGTGGCCGTGTAGTGCTCGAGCGCAGCTGTCACCGCAAGTGAAATCGAATGCGGAAGAAGGTATTCCACCACGGCCAGTTGGCGGCGAGTCGAACGGTCGACGTACCGAGTGGGAAATCCCATCTCCTGCAGCCGCTCGTTGATGTTGCGGTGTTCACGACCATGGGTGATTTCTTGACCGACGAAGCCGGCAACCTGAGATTTGAGTTCTGGGTCGGTGATGTCGTCGTTGTAGTAACGGACCGACCGGACGAAGAAATCCTCGCCCTCCGGGAACATCGCAGACAGCATCGATGTCACGTGGCTCATAACAAGGTCGTTGTCGACGTAGTGGCGGTCCAACCCGCCTTGGGGATAGTCGAATCCGATGCGGCGCGCGCGGAGTCTCCGCGCTTCGGCTGGTTGCGCCCTCGACGTGTTACCGGCCAGCTGGATCGTTCGATCTTGGTTGGTCATGGAACCAACGGTAGGAACGCCGGGCCGGAATGCCGTCATACCGAGGAATGATTTCGAACCCCATCCAAGGTATGAGGTTCGCCCTTCGGCGGCACCCCTGACCTACATTGACCCGCCCCTGTGGCGCGCTCAGTCAGGCGAAGTGGCAAACGTAGTCAAGAGTCTCGGTGACCTCGATGTCGAAGCTCGAATTTCCCGGCACGTCGAAGGTCTGACCAGCGCCGTACTCAGTCCACTCGTCCGAGCCCGCAAGGCGGACCCTGCAGTGACCGGCGTTGACCTCCATGGCCTCCGGTGCACCCGTATTGAACACGAGAGTTGCCGGGAAGATCACACCGACCGACTTGCGCGTGCCGTCGGGAAAGACCACGTCGTGGCTGACGCACTTTCCGTCGAAATACACGTTGGCTTGCTTGATCACGGAGACGTTATCGAACTGAGTCACAGCGCCAACCGTAGTCGTTCAATCGACCCGGTTGATTTCCGGCAGCTCCACTTCAAAGGAGTCACTACGGCCTCGGTCCGGCGATCCCTTCCTCGAGCTGATCTCCGTGTGGCCAGGAATCGGATGGTGACGCCGCGAATGTCGGACTCGCGGGCTATACAAGTTGCATGGCATTGAACTGGAAACTGGTCATCGACACCAGAAACGCCCCCGCTCTCGCCGACTTCTGGGCCGCAGCACTCGACTACGAGGTGGAAAATCCCAGCGCCCTCATCGAGCAACTGCTAGCGGCCGGTCATCTCGGTGACGACGCGGTTCTCGAGCACGGCGGTCACAAAACCTTCCGTGGCTACGCGGCGATCCGTCACCCCGACGATCCCTTCGATCAGACGAGCGGCATCGGCCGCGGTCGGCGACTGCTGTTTCAGGACGTACCCGAGGACAAATCCGGCAAGAACCGTCTGCACATCGACGTTCACAGCGAGGGCGACCTCGAGGGACTAACCGCCCGGTTGGAAGCGCTCGGAGCAACCCGCGTCCGCGAGATCGACCAGGGCCCTGCCGGACACTGGTGGGTCATGCAAGATCCCGAAGGCAACGAGTTCTGCGCTACGTAGGTTGCCAGACTCGCAAATAGTCATAGCCCCTCAGTCGCCGATCGCTTCTACGCCGGCGGATGTTCTGCGATGCAGAAGAGATTGCCCTCGGGGTCCGCGAGGGTTGTCCATTGGACGTGGGGGTGCTCGTCGAGCACATCCCAGCGATAGCTCGCGCCGAGGGCAAGCAATCGCGCGACCTCGCCTTGCCGCGCAATGATAGTCGGGGCCGACCGAACGACGAGCACCTACGAATATCTATGTGCGGATGAGCTTTTCGACTGTAGTCACGACACTGGCGGCGCCGTCTTCTTCGGCGATGCGGGCGGCCAACTGCTCGGCAGCGTTTCGGTGGCCAGGGTCTGTGAGCGCGACATCGATCGCGCGGGCGAGTCGGTCGGCGTCGAGTTTGGGTCGTGGCGCTGTCGCCGAGCTGACGCCGCGTTCGCGCAGCCGCCGTGCCCAGAAGGGCTGGTCCCCGCCCGGAGATGGGACTGCGACTGCCGGCAAACCAGCGCGCAAGCCAGCCGCTGTAGTGCCGGCCCCACACGAATGCACCACCGCCGTTACCTTGCCGAACAACCAATCATGCGGGACGGTGTCGACTGTCATGATGGTGTCGCCGCTGACGTCGAGGCCAGCTCCGCCTGCCTGGATCACGCCGCGAACCCCGACCTTGCTTAGCGCCTCGTGAACAATCGCCGATACTCGCGCTGCTTCGTCCTTGGACACGATCAGACTACCAAGTCCGAGAAACACAGGCGCAGAACCTGATTCGAGGAACGACACCAATTCGGACGATGGCTCCCAGCCGGCGGGCCGTTGTGGCCACCAATAGCCGGTGACCTCCAGACCAGGTCGCCAATCCTCCGGCCGAGCGACGACGCTAGGCGAGAAGCCATGCAGGATCGGCCATTCGGAGTTCGTGCGCTCGCGCCGCAGTGATCGCTGCGACTTTCCCGGCAAACCCAATTGATCGCGGAAACCGGCAATCGTCTTGCCGTACATGCGATCGAACATCGCCGTAGCGAATCGACCCGCACTACGGTTGATGACCGAGCCCGCCGACCACGCGCCGAGCAACGTCGGGGGAAACTCCGCTGTGGTCGACATCGGCTGCAAGCGGACACCGATGCTGGGGATGTTCCTGACCTCGGCGAGGGGATGCCCGGCGAGTTCCGCGAATGCCGAGAGAAGCAGCATATCGGCGGGCTCGTCTTGCAGGGCCGCGAGCAGATTCTCGCCGAGTTTGCGCATTCCTTTCGGAAGGACCAGTTGCATCGCAGCTTTCAGCGGATTCTCCACTTCTGCGTCGGGATCGCCTTCGAGTTCGAAGTCGACTGTCCGAGTGTGCAACCCGCAGCCGGCGATCTCGTCGACAAGGTCTGGCGTCGCAGTCATGAGCACTTCATGACCTGCATCGCGCAGCCTGCAGCCGAAGTCCGTCAGCGGGACCAAATCTCCCCTCGAGCCAAATGCTGCGATCACGATCCGCGCCATGTCGTCCTCCCGTACTGGTTGGGTACTACCTGTTTTCGGTGGCCAGATTGAATGCAGTAACCAGATCCTCGCCGTAGGCGCGGACATCGAAGTCGGGGTCGTTCGTCGACTTCAGCAGCGCACCGCCGATAGCGCTTCGAACTGCAAGTGCCATGGATTCCGTTGACAGCGAACGGAACTCGCCGGTCTCGACGCCGAGAGTGAAGATCGTCTCGAGTTCCAGCTTCGCCAATTCGGCCAGCTGGGCCGGCGGAAGATCCACACTCAGTTCATCCAGACGCCCGCCGGTGCGACTGCGATAATTCGACGCGATCTCGGTCAACGCAAGCTGGTGCGAACGATGCGTTGCGATGTATCCGGTGTGCGCTCGGATATGCGCGGCAAGCTTTCCCGCTGCAGTAGTTTCCGTCTCGACCAACGGCGTCATGATCTCGATCAGTGACCTGTACAGCTCGGTGACAATCGCAGCGACGAGCTCATCCTTGTTCCCGAAGTGATACATCACCACGCTCATCGCCACCCCTACCCGCTCGGCAATCTTGCGCACCGACGCCTGGTGATAGCCGAGTTCAGCGATCGCCTCGATCGCGCACTCGACAATCTGCGCGCGACGAGCCGTCTCAGTGAACGTTGCCGCGCTCTCTTTAGATCGCATGATCGCACTATAGATCAAGTGATCTAATTTGTCGACGTCAACAAGCTACGGCCCCGACGAGCACGCCGCTCTTGCACCACGTCGTGGTGGACCGAGGAGTGTTGCCTTAGTGATCGTCGAGAATGAACCGTCGTGTCATATCGACCAAGCGCCAGCGACCTGACCAGTGGAATCACGCAGGTCCACATCAAGCTTCGCGTGTCGTCCGAGTTGACCTGGGGCGGTTGACAATACCTTTGGCGAGGTACTGTGCGGTTTGAATGTGATCGCGACTCGACCCAGCAGGTGGATCCCGTCGGACATAGCCAGCAGCTTCGTACATCCGCAAGTTGCGTGCGCTGAAAACGCCGGTGAACAACGCACACTCTTCGGCGACAGAAGGTGCGCGACCTTCGACGAATTCGAGTAGCCAGCGCCCAAGACCGAGGCCAGCGAAATCCGGCGCAACCATCAGTCGTCCGATCTGCCAGGACGCGACCACCAAATCCGCGCGCACCGCGCCAATAAGCCGACCATCGACGCGCACCACCCAGACCTGCGTTCTGTCGATCCATTCGACGACGGTCGGCAGATCCTCGTGTAGCGCAGGCACCGAAAGCGTGCTGTTTGCAATCGCTTCCGAGACCCAGCAACAACGCTGGAGGACAAGCAACTCCCCCGCGTCCCTTCGAGCGGCCCGCGAGACGACCATGCCGGGAACTGGTGAAAGGACCATGAACCGATACTTCCATCCCTGCAGTCGCGCACGCCAGCGAATATCACGGCGTCCCACTCATTCGCGGGCCGATTGCCGCCAGAACTCGGTTAACATGCTGTGCAACAAAGACATTCACAGAATCCCCAAGCGATTGCGGCACCGGGTCCACATCATTTCGATCCTGTCCGATGTCGAGAAGCAGGAACCTACGCGGCACGGAAGAAGACAAATCCACCGAACTCGGCGGTGACCTGTCTCAGCCTCGATGAGCAAACCAGGGGCCCAACGACGGGGCGGTTCGCCAATTTCCGGTTAGGGTCCACACCTGCTTAGATTTACTCGACGACGGCAATCGATTGCCATCGTCGGTTCAGAAACAACGGGGGTTACTTTGTCCATTTCCATGAAAACACTCGGGCGCAGCATTGCCATCGCAGCGTTAACCGCATCGGCCTTGACGGTCGGCGCTGTTACCGCAAACGCGGCACCGGCTCCGCAGCAGGTACAGACCGAACAGGTCAGTGCCACAACCGATTCGGCCGCACACTCGGTCACCGCGACCCTTGCCTCGGGCAAGTTCGTGAACAATGTCGCAAACCGCTCGATCGACGTCCTCGACGCCGCCGGTCAAGCGATCGAGACGATTCCGCTGACCATCGAAGGCCAGACGGTTCCGATTGCGGCCTCGATCAGCCAGAACGGCGACGCGCTGACGCTGCATCAGGTTGACGCCGTGGGCACGGCCAACAAGCTGTGGGGCCAGTGGCTGTGGGGCGTCAACAACGGCGGCGGCGTGGGAGCCGTTGTCGGTTGCCTCATCGGATGGTTCTTTTTCGTCGTTGGCTGCCTCGTCGGCGGCGCAATAGGCGGCGCAGTCAGTAGCCCCAACTCCGGGGAGATCACCGGGACGTTCAACGACTTGATCGCCGGTCGCTGACCAACTCCCAATCACCGAGCAATAGCCGCGGGCGGTATCGCATTTACGAATGCGGTACCGCCCGTTGGCGTCGAACGGGAGGTTCTCGGGCTGTGGCGCGACTTTCCGCCCGAGAAGCTCCCGCTCATCAGCCTCGCGACCCAGAGCCCCACGTGTGGTACTTGACATGTCGACAATGACATATACCGTGAAGGCATGTCGCTCCCGCACGCACTACTAGGCCTGCTGGCCGTCGAAGCGCGCAGCGGATATGCGCTGACCAAAGCCCTAGGTGACGAAGGCATCGGTCGGCATGCGTGGAACGCGGGGCACACCAGCGTCTATCCAGAACTGAACCGACTTGCCGAAAAAGGTTTGATCGAGGTTACGGCCGAAGGCGCCCGCGGAAAACGCACCTACAGCGCCACCGCTGCTGGGCGCGACGAATTGCGCAACTGGTTGATGAATGCACCCATCCGGCCAGCCGTTGTGCGCAATGAAATCGTGCTTCGAATGTTCCTCTTGTCTGCACTCGAACCAGACGATGCGATCAGCATTCTCCGACGGATCATCGCTCATGTAGACGCGGAAGCCGATGAACTACGACGAATCCGCGACTTCTACGGCGACGAGATCCCCAAGGGGGAAGCCGGTTTCGGCCAGATTGCTGCCGAATACGGTCTTCGCGCCGACGAAGCCGTTCACGATTGGGCCAGCTGGGCAATCGGCCAACTAGAGCGCCAACAGCGCGCAGACGGTTAGAACTCATGCCCGGAGGAGGACGAAATGGATCCGAAGTCGTTTGTGCTTGATGTCGCCGAGGTCGATCGAGAGCGCCTTGATCACATCGACGTCTATCGCTTACCCAACACGCCAAGCAGCGAGCGCCGGCCGCTCATAGTGTTCGTACACGGAGGTCCGATGCCTCCCAATATTCAACCGGGGCCTCGCGATTGGCCAGTTTTCGTCGGTTACGGTTCGCTCGCTGCTGATCATGGCATGGTTGGCGTGACCCTGGAACACCATTTCTATTCCGGTGCGGACTGCGCTTCCGCTGCGGACGAGATTGCCGCAGCCGTCGCACAGGCGCGCGCGCTGCCCGGAGTTGACCCGGACCGCGTCGCAATGTGGTTCTTCTCGGGAGGCGGCATTCTTGCCAACGATTGGCTGCTCGACCCGCCACTTTGGCTTCGGTGCCTTGCGCTCACGTATCCGGTTGTCGTCCCTCCGGCTGAGTGGGGAATCGACGAGCGGTTCCGACCGGTAGTCGCAGCCGAGTCGGCGGGCGAGCTGCCGATCCTGCTGACTAGAGTCGGGCTCGAAAGTGCCGAGTTCGCCTCGGGTGTAGAGGCATTCGTCTCCGTCGCTGGGACTCACAACCTGAATCTCGAGATCGTCGACGTACCCGACGGCAGGCACGGATACGACATGCTCGATCACACCGATGCCTCGCGGGCCGCCGTGATCAGCGCAATGGCCTGGGTTGTCGGCAACCTGTCACCTGTCCGCCAAGTCCCGCTCGGGCAGGCCACGCCCATCCGGTGAAATATTTGACCCCTGTCAGGATCGAATTGCTGTTGCTCGCCGGTCTTGCCGCGACCATCGGCGCGTTGGTCGCGCACGAACCAATGTGGCAAGTCACATCCTGCGAAATCGGCGTGTACGGAGAGGCCGGAATCGACAACTCGGCCGAATGCAACGCATCGATGTTGGCCCACTACGGCAGCGGTGTTCTAGTCGTTCTCGCGCTTCCTGTCACGCTGTGCGTCGGCCCCGCAGCGATCCCAACCCGACAAGTCGCGTGGGGTGTCGCTGCGATGCTCCTTGTGTGCTGTTTTGTGGCGTTGACCTCATCGACGATGTTGAGCTTCTACAGCTACTACGCGCCGGTCGCGCTTATTGCGGTCGTTCTGGCCGCGCTACACGGTCGCCTCACACGAACTCGAGCGAGCGTCGTATTGCACTGATGCCGAGGGCATCTCGTCGTCTGTGACCGTTACCGCCCGGCTCGGCGCGCCGGATCACCTACGATCGGAGCATGGACCACTACGTGTGGAAAGAGCCGATTCCCTCGCCGGCGACCGAGTCCCGAGCCGATCGCCCACGCTGGTATCGACGATTCCGTTTGTCCAACTTGCTCGGCGATCGTAAGTCGAGTCCGTATTCCTCACTCGTCCCCCGGCACCCCGACGGCTCACGAACAGCGATCATTCCGTTCAACAGCAGCGGTGGCAGTGGCGGGTCGGGCGCCTGACGGTCCGTACTCACACCAGCGGTTCATGGGTGAGCGCTTTCGAATAGGTCGGCATGTCCACTTCCAGTGTCGGTAGCCACGTTGACGCGCGTGCGTACGGTGTTTCTGCATGGGGACTTCTGGGGATTCGTAGCCGCCGATCGCGCCGTACGACTCGGGCATGCTCGACGTTGGCGATGGCAATTCCATCTATTGGGAGACGTGCGGCAATCCGGCCGGGATACCGGCGCTTGTGCTGCACGGCGGCCCAGGCTCGGGCTGTGCGCCCGGCATGCGACAGACATTCGACCCTGATCGGTTTCGGATCGTGCTGTTCGATCAGCGCGGCTGCGGTAGAAGTACGCCCCATGCGAGTGACCCCACGGTCGACTTGACCACCAACACCACCGACCATCTCGTCAGAGACATCGAACTCCTCCGCCGCCACCTTGACGTCGAACGGTGGTTGGTGGTCGGTTGGTCGTGGGGCACCACTCTCGGATTGGCCTATGCCCAACAACATCCCGAGCGCACGGCCGCATTGGTGCTCGCACTCGTTGTTACTACCAGCCGCAGTGAGGTCGAGTGGATCACCCGCGACGTCGGGCGACTGTTTCCTGCCGACTGGGCGAAGTTCCGCGACGGCGTACCTGCCGCAGAGCGCGACGGCAGTCTCTTCGATGCCTACAGTCGCCTCCTGAACGACCCCGACCCGGCGGTCCGCGCGAAGGCCGCGCGCGACTGGTGTGACTGGGAGGAAAGCCACGTCCAGATCGGTCCGGAGCGCCGTCCCAATACCAATTTCGCCGATCCCCGTTTTCGAATGTGCTTCGCCCGCTTGGTCACTCACTATTGGCGACATGCGGCGTGGCGTTCCGAGGGCGAACTCCTGGGCAATGTCGGCACAGTGGCCGCAATCCCCGCCGTCCTCGTACACGGCAGACTCGATCTCTCCAGCCCGCCAGACATAGCCTGGCGTCTCGCGCAGGCCTGGCC
>JBBSKP010000114.1:0-16280 GCA_038256175.1 Mycobacteriales bacterium
CCTAGCCGAATCGACGGGTCGGATGCTGCCAGCGCGTCGACGAGGTGAGAATTTGGCCCACCATGGTTGGTTGTGTTCACGCGACAACCACCTCCTTCGGTGAACCATTCGACACCTTGTCATTGTGAGAGGGTCAAGCCGCGCTAGCCGCACCGCGTGCGATCGTGAACAGGCGCCTCCTACACCCTGTCGTTGACGATTTGCACCCGGCTGAGACACTGGAGGTCGTGACTGTTTCCACTGCCGCCTCTGCTCAGCTCTTCGAGCGGGCGAGCATCGTCATCCCCGGTGGAGTGAATTCCCCCGTGCGAGCGTTTCAGGCCGTGGGTGGGACGCCGCGATTCATCGCGAAAGCCTCCGGCTACACGCTCACAGACGCGGACGGGAACGACTACGTCGACCTGATCTGCTCGTGGGGACCGATGATCCTGGGGCATGCGCATCCGGCAGTGGTCGACGCCGTGCAGCGCGCCGCGACGGGCGGATTGTCGTTCGGTGCGCCGACTGCCGGTGAGGTCGAACTGGCCGAAGCGATAGTCGGTCGTGTCGCGCCGGTCGAGCAGGTGCGGTTGGTCAACTCCGGTACCGAGGCGACGATGAGCGCAGTTCGGTTGGCGCGCGGATTCACCGGACGAAGCAAGATCCTCAAGTTCGCAGGCTGCTATCACGGCCATGTCGACGCACTCCTCGCCGACGCGGGTTCGGGCGTGGCCACCCTCGGCCTGCCGACCTCTCCCGGTGTGACCGGAGCGCAGGCCGGCGACACCATCGTCGTCGCGTACAACGACCTCGACGCCGTCGCGGAGGCGTTCGCCGCCAACCCCGGCGAGATCGCGTGCATCATCACCGAGGCAGCAGCGGGAAACATGGGTGCGGTCGCGCCAGGTCCCGGCTTCAATGCAGGCCTGCGCCGGCTGGCGGACGAGCACGGCGCCCTGTTGATCATGGACGAAGTGATGACCGGTTTCCGCGTCAGCCGATCGGGCTGGTTCGGGATCGACGGCGTTGCGGGTGACCTCTACACCTTCGGCAAGGTGATGAGCGGAGGCCTGCCCGCCGCCGCATTCGGCGGACGCGCGGACGTGATGGGTCATCTCGCCCCCGCCGGCCCGGTCTATCAGGCTGGGACTTTGTCCGGCAATCCGGTGGCGGTCGCAGCGGGTCTTGCGACGCTCCGAGCAGCCGACCAATCCGTATACGACGCGCTCGACCGCAACTCGGCACGACTCGGTGGGCTCATCGGCGATGCGCTGACCACAGCCGGCGTCGCGCACCGAATCCAATTCGCAGGCAGCATGGTGAGCGTGTTCTTCTCCGAAGACCCGGTGACCGACTACGCCGCGGCCAAAGCCAGCCAGACCTGGCGGTTCCCTGCCTTCTTTCACGCTCTGCTTGAGCGTGGCGTCTACCCGCCGCCGAGCGCCTACGAAGCGTGGTTCGTTTCGGCCGCGCTCGACGACGATGCGTTTGCCACAATCGCGAATGCCCTACCTGCCGCTGCGACCGCGGCCGCATCAGCCACCGATCCGACCAGGAATTCAGGACCGTAGACGTGAGTGATAACGACAGCTCGAACATCAAGACGATCGTGCACATGATGCGGCACGGCGAGGTGCACAACCCCAAAGGCATTCTGTACGGCCGACTTCCGGGTTTCAACCTCTCCGTGACCGGCAGCGGGCAAGCCGCAATGGTCGCGTCGGCGCTCGAGGGACACGACATCACGCACGTCATCGCGTCGCCGTTGCAGCGCGCGCAGGAGACGGCGACTCCGATCGCGGAGGCGCACGGCCTCGAGATCATGACCGACGAGAATCTGATCGAAGCGGGCAACGCCTTCGAGGGCCTGCGCGTCTCGGTGGGCGACGGAGCGCTGCGCAAGCCGCGGCACTGGCTGAAGCTGCGCGACCCGTTCACACCGTCGTGGGGCGAGCCGTATTTGCAGATCGCTCACCGCATGCTCGCCGCTGTGAACAAGGTCCGGGTCGAGGCCGCCGGTCACGAGGCCATCTGCGTCTCGCATCAACTCCCGGTCTGGACGCTGCGACGCTTCCTGCAGGGTGATCGGCTCTGGCACGATCCGCGGCACCGGCAGTGCGGGCTCGCGTCGCTCACATCGCTGGTCTACGAGGGCGACACCCTCGTCGACATCGTCTACTCCGAGCCTGCGGGTGCATCAGATCCGAGGGTGACCGGGGCATGAGGCGCTTCGCGCCCGTGCGCGTTTTGCCCCGCCTGAGTGGGGTAAAGCGCGCACAGGCAGCGCTAGCTGCAGTGCTCTCCTTAGCGATCCTCTCCGCGACCGCCTGCTCTACCGGCACCGATGCAGTGGCTCAGGGTGGCACCTTCGACTTCGTGTCGCCGGGTGGACAGACGGAGATCTACTACAACCCGCCGGCCGAGCGCGGCACCATCGGCACCCTCGCCGGACCCGATCTCATGACCGACGGCAAGACAACGTCGTTGGACGACTTCGCGGGCAAAGCCGTGGTGATCAACCTGTGGGGTCAGTGGTGTGGCCCGTGCCGCGGCGAAGCCGACGACCTCGAAAAGGTTTACGAAAACACAAAAGACAGTGGCGTCGCGTTCCTCGGAATCAATGTCCGTGACTCGCAGCAGGACAAGGCTCGCGACTTCGTGATCGACAACAAGGTCACGTATCCCTCGATCTACGACCCGTCGATGCGCACCCTCATCGCGCTCGGTGGCAACTTTCCGACCAGCGTCATTCCGACGACGCTGGTGCTGGACAAGCAGCACCGCGTTGCCGTGGTCTTCCTGCGGGAGCTGCTCGCGGAGGATCTGCAGCCTGTTGTCGAGCGCATAGCACGGGAGCAGACATGACGGTGCTCGCCGGCGTCGGTGACAGCTTCTATACGACAGCGTCCTCCGGGCCACTGTTGCTCGCTCTCGGAGCCTGCGCGCTCGCCGGTCTCGTGTCGTTCGCTTCGCCGTGCGTGGTGCCCTTGGTGCCCGGTTACCTGTCCTATCTCGCCGGCGTCGTCGGTGCCGATGCACCTCCGGTGACGGCGGCGGAGGCTGTCGCCACCAAGGTGCGCACGGGTCGCGCTCGGGTCGTCGGCGCCGCCGCTCTGTTCGTTGCGGGCTTCACCGTTGTCTTCGTCCTCGCCACCGCGTCGGTATTCGGCGTGACGCAGACCTTGTCGATCAATCGTGAAGTGCTGCAACGAGTTGGCGGGGTCGTAACCATCGTGATGGGTCTCGTCTTCATCGGGCTGATCCCGGCGTTGCAGCGCGATGTTCGGTTCGAGCCGCGCCGAATTACCAGCCTTGTCGGAGCGCCTTTCCTCGGCGCGGTGTTCGCGTTGGGTTGGACGCCGTGTCTCGGTCCGACGTTGGCGGGCGTCATGTCCGTTGCTGCAGGCACCGAGGGGACAACTGCCGCGCGGGGCGTAGCGCTCATCGTCGCGTACTGCCTCGGACTCGGGCTGCCGTTCGTGATCCTGGCGTTCGGCTCTGCCGGTGCGCTGCGCGGTGTCGGCTGGTTACGTCGCAACGCCCGTGGGATCCAGATCTTCGGCGGAGTGTTGCTTGTCGCCGTCGGCATCGCGTTGGTCACCGGCGCGTGGGACCAGTTCGTCAGCTGGGTCCGCGATGCATTCGTCTCCGAGGTCACGTTGCCGATATGACCACTACCGAAGTCCGGGCAACGCCGGGCCTGCCACCGCGTCAATCCGCCTTCGGACGCGCCGTTGCCCTAGTTCGCAACACGTGGCGGGGCCTGACGAGCATGCGGACAGCGCTCGTTCTGCTGTTCCTGCTCGCGCTCGGTGCGATCCCTGGTGCGCTGCTGCCGCAGCGAAGTCTCAACGAGCAGAAGGTCGAGCAGTATCTTGCGGACCGACCGACGATCGGTCCGTGGATGGACCGGCTCGAACTGTTCGACGTGTTCGGCAGCTTCTGGTTCACCAGCATCTATGTACTGCTGTTCATTTCGCTCGTCGGCTGCATCGTGCCGCGCTGCGTCGACCATGCGAAGGCACTCCGTACCGTGCCGGTACCGACTCCGCGCAACCTCGCCCGGCTGCCGCATCACACCAGCCGCACCGTCGACGGCGATCCGGAAGAGCTTGCCGCCCAGGTTCGTTCGGCTCTTCGTGGGTGGCGGGCCATCACGCGGACCGACGACGAGAAGGCGAAATACCCAGGCGAGATCACCATCTCGGCGGAAAAGGGCTACCTGCGTGAGCTCGGCAACCTGATCTTCCATCTCTCCCTTGTTGGGCTGCTGGTGGCGATCGCCGTCGGAAAGTTGTTCGGCTACGAGGGCAACGTGATCGTGATCGCCGACGACGGTCCGGGTTTTTGCACATCGTCGCCTGCGGTCTTCGACTCGTTCCGGGCCGGCAATGTCGAGGACGGCACCGGGCTGACGCCGATCTGCATCCGGGTGAAGGACTTCAAGGCGGACTACCTCGACAACGGCCAAGCCGAGATGTTCACGTCGAACATCGCGTACCAGGCCGGCGAGGACCTGCAGAGCAATACGTGGCGCGACGATCGTCTGCAGGTGAACCATCCGCTACGCGTCGCGGGTGACCGGGTGTACTTGCAGGGCCATGGATACGCGCCGACGTTCACGGTCACGTTTCCCAACGGCGAGACCCGCACCGAGACGCTGCAGTGGCGTCCCGACGACGCACGGACCTTCCTGAGCAGCGGAGTGCTGCGCATCGATCCGCCTGGCGGGATGTACCCCGACACGGACACGCGTCGCAAGAATCAGATCGCGATTGAGGGGTTGTTCGCTCCGACCGCGTTCTTCCACGGCAATCTGCTTTCCTCGAGCTTCCCGGCGATGACCGACCCGGCTGTCGCGATCGACATCTATCGCGGCGACACCGGCCTCGACACCGGTATGCCGCAGTCGTTGTTCTCGCTGAACAAAGAGCTGATCAACCAGGGTCGGTTGGTGAAGCAGGACCGGGTCAACCTGAAGCCGGGGGAGAGCGCAAAGCTCGCCGACGGCACGCAGGTCCGATTCGACGGCGCCAAGGAATTTGTGAACCTCCAGGTGTCGCACGACCCGGCGCAGGGTTGGGTGCTGATATTCGCGATAGCGATGATGGCAGGGCTGCTCGGTTCGCTGCTGATCAAACGCCGCCGGATCTGGGCGCGGGTGTACGCGGCAGAACCTGATGGTGAAGGCGAAAATCGACGTACGGTAGTTGAGCTCGGTGGGCTGGCCAGGACAGATCATGCCGGCTGGGGCGACGAGTTCGATAGATTGTGCGAGCGGCTGCTGCCGCCTGCGCAATCCGGACAGGCAGGAAAAGGTTGACGATGCCGATCAACGAGACCATTGCGGGTTACAGCGACCTCGCCTTCAGGACCGCATTTCTGGTGTACGTGCTGGCGTTCGTGTTGCTGATATCGCAGTACGCGTCGGCACGGGCGAAGCAGGTCGCCGAGCGCGAGTTGGTCGCCACGGTTCCTGCTGGCGCGGGGCCGGGCCGCATCGTCGAGGCTCCGTCCAAGCCGTTGGCGGAGCGGCTCGGCAATATGGGTGCCGCTGTGCTGATTGTCGGCATTGCAGCGCACATTGCCTCGATCGTGTTGCGCGGCTTTGCAACTGAGCGTTTCCCGCTCGGCAATATGTACGAGTTCGTCACCATGGCCTGCGCAGCTGCAGTCGTGCTCGGGCTGGTTGTCCTTCGCGGCCAACGATTCCGGTCGATCTGGGTGTTCCTTATTCCGCCTGTGCTCGTACTGATGTTCCTCGCAGCGACGGTGCTCTACGCCGACCCGGCGCCGGTGGTTCCCGCGTTGCGGTCCTACTGGTTGCCGATTCACGTGACGATCGTCAGCATCGGCAGTGGAATATTCATGGTCGCCGGTGTGGCCAGCGTGATGTTCCTGCTGCGCATGTGGCAGCCCGAAGGTGCTGAGGGCACGGGATTCTGGGGCAATATCGCCCGTCGCCTACCTGACGCGCAGACCCTCGATCGGCTTGCATACAAGACGACGATCATCGGCTTCCCGCTGTTCGGCGCCGGTGTGATCCTCGGTGCGATCTGGGCGGAGTCGGCATGGGGACGCTTCTGGGGATGGGACCCCAAGGAGACGATGGCCTTCATCGCCTGGGTGATTTACGCCGCGTACTTGCACGCCCGTGCCACTTCTGGCTGGCGGGATACCAAGGCTGCCTGGATCAACATCGCAGGCTTCGTCGCGATGCTCTTCAACCTGTTCGTCATCAATATCGTTGTCTCGGGACTTCATTCGTATGCGGGTTTGACTTAGCTAGTAGTTGCCTTTCCACGGTGTCCAGGACGTCGACATGTGTATCGGGGACAGTGATGCGCAGCATGAGGTCACCATCGGTGCGTTCGAACTCGAATCCGAAGAACGAGCAGCAGGCGCTCTCTCGTTGCGCGAGATCGCGACCGGACGCTTCGGCGTCGGGTGAAATAGCTAGGTCGAGTCGAGTGCTGAGCGGACGGGTCACTCGAAGCACGGCTACCTGAAAGAACGTGTCGAATTCTTCGATCCGCAGCGGCTGTTCGACGACCGGCAGTGTGCACGCGTCGGGAACCCAGCCCGGCTCGGTTCCGTGTTGTGTCATCTCTCCACGGTAAACCAGCGGGACCCACCTTCATGCCATTGTACAATGGCACGATGTTCGGTGTCTGGTATGGTCGGCCACTGATCGGCAACGACGCCGAAAAGTGAGGATCACGATGACATCCGAGGCACTCGAGCTGGACCACGAAGTGGCAATTGTCGGCGCTGGATTCTCCGGAATCGGTACCGCGATCGCGCTCGACAAGGCCGGTATCAGCGACTTCGTCGTCCTGGAGGAGGGTGACGGAGTCGGCGGTGCCTGGCACTGGAACACCTACCCCGGCGTCGCGGTCGACATCCCCTCGTTCAGCTACCAATTCTCCTACGAGCAGCGCAGCGACTGGTCCCGCGTCTACGCACCGGGTGTCGAACTGAAGTCCTACGCCGAAGACTGTGTCGACAGCTACAACTTGCGGCCGCGAATCCGCTTGAACACCAAGGTGACCGGTGCCGAGTTCGACGAAACACACCACGTGTGGCGGATGACGACGGCAGACGGCGGTTCGCTGACGGTCCGACATCTGATCGGCGCGACCGGAGTGTTGACCCAGCCGAAGCCGCCGCAGATCGCGGGCCTCGACACGTTCAAGGGCGCCACCGTGCACACCGCACGTTGGGATCACAGCGTGGACCTGCAGGGCAAGCGGGTCGCCGTGATCGGTACCGGCGCCTCCGCCGTGCAGCTGATCCCGTCCATCGCGGAGAAGGTCGCGCGTCTCACCGTCTTCCAGCGCACTCCGATCTGGTGCCTGCCGAAGCTCGATGCGCCACTCGCGGCACCGCTGCGTGCGGCGCTGCGTCGTATCCCAGGTCTGAGTGCTGCGGCACGCGCCGCGAGCCAAACCTACGTCGAGTTGACCTTCCCCTTCGCCGCCCACTTTGCGAGTGTGCTTCCCGTCGCAGGTGTCGGTGAGCGAGCGGGGAAAGCGTTCCTACGCAAGCAGGTCAAGGATCCAATCGTCCGGGACAAGCTGACTCCGCGCTACGGCCTCGGTTGCAAACGGCCGAGCTTCTCCAACGAATACCTCGCGACGTTCAATCGTTCGAACGTCGAGTTGGAGACGACCTCGATCGCCGAGATCACCGAAACGGGAGTCCGCACCACGGACGGTGTCGATCATCCCGTCGACGTCTTGGTGCTCGCCACCGGATTCAAGGTGTTCGAGCCGGACAACATGCCGCCTTTCCCCCTGGTGGGCACGGGCGGGGTCGACCTCAGCGGGTGGTGGGTCGAGAACCGGTACCAGGCATACGAGGGTGCGAGTGTTCCTGGCTTCCCGAACTACTTCATGATTCTCGGGCCCTACGGCTACAACGGTTCGTCGTACTTCACGCTCATCGAGAACCAGGCCCGGCACATCGTGCGGTGCCTGCAGCGAGCGCGCAACGACGAAGCGACGAAGATCGAGGTGAAGGTCGAAGCGCACGACCGGTACTTCGAGCGGATGCTCGGCCGCCGGCATCGGCAGGTGTTCTTCCAGGGAACGTGCGACAACGCCAACAGCTACTACTTCGACTCACATGGCGATGTTCCGCTGCGACCGTCTCCGACGCTTGAGGCCGCCTGGCGCAGCGCCCGTTTCGACCTCGACGACTACCGATTCGACTCCGTGCCGGTGGCGTAACCGCGCTATTCGAGCGGGTCTTTCGGTGATGCCTCCGGCCCGTCTTTACCGGACCGGTGTGCGTCGCGGTTGATCTTCCACAGAAATTCAGGGTCGTCGTCCGGGCCGATCGTGCGTTCTGGCGCTCGCCGAGCTTGGAGTTCCGGCCCGAAGGCTTTCCAGAACAGCACCGCAACCGCAACAAGACCGATCAATGCCAATAGGTAGATCACGACGCTCACCCTCTCTCACTTAGAGGGTAGTCGTCTACGCGGTGATCGGCACTGAATAGGCGCTTCGAGCTCGTGCGCACTTCGGGAGGCTCTGGACTCCGAAAGTGCGCACGAGCGCGAAGCGCCTATTCGGGGCTATCGGTGCGCCGCCTCGGTGGTCAGCGAACGGAGCAGTTCGAGCACTTCGGACTCGCGGAAGCGACGGTGCCCACCGGGAGTGCGGAGCGATCCGAGCCGTCCCGCGTGAGCCCATCGGGTGACGGTCTTCGGATCGACATGGAAGAGTGCGGCGACCTGTCCCGGGGTCATCAGGGATTCTTGCCCTCGTGCAATAGCGGGTGCGCTCATTGATATTCCTCCAGTGCTCGCCGGTACAACTTGTCCCGTTGACGCCATGGTGTCACCAGAACCCCCAGGTACTCGAACGATCTAAGGTTGGTAAAGGGGAGGTAATGGACAAATCGGATAAGTCAGGCGAGAGTACGACCGGTTTTGTAGTGAGTACCCTGATGGCCGTGAACGACGTTTCTGGAGACAATTCCGCACCTGCAAGCTCCGACGTGACGCCTGGTGGCCGACTTGCGCGCGATCTCGCGCTGTACACCCTCGCGCGCTTGGGACTGGTTGTCGTCCTGGCGGCGGTGATCTTCGGTGGCGGCAAGCTATTCAGCGTCGAGATTCCCTTGCTCGTCGTGCTCATCTTTGCGCTGGTCATCGCCTTGCCGCTGTCGCTGGTGCTGTTTGCGAAGCTGCGTCGACGGGTGAACGAGGCCATCTCGGCAGTCGACGAGAAGCGCCGCAAGGACAAGGCCGAACTTCGGGCGAAGTTGCGTGGTGATGCTGGATCAACCGATGGTGGATCAACCGAGCCGAGCAGTTAGGTAGCCAGCCTTGAGTGTCTGCGATCGCAGTGCCCCACGCGAGTGGGTGGACAACGCCGTTCGGCTCATCGACGCGGACAGTCAGCGCAGCGCGGACACGCACCTGCTGCGGTATCCGCTGCCGATCACGTGGGACGTCCAGCTGTACCTGAAGGACGAATCGACCCACATCACAGGCAGTCTCAAACACCGGCTGGCGAGATCGCTGTTCCTCTATGCGATTTGCAACGGCTGGGTGACAGAGGGCACCACGATCGTCGAGGCGTCATCGGGGTCCACTGCCGTCAGCGAGGCATATTTCGCCAAGCTGCTGGGGCTCGACTTCGTCGCGGTCATGCCGGGCAGCACCAGCCCGCAGAAGGTCGAGCTGATCGAGGCGCAAGGCGGGCGTTGCCATTTCGTCGAGAAGTCGTCGGAGATCTACGCCGAGGCGGCTCTTCTCGCCGCTGATCTGGGTGGCCACTACATGGATCAATTCACCCACGCAGAGCGCGCCACCGACTGGCGTGGCAACAACAATATCGCCGAGTCGATCTTCCAGCAGATGGCGCTCGAGCGGCATTCCGTTCCGGAATGGGTCGTCGTTGGGGCGGGCACCGGCGGCACCAGTGCGACTGTCGGGCGCTACATCCGGTACCGCCGTCACGCGACCCGGCTGGCCGTTGTCGATCCCGAGAATTCGGCGTTCTACGGCGGATACGAGACGTCGAGCGCGGACTTCGAGACCGGAATGGCTTCTCGGATAGAGGGAATCGGCAGACCACGCGTCGAGCCGTCGTTCATCGGCCAGGTGGTCGATCGGATGATTCGTGTCCCGGATGCGGCATCGGTGGCAACTGCGCGCCACTCGAGCACTGTGCTCGGCAAGCGCGTCGGCGGCTCGACCGGAACGAACTTGTGGGGCGCGTTCGCGTTGATTGCGGACATGCTCGCGGGCGGCCGTGGCGGCAGCGTCGTGACCCTGCTGTGCGACGGCGGTGATCGTTACGCGGGAACGTATTTCGACGACGACTGGGTGCGCAGGCAAGGCATGGATCTCGCTGCCCCGACTGCCGTCCTCGCGGAGTTTGCCTCGACGGGAAAGTGGCACGCGGCACCCTGAGTAGCTTGTGCACTGCGCAGGCCTAGCGAGCACTTCGCATGCGTTGCACGTGCTGTGCAGCAGGTAGTAGCCCTGTGCAGTAGCGCGGCACGTCAACAAACGTTGACAACGCGGTCGTGTCAACATAAATTGACACCATGACCGAAGCAACAACTCTGGCGGCTGCCGCTGGAAGCCCCGACCCGAAGGTCGGTCTGCGCGCGGTGCTTGCGCTACGGCGTTTGCTCGAACGACTCGAGGCGATTCAGGTCGCCAATGCCCGTGCACAGGGGTGGTCTTGGCAGGCCATTGCCGATGCGCTCGAGGTGAGCAGGCAGGCGGTCCACCAGAAGTACAACAGGAGAGGCAGGGGCTGATGTTCGAACGATTCACCAAGACAGCACGTTTCGCGGTAGTCGGAGCACACGAGCAAGCCCGTGAGCTTAAGTCGCCTCGGATCGACGTCGAGCACGTACTGCTCGGCGTCCTGTCGACGGCCGACAATGACCTGACGACGGTTCTTGACCGCGTCGGTCTGACCTACGACGATGCCCGCGCACGCATCGCCGAAAATCGACGATCCGAGGCGCTCGGTGAAGAAGATGCCGAGGCGCTGAAGTCGATCGGAATCGACCTGGACGCGGTACGCGAAAGTCTGGAGGCCACGTTCGGTGACGATGCACTCGACCGAGCTGTGCCCGAAGAGCGCCGCGGATGGTTCGGTCGTCGGGGTGGGCACATTCCGTTCACTCCCGGTGCCAAGAAGGTGCTCGAGCTTTCGCTACGGGAAGCGTTGGCGCACAAAGACGATCACATCGCCTCGGAGCACATCCTGCTCGGCGTCCTCCGCGCGCCGAGTGACAAGGCGCGAGCGGTGATCGAGGAGCACGTGGCGGTTGCCGAGTTGCGACGCCAGATAATGGAGCTGCTCGACAGAGCCGCGTGATGGGGTGCGGTGTGTCACGATGGACGAATGGTGCATTTGGTACGACTCGCGATCACCGCATTCGCAATTTGGTTGGCATCGAAATGGGTCAGCGGAATCGACATCATCAGCCCACCCGACAAGTCGACGTGGTTGAAAATTGCCGTCATACTCGGCATCGCGTTGGTGTTCACGATCGTGAATGCCCTGGTCAAGCCGATCGTGCAGCTGCTGTCGCTGCCGCTGGTCATCCTGACCCTTGGACTGTTCCTGCTTGTCATCAACGCCTTGATGCTGCTGTTGACGGCGTGGCTCACCGAACTACCCGATTCCGTGCAATACGGATTGCACGTCGACGGCTTCTGGACGGCAGTCTGGGGCTCGGTGATCATCTCGATCGTCAACTGGGTGCTGGGCGTCCTCGTTCCTGACGGCGACTAGCGGCTACGCGAACCCGAGCGCAAGCCCGGTTGCGGCGGCCCAGGTCAACATGGCAAAGCCCGAGTCGCGCAGCGCGGGAATCAGTTCCATGCCGAGTTTGCCGGTGCGCACTGGAGCGTTCGCGCGCAGGGCGAACGGCAAGGCCAGCAGTCCGACGAGGGCCCATGGTGTGCGCGCGACAAGTGCCACGGACGCGACGACGGGCACGATCAGCAATACGAGATGCAATGTCCGGGTGCGGGCGTCGCCGAGTCGTACTGCGAGCGTGAGCTTGCCGGACTCGGTGTCGGTCGGGATGTCGCGCAGGTTGTTCGCGACCAATACTGCGCTGGAGAAGCAGCCGACTGCAACGGCGCAGACGCCGCCGACCCAGTCGATGCGCTCCGCCTGGACGAACTGAGTGCCGAGGACAGCGACGAGGCCGAAGAAGACGAAGACCGCGATTTCACCGAACCCGCTGTAGCCGTACGGGTTTCGGCCGCCGGTGTAGAACCAAGCGCCGGCGATGCACAGCGCACCGACCAGAATCAACCACCACGCGGACGTCACGGCCACTGCGAGGCCGGCGATCGCGGCGATCGCAAGGCTCAGCATTGCGGCAGTCTTGACCGCGGCGGGTGATGCCACTTTGGAGCCAACCAGTCGAAGCGGTCCGACCCGCACGTCGTCGGTGCCTCGGATGCCGTCCGAGTAGTCGTTGGCGTAGTTGACCCCGACGATCAGAGCCAGGGAGACCACCATCGCGAGTACGGCTTTCCACCAGACGGCTCCACCGAGCGAGGCTGCCGCGCCGGTACCGGCGAGCACCGGGGCGATCGCGTTCGGAAGGGTGCGCGGGCGGGCGCCTTCGATCCACTGTGCAGCTGAGGCCATGAAGTGAAGAGTAGCGGGGGGCCGATTTCGACTGGCCTGGTGTCAGTTCTCTCGAGAACGATCGGTTAACAGCGTTCGTGATCGGCGAGGAGACAGGCAAGAGGGTGATGAGACAGGTTCTGGTAAGCAGCAGTCCCGTTGCGCTGTCGTTCGCAATGTCGCTGCGCACCGACGCGGGGGTCACCGCGCAGATCTTCGATTCGATCGACGACGGCGGAGTGCTCGGTGGTCCCAGGATTGGCAGCAACCCCGGTTGTCACTCGTCGGGGCGGCGAGGCGGGCATGTCGGTGCGGAGCGAAAACGTACCGAGGTGAACCGCCAAGACCGTTTCGTCCAGTGGTGAGTCGGCAATTGACCGTGCCTGTTTCGGAAGCGTCGGAGCCGGCGGCTTCGAGTTCGTGGTGGAGCCGGGCGTCGACTTGCGTATATGCCGCTGGTCGCAAAGCTTCGTACGCGCGGCGTGGTCGATCCGGACTGGTCGGCGTTCGTCGATGATGCCGTCCAGGTGTGAAGCCGACCTGGATTCGACACGCTGCTATCGCAGTCGCAGTTGCGGTTCAGCCCCTTCGACTATCAGTTGCGTGCTGCGCAGACGGTCCGGAGGAGGATGCGGGGCAGAGCGATCCTGGCCGACGAGATCGGGCTCGGGAAGACGATGGAGGCTGGGCTTGCGCTATCCGAATTGCGAATGTTCCTTGTGGCTGGAGGCTGGGGTGTCACGTAACCTTGCGGCGTGACACTAATAGAAGTTGAAGTCAATAAGCAGGGGCGTGTGACGATTCCCGTTGCGTTTCGTCGCGGTCTCGGGCTGCACGAGGGCTCCCGCTTGATAGTTTGGGAAGACGACGGCCGCATCGTTCTCGAACCCCGAGCGCATCTCCTCTCTCGCATTCAGGATCAGCTTGCCGCCGACGCCACCGTGAGCGGGCAGACCGGCAGCGCAGTCGACGAGTTGATCGCGGAGCGACGTGCTCAAGCGGCTCGAGAGTCTGGGACTTGACCACTATCGTTCTCGACGCATCGGCTGTGTTGGCGATGCTCTACCGTGAGCCAGGCGGCGAGGTTGTGGCCGAACAACTCGACGGAGCGATTCTGCACTCGGTAAACCTTGCGGAGGTCTTGCAGAAGACGCGTCAGCGCTCGGTATCGACGCAGCGCGACAGGACGGGCGTCGTCGCGGCTCTGCGCGCACTGGGTGTGCAGGTCGTCGACGTCCTCACGGTGCAGAATGCTGCGAGAACTGCCGAAATATGGTCGGCTGCAAGTCATCTGGGACTCTCGCTCGGAGACCGATGTTGCCTCGCTGTGGCCGGAGAATTACCGGATGCGGTCGCTGTCACCGCTGACCGGGCTTGGACCGAACTCCCCACGGAACTGGGCATCGCGGTCCGGTGCATTCGCTGACGCCGTACGGCCGTTCTCCGTTGGTGTGGATGGGTCGATTGCACCTTCGACGACGGTTTTCCTGTGCCGGTCAGGGTCAGTTCGGTCAATTGCGATTGGTCGACAGTGCATCCAGATATGAGCGTCCCCAATGTTCGGCTGTAAGGTCACGTCGAACAGTTGCTCAGGGTTGTGCTTGATCTTGAGGATGCCGCGGTACGCCATGGTGAGCGAGTTGGCGACGGTCTGGCGGAGTGTGACGGTGTGCGCCTCTGGTGTGACGAGGGGCCCTTTGGTGGACGTTGTGCCGGGCGGGGGAGTGGTCAGCGTGGTTGTCATGCAACGTTCCTGTCAGTTTCGGTGTCGGCGCCCGCGTCGTCGGCGGGGTGGCCCGTGATGGTGAGGAATACCTCATCGAGGCTTGGCTTCTGGACAGTGATCTCGTCGACCGCAATGCCGTTGTCGCGCAACCGGATCAAGATCTCGGGTGTGACGCTGGTGTCGAGCATCGGTGCGGTGAGTCGCGCAGCTTCGGGTGTGATCGCGGCTTCGACGCCGAGTGCTTCGCTGACGATGCGGCGGGCGTCCTCGATCTGACTGCGGTCCTGCAATGTGAGGTGCAGCGAGGAGTTGCCGACCGACGCCTTGAGCTCGTCGGAGGTGCCGTCGGCGACCAACTTGCCACGGTCGATCACGGCGATGCGGTCGGCGAGCTGATCGGCCTCGTCGAGGAACAGCAGCGGCGAGGTCGAGCCTGCGCCGCATGCCGCCGGAGAAGTTCTTCAGCGGTTTGTTCGCGGCTTCGGCGAGATCGAATTCCTCGAGCAACTCGACCGAGCGACGCCTCGAGTCGGCGCGGCTGAGTCCGAGCAGCCTCGAGAAGTGATCAGGTTCTCTGTGGCGGTCATGTCTTCGTCGACTGATGCATACTGCCCTGTCACGCCGACCAGTGAACGGACCGCGTTCGGCGCCTACGTCGTAGCCGAAGATCCGGGCGTGGCCTGCATCGGGACGAAGAGTGTCGCGAGCATCTTGATGGTTGTGGTCTTGCCTGCGCCGTTCGGGCCGAGTACACCGTAGACCGAACCCTGCGGCACAGTGAGACTCGCGCGGTTGACGGCGCGTTGCTGGCCGAACATCTTGACGAGACCGTCGGCTTCGACGGCCGGCACGGTGGTATTTCCAGCAGAAAAGTTCATGGGTACACCGTGCGGCAGCCCTCTTACATGGCTCTGGCGTGCCGATTGCAGGGGCTCTCATGAGCTGTCGCGGCTAGCGTGCAATCATCGCCAGTGATACTCGACACTGCGAGGAGCATCGATGACCTCAGATCGCGTTTCGGCGTTCCGTGCGGAGCGGGAAGCGGTGTTGGCTTACTGCCGCGACCTGACTGCGGAGGAATGGTCGGCGCCCAGCTTGGCCAAGGGTTGGACCAACCAGGACGTTGTTGCTCATCTCGGTGCGGGCGTGAAGGCGATGCTGACCCCCGAGGCCATCAAGATGATGCGCGCCAAGCAGATCGAGCGGAGCAACGATGTCGCCGTGGACGTCCGCAGGGCCAAACCTTCCGCGCAAGTGCTCGACGACTACGGCGTCTGGAGTAAACGCGCTGCTTCAGCGCTGACGGCGTTCTCGGCGCCCGGGATCGGTGGCGTCCGCCTGCCCGTCGGTGAACTCGGCTGGCATCCCCTGCGCATCCTCCCCGGCATGTTCGTGTTCGACTGGCATACCCACCTTCGCCATGACATTGCTCCCGCTTTGGATAGGCCTGTCCCAGGAACCGACGACCTGCGCATGACAGCCATTACGGAGTGGATGCTTGCTTTGCTTCAGCACTTCGCCCGCACCTCGATGGGCTGGTTGGACCAGCCGATCGCCCTCACGTTGGACGGTCCAGGCGGAGGAACCTGGCGCATCGAGGCCGGCGGCCCCGCGCTCTTGACGGTCGTCCCAGGTGAGGCGGCCGATGCGGCCGCTCACGTTATCGCGCGATCGCTAGAGTTCCCGGTGTGGTCGACTACTCGACGCCCATGGCGCGAATGTGATGTGACGATCGCCGGCGACGCAGATCTCGGTGCGCGCTTTCTCGATGCGCTGAACCTGGTCTGACGCCGCCTGAAGCGCATAGGGATGACGTGAACGTCGCGCGTGACCAATACGATCGGGCCGTCTAGTTCGCCTGGTGCAACCCGAACCGGACGCCCTGATCGTCGCGGCAGAATGCGAAGCGGCCGAAGCCGGGTTCGGATGGTCCGGGATCTTCCGCGCTGCCG
>JBBSKP010000115.1:0-16045 GCA_038256175.1 Mycobacteriales bacterium
GCGAGGATCTTTTCGGCGGCGTCGTATTCGGTGGGGTGTAGTCCGTGGGGGATGCGGGACATGAGGGTGCCGATGCGCCAGGCGTGTTCGTCGCTGATGTCGCCGTCGCGTTGGGCGGAGGCGGTTTCGGGGTGTTTCGGGGCGATGGGTTCGCCGCTGCAGTGGTGCCAGGTGCCGAAACGTTTGGCGGCGCGAACCCGGGCGTAGGCGTCGGGTGCGGACAGCCGGAGGACGTCGACAAGGTATTTCTGCGGGTTGCGGTAGCCAGCGGCAGCGGGGAGTGAGCGTTCCACTGACTGCACCACCAGCTGGGTGGATACCGCTACCAGTTTGCGGACGCAGCGTTCCAGTGTGCGTAGTGCGTCGGTGACGTCGCCGTCGCAGAGGCGAGTGAAGTCGGTGTCGAGCAACTCGTCGACGTCGTCGCTGAGGGATTGCATCACACCAACTTGGTTCGAACTCATGTGCTAATTCTAGCGGAGCCCACCGACATGAAACTGCTGGAAACTATTGGGGCAGTTGAGGTTTACGCGCGTAACGATCGATTCTTGGGATTCAGCGCGTTTCGCTCCGAAGGTGCCGTCACCCTTGCCGAGTTGAACATCCACTCCGAACAGGGTGTTGATGATGAAGTCGAGACGGCCATCGCCGTTGACGTCCTTCAGCTTGAGATCAGGCGGTCATGAACGAGGGCATGTTCGGAGTCGGTGCCGTGCTGAATGCCGTCGGCGTACCCACAGTCGTATTCCTCGGGATACCCCCGTACTTGCTGGGTGCACCCAAAAACGGACACATCGACAAGGTCGATCCACAATTGATGTATCGCCAAATCGTCACGTGCTCAGATATTTTGGCGAGACTGGACGCGACACCGCGACTTCGACTCGCACTCGGCGGAACGATTCTTCAGAGCGCGGGACAGGTATTACCCGGAGTTGTCGGCGCCGGATGGGACGTCGCTCGCAACGCTCTGCCGTTCCTCGGGACGCTCGGCGCGCTCGCGAGGTAATGCCTTCGACAACGGCGATGAGCAGCTCCTCGCGGCTTCCGTTCTCTTCATAAAGCTGCGAGTCGATACGCTCGCCAACGCGCGCTCGTCCGCCGAACGTCCTGCATAGTTGCGCTGCGTTGCCGTCATTCTTGGGTCATACCGGAGGCAGCCGCGGAAAGGATCGACCGGTCGTAGTCGATGGCGATACCCCGGACCTTCGCACTGCTGTCGATGATTCCGCGAACCGCGATCGTGTCCAGCCGATCGACGAACTCCTCGATCGACGGCTGCGAACCGTCGGCGGCAAGCCACCAATCGGCCGCTGTGCCAACGGCGCCCACGATCATGAAAGCCTCCATCTCGACACCCTCGCCACCGCCGCCGAACGTTGCGATGACGTGGCTGAACATTGCGGCGACCTTGCGCGCGATCACCCGGCCGCTTTCGAGAATGCGATCCGCTTCTGCGTCCTGCCCAGTGAGATGTCCCTGGATGAGGAATCGAAAAACATTGGGATGGTCACGAACCAGTTCGGCGAATCCGAACAGCGACGCCCGGATAAGCTCGCCAACCGTCATGTCGGCCCATTGGACGTCCTTGACGACACGGGCGATCAACATCTCCTGGACGCGTTCCGCGATAGCTTCGAAAATCTCGGCTTTGTCCGTAAAGAAACGGTAGAGCCTCGCTTTCGGCGTGTTCGCCTCTGCCGCGATCTCACGCATGCTCGCCTGCGGACCGATCTTGTCGATCGCTCGCATCGCGGCATCGACCAGCTCGATCCGGACATTCGCCCGGTGCTCTACCCAGCGCTCGGTCCGAGCGTCCCCCACATTCGTCTCCCTTCGGCGCCAATCACGCACAACACAACCAGTATCCGCTACTGGAGGTCGCTGGATGTCCCTTCCAGCACCAGGACGGCTTTGCCGAGAACGTCGCCCGCCTCGAGGTCGCTCAGTGCCTGCGCAGCTTGCTCCAAGGGATAGCGCGCCTGAACCAGAGGGCGCAGCCCGTCGTGCACCAACCGCGTCAAGGCCTCGTGCGTCTCACGCAGCACCGCGGGATTCGATCGCAGGAACTCGCCCCATGCCGCACCGACAATGCTGATGTTGCGGAACAGCACTCGATTGATACTCACCGACGGAATCGCGCCGCCCGCAAAGCCGATGACGATCAAGCGGCCCTCCGGCGCGAGGACTCGAACCGCGGAATCGAATGCGTCTCCACCGACCGGATCGACAACCACCTGAACCCCAGCCGCTCCAGCACGCTCGCGCACCTCGGCGTCCCAACCGGGCGCGAGCCGCACAACCTCGTCAGCGCCGAGCCCGCGGAGAAATTCGTCCGCGCCGCTGCGACGCACTACCGCGATCACCCTGGCGCCATGTGCCTTCGCCAGTTGGATCGCTGCGGTGCCGATGCCGCCGGCCGCACCCAGGACGACAACCATTTCCCCGGCGACAAGGCCCGCCCGCCGGCTCAGCGCGAACTCCATCGTCTGGTAATTGACCAGCAACGACGCGCCCTCCTCGAAAGACAGCTCGTCGGGCAGTGGCAGCACGAGTTCCTTCGGCACAGCGGCGCGCTGTGCGTAGCCGCCGAGGAACGGCATCGGGGCGATCACACGGGCACCTGGAACCAGACCACTACCTTCCGGGGCCGACACCACAACGCCTGCGATCTCGGAACCCAGAACGAACGGAGGCTCAGGGCGAATCTGATACTTCCCGTAGCTGACGAGCAGGTCAGGGAAGCAGACGCCGGAGGCCTTGACGTCGATCAGTACCATGCCCGTTGCGTCCGGTTCTGGAACCTCGCGCACTTCCATTGCGGACGGACCGGTGAGACTCGAAACCACGATGGCTCGCACAAGAGCTCCGTTCATGTCGGCCGAAGCGGGGTCCGGACGGCGCGTGTACTGGGAAAACGACATTCCAGGTAAATGTCGCTTCGTCCTGATCGAGAGTATGCGGCGCGAGCACCGTAAAGTCTGTATCGACATTGCTACACCCGACACCGCGGAGCGCGAGGAGCCGAAAGTGTCACGCGATCAGCCACTCGCCCCACCGCCACCGCAGGGGCTGGGTTTCGCCACGAAGTGGCCCGTACGGGCCGCCGACGTCGACCCCGACCTCCGCCTGCGGTTCGATGGCGTTGCCAGGTATTTGCAAGACATCGCCTGGGAGAACTTGCACGCGACATTTTTCGCGCAGACGGATCCATTTTGGATCGTTCGTAGGTCGGTGATCGACGTCATTCGGCCGATCAGCTGGCCCGACGATGTGAACTTGCGCCGTTGGTGTTCCGGCATGTCGACGCGGTGGACCAACATGCGGGTGCAGATCACCAGCGACAAAGGTGCGCTGATCGAATCCGAAGGTTTCTGGATCAATATCAGCGAATCGACCGGCATGCCCACACGGATCAGCGACGAAGGTCTGTCGTACCTGGGCGAGATGACCGATGAGCACAGGCTCCGCTGGCGGCCGTGGCTCACCGAGCCTGCTCCGCCGGAGTCGGAACTCGACACACCTTTCCACCTGCGTGCGACCGACATCGACCAGTTCAACCACGTCAACAACGCCGCTTATTGGCACGCGGTCGAGGAACAGCTGATCGACCTTCCGAAGCTCATCGCCGGACCGCATCGCGCGATCATCGAATACGTCTCGCCCGTCTTGTCACGCGAACACGTCATGGTGCGCAGCCGCTTCGAGCCGGGCGATCGAGGAAACGGCGTACCCGAGACTCCGGTTCTCAAGCTCTGGTTCGTCGTCGACGGTTCGGTCAGGGCTGCCGCCCGAGTCGCCAAGTTGCCCGACGACTGGAGCGGCACGCACTAACCGCCTTGTGGATCAGCTCTTCTTGACCACGGCAATCATCTCGTCGACTGCTGTGAACTTCACGCGCGGACGACCGGCTGCCTTGCCACGCTGACGCTCGGCCTGATCGATCGCCCGCCAGCCATCGCGTCCGACAAGATCAGCCTGTCTGCTGGCCAACAACGATTTCAGCGAACTGCGGTCGTTCGCGGGCTTTGCGAGACGCCCACCTTTGAAGTCCTCGAGCAACTGCGCCACGGTCTCCTGCGCATCGACCTTGTTCGTGCCGATGATGCCGCGCGGGCCGCGCTTGATCCAGCCGGTGACGTACACACCCTGGAGCACTTCGCCGTCCTCGCTGACGACTCGGCCGGCCTTGTTGGGGACCGTGCCGCGACGCTCGTCGAACGGCAAGCCTGCGATCGGCTCACCGCGGTATCCGATGGACCGCAACACCAACGAGGCGTCGAGCGTTTCGGTCTTGTCGGTGGGCTTCGCGCTCAGCGCGCCGTCGGACTCGACAAGTTCGTTGTGGACAAGCCGGATTCCCTCGACATGGTCGGTGCCGAGCACCTCGACAGGGCTGACCAGGTACCGGAACACAATTCGCTTGCGGCTCGGATCGGTCGGGCGCTGCGCGTACTCGTTCGCGAGCGTGATCTTCAGCGGCAGCGTGTGCTCGGCCTCCGGGCTGGCGACTTCGGCCGCACTGACCGGGTCGAGCACCAATTCTTGCTCGTCGATGACCACATCGATGTTGTCGAGGTGAGCCAACGCCATGAACTCCGACGACGAATAGGCGGCTTGAGCGGGACCGCGTCGCCCGAGCAGAACGACCTCGCGGATACTGCTGTTGCGCAGCGCCTCCAACGCATGGTCCGCGATGTCGGTCTTCGCCAGCTGATCGGGGCTCACCGTGAGGATCCGGGCCACATCGAGCGCCACGTTGCCGTTGCCGACAATGACGGCTCGCTCCCCGGACAGATCGAACGTCGCGTCGCGGTGCTCGGGGTGCCCGTTGTACCAAGCGACGAAGTCCGACGCCGAGTGGCTGCCCGGAAGATCCTCACCGGGAACACCGAGGTGCCTATCGGTGGACGCGCCGACCGCGTAAACGACCGCGTGATGATGTTCGAGCAGCTCATCGAGGCTGATGTGCTTGCCGACCTCGGCGTTGAGGTAGTACTGGAACGTGTCGCGCTTGAACGCGGACTCGAACATCGACGCCACACCCTTGGTGCCCGGGTGATCAGGCGCAACACCCGCGCGCACCAACCCGTACGGCGTGGGTAGCTTCTCCAGCATCTCGACCTCGACGTCGGCCCGCATGAGCAGGTCTTCGGCCGCGTAGCACGCAGCGGGACCCGCACCGACGATCGCGACTCGCAGGGTGCCGAGAGCCTTGTCGGGCCGCACAGGCATCTGGAGCGGGCTGACGTCGGGCTCGAGGGGATGCCGCTCGAAGTAGGCCGCGTTGACGTCCTTGAACCGAGCCAGAGATGCCGAAAGCTCGTCCTCGGAGAAGATTGCTTCGACCGGGCACGCGTCGACGCACGCCCCGCAGTCGATACACGTGTCCGGGTCGATGTACAGCATCTCCGTGTTCGCGAACTCGCGCTGCTCCGGCGTAGGCCGGATGCAATCGACCGGACATTCGGAGATGCAGCTCGCGTCATTGCAGCACCGCTGCGTAATCACATAGGCCATTAATTGATCCTCGTTGAACGACACATCATCTGGTAGGTCAGGGTGACCATAGTTTGAATATTCCCTATCGAATTGTGACGCAGCCAGTTGGGGCGCATACCGTGTTCGCTATGACCTCCCGGGTACTGATCCTGATGCGTCACGGAAAGTCGGCGTATCCCGACGGCGTGGAAGACCACGATCGTCCACTCGCACCGCGGGGACAACGCGAGGCCGCGCTGGCCGGAGACTGGCTTCGCAAGTCTCAGCCGACGATCGACGGGGTGCTGTGCTCGACCTCTGTGCGTACACGGCAGACGCTGGCTGCGACTGGAATCGACGCGCCGACGAGGTTCGACGAGCGGATCTACGGCGCATCGCCCCACCAGGTGATCGACCTGATCCACGGCGTCGACGATTCGGTGTCAACTTTGCTCATTGTCGGACATGCACCTGGAATGCCTTGGACAACATGGGAATTGGCGTCGAATCGAAGCTCTCAACAAGCTGAGGACGTGAGCAAGAAGTTCCCGACTTCGGCGATGGCAGTCCTCGAGTTCGACCGATCCTGGATCGATATCGACACCGGACTCGCGGAGCTGATGACATTCCATATCCCCAGGTAGTGCGCTTCGCACTACGGTCGATGCTGTGGCCCTCGTAGCAGGAATCGACTCGTCAACGCAGTCGTGCAAGGTGGTCGTTCGCGACGCCGAATCCGGAGTTCTCGTCCGCGAGGGCAAGGCCGGTCATCCTCCTGGGACAGAGATCGAGCCACGCGCGTGGTGGGCGGCGTTGGAGACCGCGGTGGCTGCCGCGGGCGGACTCGGCGATGTCGCGGCGCTTTCGGTGGGCGCGCAGCAGCACGGCATGATCTGCCTCGATTCCGACCGTGCGGTCGTGCGACCGGCATTGCTCTGGAACGACACCCGATCGGCCGGGGCCGCCACCGATGTGGTTCGTGAGCTCGGCGGTGGCCAGGCCTGGGCGGATGCGGTCGGCGTCGTGCCCGTCGCAGCGATTACCGCAGCAAAGTTGCGTTGGCTCGCCGACAACGAACCCGACAACGCGGACCGAACCGCCGCAGTGTGCTTGCCCCACGATTGGCTCAGTTGGATGCTGGCCGGAGCAACGTCGCTCGACGCCCTGACGACCGATCGCGGCGATGCGAGCGGCACCGGATACTTCTCCGCCGCCGACGACCGATACCGACTCGACCTGTTGGCGCTTGCCTTTCGCGGCCGTACCCCGCAGTTGCCGCGAGTAGCGACACCGGCCGAGTCGGTCGGCACAGCGGCAGTGTTTGCACCGGAGGCGGTGCTCGCCGCGGGAACGGGCGACAACGCGGCAGCGGCGCTGGCACTCGACGCGCAGGACGGCGATGTCATCGTGTCTATAGGAACATCCGGTGTGGTCAGCGCAGTGACGACGACGGTAGCCTGTGATGCCTCCGGCGAGGTCGCTGCCTTCGCCGATGCGACCGGACGCCAACTTCCTCTCGTGTGCACCCTCAACGGGGCTCCCGTGCTCGACGCGGCCGCGCGACTACTCGGAATAGACCACGACCGGCTGTCCGAACTCGCGTTGTCGCAGACGAGCGACGGTCTTGTACTTGTGCCGTATCTGGCAGGCGAGCGGACACCGAACAGGCCCGACGCGAGTGGCGCGATGCACGGTCTACGGCTGAGCAACAGCACTCCTGGCCATTTCGCTAGGGCAGCCGTCGAGGGCCTGCTGTGCGGTTTGGCCGACGGCATCGACCGGCTCCGTGGACAAGGGGTGCGCACCGATCGTGTGGTGCTCGTCGGTGGCGCTGCCCGATCGCGAGCAGTGTGCGAACTCGCCCCCGCGATTTTCGGCATGCCCGTCTCGGTTCCGCAACCCGGCCAGTACGTCGCCGACGGCGCTGCACGGCAAGCCGCGTGGGCATTATCGGGCGACGTTGAGCCGCCTGCGTGGTCCCGATCGGCAACCGCGACCTACAACGCCGTCGCAACACCGGAGATCCGCGAGCGCTACGCCGCCGTTCGGGATCTCACCGACGGTTCACCGTTGCTCCGCTAGTTCCGCGACTGTCGCATGTGCACCGCGGGCATGCAGTGAATCGAGTGCTAGCACATAGGCCGCGACGAATCGTGGTTCGTCGACGAGGTCGCCGAAGACGGCACGGTTTCCGAGAAACGCAGTGGGCTGCTCGCGCCCCGCGCGGGCAAGCGGAATCAATGTCTCGCGCAAGCGATCGACGATCGCGATCGGCTCACCTCGTTCGTCCGTTCCCTCGGCATACCGCGCCCAGCTCGCGACGACCGCTGCCGCACAGGCGATCTCGCCTCCATTGGCCAGCTGATGTCGGATTACCGGTAACAGCCATTTCGGGATGCGATCCGACGACTCGGCGCACAGCCTCGCGACAGTATCGCGTATCGCGGGGTTGGAAAAGCGTTCGATCAGCGTGTGCTTGTATCGCTCCAGATCGACACCTGGCACTGGAAGTAGTGTCGGCGTCGCTTCGGTATCCATGTAGCGCAACAAGAACCGCGCGAACGACGGGTCCTGGGCGACCTCATCGACGAGGCGGTAGCCACTGAGATAGCCGAAGTAGCACATCGCCTGATGGCTGGCATTGAGTAGCCGGAGCTTCATCAACTCGTACGGTGCGACATCGTCGACTGTTTGTACGCCGACGTTCTCGAATGCGGGGCGGCCGGCGACGAAATGATCCTCCAGCACCCACTGCGTGAAGGGCTCGGTCGCTACCGGCCACGCATCGTCGATCGAATAGCGCTGGGCCACTTCAGCTGTCGTCGCCGCTGTCGTCGCGGGCGTGATCCGATCCACCATCGAATTCGGAAATGCTCCCTCCGCATCGATCCACTCGGCCAGCCCGGGGTCGCGCAACCGCGCGAATGCGGTGAAGGTCGAACGGGCGATGTGCCCGTTGCCCTCGATGTTGTCGCAGGACATGATCGTGAATGGCGCGAGCCCGCGTTCACGGCGACGGGCGAGAGCTTCGACGACAAGGCCGAACGTGGTAGCGGGTACCGCGTTGGGGCGAAGGTCGGCCACTATAGCCGGGTTTGTGTCGTCGAATTCACCCGTCGTAGCCGAGAAGTTGTACCCACCTTCGGTAATGGTCAACGAGACGATCTTCGTCTGCTCTCGCGCAAGCTTCTCGATGACCGCCTCGGGATCGTCCGGCGCATAGAGGTACTCGACGATCGAGCCGATTACGCGGGTCTCCCACGTGCCGTCCGGATTTGTGACCGACAAAGTGTAGAGGCAGTCCTGGTCGCGCATCACGTCGCGCATTCGCTTGTCCGAGGCGAGCACGCCGACGCCGCAGATCCCCCACTCCCGAGCCTGTCCCCTGCTGAGCAACCGGTCGATATACATCGCCTGGTGCGCGCGATGAAAGCCGCCGACGCCGAAATGAACTATCCCAGTGGTAATTCCGGCCCGGTCGTAGTTCGGAACCGCTACGACGTCACGGAACGTCGCGACCGTATCTGCTCGGAGCTTGACGGTCATGACATCCTCCCGGTTTCCTGTACGTGCGTCGCGACATCGACGACGACCTTGATGTTTCCTGGCGTTCGATCCGCATCGAGCGCGAGGGCCACCTGATCGAGTCGAAACCGTTGGGTGACCATCGAATCCAGGTCCACCGCACCCTGGCTGACGAGCTCGACAGCAAGCGGCCAGGTGTTCGCATAACGGAAGACGCCAGTGAGGACGAGTTCGCGATTCTGCAGTACCGACACCGGCAGACTCACCTCGTCCGCACCCATACCCACCAGCACTATCGTGCCTGCGGGCCGGACGGCGTGCATTCCATCGACAACAGCCCGCGGCGCTCCCGACGCGTCGATGAAGGCATCGACGGATTGCTCGCGGACCGAATCGGCGACGGGATCGAGGGCAACCGTCGCGCCGAACTCGACGGCACGCGCGCGGCGAGCCGGGTCCGGGTCCGACACGACGATCCGCGTCGCGCCGAATGCACGGGCTACTTGCACAGTCACCAAACCAACAGGCCCCGCGCCGGTGATCAACACATGTGCACCGGGCGTGATCCCCGCCTTACGGACCGCGGCGATTCCTACAGAAAGGGGCTCCAGCAGCGCAGCCGAATCGTCCGACATCGCGTCGGGCACAGGATGGGCGAACGCCGACTGAATCGTCACGTACTCCCGTAGCGCCCCGTCGATGGGCGGGGTCCCGTAGAACTCCATGTGCGGGCACAGATTGTAGTGGCCGACCCGGCTTTGCACGCTGTTCGGATCGGGGCGTTGCGGTTCGATCGACACTCGTTCGCCGATGCGTACCGCGGGCACGTCCGCGCCCACCCCGACGATTCGACCCGATGCTTCGTGACCGAGAACCAAGGGTGCTCGCACGACGTGGTCGCCGATCCGCCCGTGCCGGAAGTAGTGCGCATCCGAACCGCAGACACCGACGGTGGCCACCTGGACCAGCACCTCGTCACGGGCGGGCGTCGGCACCGGCCTTTCGTGCAGCTCCACTCGGCCGGGCTCGATGAGCACGCTGGCACACATGGTCCGTGGCAGTTCGAGCATCGTTCGGGGTGTTGTGTAGATCACACTCCGATGCTAGCTTATCTGAGCAACCGTTCACAACCTGAACATTTGCTCACCCTCGACGAGGAGTACACGTGGTCACCGAACCGCCTCGATCTGCCACATCCGACGATGTGCGCCTGGCATTACGAGCAGCGACGCTCTATCACCTCGAGGGCGCAACGCAAGCGGAGATCGCCGCCAAGCTCGGAGTTTCTCGTCCCACCGCCGGACGCCTTATCGCCCGGGCTCGCGCACAGGGGCTGGTACGTATCGAGATCAGCGTGCCCGATGAGCTCCGAGGAAACCTGCACACCGAACTGGAGCGGGACCTCGAGCGCGCCTTCGGCCTCACCGAAGTGGTGGTCCTCAGCGACGCGCCTGACGGATCGCCGACGGGCTACGCGGCTCTCGGCCGCGCAACGGCTGCCGTCCTCTCGCGACGCCTCCATGCCCAGGACACGCTCGGATTCACCTGGGGCCCGGAGACCGTTTCGGTGGCCCAGGCACTGAACAGCACATCCGCGCGGTGCACCAACGTGGTGCAGCTCGACGGATCGATGTCCTCTACCGACTACCAGAGCGGGGTCGACTACACACTCGGCCGGTGCGCATCCCAACTGCAAGCCACACCGCAACGATTGCATGCCCCGCTTTACGCAGATCAAGCGACAGTGAGTGCGCTGGAAAAGGATTCGGTCATTGGACGCGCATTGGAATTGGGCCGTCGAGCCGAAGTCATGATGTTCGGCATCGGCCCGGTCTCCACGTCGACAACCCTCTTCGCGGGCGCCTACATCGACTCTGCGATTCTCGATGAACTGCACGGCCTCGGCGCAGTCGGCGAGATCGGAGGACGATTCTTCGCCCTCGATGGCAGCGACATCGGCGGATCACTTCCCGCGCGTACCGTGTCCGTTCCCCTGGACGCGGTACGCGCCTGCCCCTCGGCGGTCCTCGTCTCCGGTGGAGCACTCAAACACGAGGCAATTCTCGGCGCGCTCAACGGCGACCTGGCGAAGGTACTGGTCACTGACATCGACTGCGCGCGTTGGCTGCTGGAGCAGAAGGAGGAAGTGAAGCGATGAACATACCTGCCAGATTGGTGGTCACGACGCTCGCCACGGCGACCGCGCTCACCGTCGCAAGCTGTGCCGGCGCCGGCTCGTTCTCATCGGGCGGGGGCGACACGGTGACCATCGCGATCGTATCCAACTCGCAGATGCAGGACGCGATCAAGCTGTCGTCGCAGTTCGAGCAGGAGAACCCGGGCGTCAAGCTGAAGTTCGTCAGTCTCTCGGAGAACGAGGCCCGCGCAAAGATCACCGCATCGGTCGCGACCGGCGGTGGCGAGTTCGACGTAGTGATGATCAGCAACTACGAAACTCCCCAATGGGCCGAAAATGGTTGGCTGACGAACCTTTCCGACTACGCGAAGAAGACACCGGGTTACGACGGGCAGGACTTCATCCCGACACTCCGGACGTCGCTGTCCTACGACGGCAGCATGTACGCGGTGCCGTTCTACGGCGAGTCGTCGTTCTTGATGTATCGCAAGGATCTGTTCGAGCAAGCGGGCATCGCGATGCCCGCAAAGCCGACCTGGGACGAGGTCGCGGGGTTTGCCGCGAAACTCGATCAGCCCGGCAGCATTTCCGGAATCTGTCTGCGCGGCAAGCCCGGCTGGGGTGAAGTACTTGCTCCGCTCAACACCGTGATCAACGCCTTCGGCGGTCGTTGGTTCGACGAGAACTGGAATGCGCAACTCACCAGCCCGGAGACCGAGAAGGCAGTTCAGTTCTACGTCGATCTCGTTCGCTCACACGGCGAACCCGGCGCGGCAACAAGTGGATTCAGCGAATGCGCAACGCAACTCTCCCAGGGCAACACCGCGATGTGGTACGACTCCACAGCCGCCGTATCCGTACTCGAGGATCCGGCATCGAGCAAGGTCGTCGGCAAGATCGGTTATGTTCCTGCGCCGTCCGCCGCTAAGGACAACAACGGCTGGCTGTACTCGTGGTCGCTCGGCATTCCGAAGACGAGCGACAAGCCTGACACCGCATGGAAATTCGTGTCCTGGATGACCGACAAGAGCTACATCGAAAAGGTCGGTACCCAGCTCGGGTGGGAACGAGTGCCGCCGGGTAGTCGCCTGTCCACCTACGAGATTCCGGAGTACAAGGAAGCTGCGGCTGCATATGGACCGCTCACATTGGAGGCGATGGAGAACGCCGATCCGGACCACCCCACTGTGCAACCGGTGCCGTACACCGGAATTCAGTTCCTGACCATCCCCGAGTTCCAGGATCTCGGCACCCGAGTGAGCCAGCAGATCAGCGCCGCCGGCGCCGGACGCATCAGCGTCCACGACGCGCTGGAACAGGCGCAACAGTATGCCGAAGTGGTCGGCAAGACCTATCAGGAGGCGCAGTAGCCATGTCCGGGGCACACACACAAGTGGCGGCCCGGCCGACGCCCGAATCGAAGCCGGCCGCAATTCTGAAGTCGAAGCGGGATCACATATCCCGTGCTGAAGGGTGGCGTCGGCGCGGTCCGCTGCTCCCAGCGCTGATCTTCATGATTGTCATCACGCAGATCCCGTTCCTCGTGACGCTGTACTACTCGACGCAATCGTGGAACCTGGTGCGTCCAGGATCTCGAAAATTCAACGGGCTCAACAACTACGTCGATGTATTCCAGGACAGCCAGTTCCGCGAGGTTGCGCTCAACACCGTCATCATGATCGTCGGGACAGTCATCATCTCGGTCGTTCTCGGACTGCTCCTCGCGCTCCTACTCGATCGACAGTTCTTCGGCCGCGGGATCGTGCGAACTCTCCTGATCACGCCATTCTTGGTGACTCCCGTTGCCGCTGCGCTGATCTGGAAGACAACGATGTTCGACCCGGTCTTCGGTCTAATCAACTTCGTGTTGAAACCGTTCGGAGTCGGGCAGGTCGACTGGATCAGCAAGTATCCACTCCCGGCAGTGATGGCCGACCTTGTCTGGCAGTGGACGCCGTTCATGATGTTGCTGATACTCGCAGGCCTGCAATCGATGCCACGCGACATCATCGAGGCCGCCCGCGTCGACGGTGCCGGATCGTTCAAGTTGTTCCGCGAGCTGACGCTGCCGCACCTGCGCCGCTTCATCGAACTGGGAGCGGTCCTCGGCGCGGTCTACCTCGTCAACACATTCGACGCGGTCTACATGATGACCTCAGGCGGACCTGGCGTCGCGAGCTCCAATCTGCCGTACTACATCTATCAGCGCGCATTCCTAGGGTTCGACATCGGCCAAGCCGCTGCGATGGGCGTTGTCACGGTGGTCGCCACGATCATCATCTCGACGCTCGCACTTCGCTTGATATTCAAGAGCTTTACCGGGAACGAGGAGGCAGCCTGATGAGTACCGACGTAGCTGCTCGGCCCACGACGACCACTCCCCTTCGGGTGAAGCGGAAGCGGCGGTGGGGGCGCGACACGGTCTGGTCCGTCGTCGCTTGGGTGATCGGTATCGGCTTCTTCTTCCCCGTGCTGTGGATGGTTCTCACTGCCTTCAAGAAGGAAGGCGACGCGTACACCGATCCGCCGACCATCTTCTTCACTCCGACGCTCGAACAGTTCCGCTCGGTACTGTCGAGCGGCATCGGTACGACGTTGATGAACTCGGCTTTCGCAACCGCAGTATCGACGTTGCTGGTGCTATTGCTGGGCGTCCCTGCGGCTTTCGCGCTGTCACTTCGACCGGTTCGAGGCACCAAGGATGCACTGTTCTTCTTCATCAGCACCAAGATGCTTCCGGTCGTGGCGGTAATCATCCCGCTGTACGTGATCGTCGGCGACATCGGGATGCTCGACAACATCTGGACGCTCGTAATCCTTTACACCGCAATGAATCTACCGATCGCGGTGTGGATGATGCGATCGTTCTTCCTCGAAGTTCCCAGCGAGCTGCTCGAGGCCGCGAGCATGGACGGCGCCAGTCTGTGGACTGCTGTGCGTGAGGTAATTCTCCCGCTGGTATCGCCGGGAATCGCTGCGACAGCATTGATCTGCGTGATCTTTTCGTGGAACGAATTCTTCTTCGCGGTGAACCTCACTGCTGTTCAGGCGCAAACGATTCCGGTGTTCCTCGTCGGCTTCATCACCGGTGAGGGCCTGTACTGGGCTCGTCTGTCGGCCGCAGCGGTGCTGACCGCATTGCCGGTCGTACTGGCGGGCTGGGTTGCCCAGAACAAGCTCGTCCGTGGCCTGTCCTTCGGCGCCATCAAGTAACTCGGCGCCATCAAGTAACTAGGAGTAATCATGGCTGAAATCTCGTACCAGCGAGCATCGTGCGTCTACGAAGGCGCCGACAAGCTCGCCGTCGATTCGCTGAGCCTCGACATCGAAGACGGCGAGTTCGTGGTCCTGGTCGGCCCATCCGGCTCGGGCAAGAGCACCGCACTGCGGATGCTCGCCGGGCTGGAGGAGATCGACGACGGCACCATCACGATCAACGGCAAGGACATGGTTGGCGTTCCGTCGAAGGACCGCGACATCGCCATGGTGTTCCAGAACTATGCGCTGTACCCGAACAAAACTGTCGGCGAGAACATGGGATTCGCGCTCAAGATGCGCGGCGTCCCGGTCGAGGAACGCAAGCGCAAGGTCGCCGAAGCCGCGAAGGTACTCGACCTCACCGACTATCTCGACCGGAAGCCGGGCAAGCTGTCCGGTGGCCAGCGGCAGCGGGTTGCGATGGGACGTGCCATCGTGCGCGAGCCGCAGGTGTTCTGCATGGACGAGCCGCTGAGCAACCTCGACGCCAAGCTCCGCGTCCAGACTCGTACCCAGATCGCCGCGCTGCAAAGGCGATTGGGAACGACCACCGTCTACGTCACGCATGACCAGGTCGAGGCAATGACGATGGGCGACCGGGTCGCCGTGCTGCGCGGCGGCCAGTTGCAGCAGTTCAGCTCACCAACGGAGCTCTACGATCGGCCCAAGAACGCGTTCGTCGCGGGCTTCATCGGTTCGCCTGCGATGAACCTGTTCACCACCCCGGTTGCGTCAGGTGGAGTGAGCATCTCCGGCGCAACCGTGCCACTACCCCGCGAGTCGCTGAATCTTCTTGCCGCCGCAGGGCTGGACACCGTCACGGTCGGCGTCCGGCCCGAACAGCTCGAGCTGAACAGAGACGGAACGGGATTCCGCGCGACCGTCGAACTGGTCGAGGAACTAGGTAGCGAATCGTATGTCTACGCTCGCAATACCGGAGTGCCGCTGACCGGACTCGACGGTGAGCCTGTCATCTTCGTAGCCCGCTCCGGCACCCGGTCACCGGCGCGGCTTGCCGAGACCGTGACGATGAGCGTCAAACCCGAAGGAAAGATTCACCTGTTTCACCCGACGACAGGCGAGCGGATCGGCGACTGATCACTTCCTGCATCCCGGTAACGGACAATGAGGGTATGCAGGACTCGCGATGACACGTGCGTGGCTGGTGTGGAGCGTCGGGGTTGCGGCGTACATCATTGCGGTGCTGCAGCGGACGTCGTTCGGAGTATCCGGCCTCGCGGCCGCCGACCGGTTCAATGCGAGCCCATCGATGTTGTCCGGATTCGTCGTCTTGCAGGTCGTCGTCTATGCCGGGATGCAGATCCCTGCCGGCCTGATGTTGGATCGGCTCGGCTCACGCAAGATGATCGTTTTCGGTGCGGTAACAATGGCAGTCGGCCAGGGCTTGCTCGCCTTCACAGATGTACTGCCTCTCGCGATCGGGGCACGCATACTCGTGGGAACCGGGGATGCCTTCACGTTCATCTCGGTACTTCGCCTTGTCCCACAGTGGTTTCCAGCACGCCGGGTTCCGGTGATCTCGCAGCTGACCGGCATCTGCGGCCAGGTCGGTCAGGTGCTGTCCGCCGTACCGTTGATGGCGATCCTGCACACCTACGGCTGGCAGTCCGCCTACGTTTCCGC
>JBBSKP010000116.1:0-16044 GCA_038256175.1 Mycobacteriales bacterium
GGAGTCCAGAGCCTCCGAAAGTGCGCACGAGCGCGAAGCGCCTCCTCAGACGGACGATGCGTCATCAACTTGGGGAAGAGGGACACTTGAGGGCCGAAGCCGAGTTGAGTGACGGTTGGATTCCCGAACCGACGCGTGCCAAACCGAAACGACGAAGCCGTCCTGTGCTTCCGGGGCACGATTCGTTCTACACGCCGCCGCCCGGTTTCGAAGACCTGGCCGGCGGCACTTTGCTGCGAAGTCGCGAGGTCGAAATCGCGCTGCTCGGGCTGCTTCCGCAAAAGATCTCGGCCTGGCAGTTGCTGTATCGCAGCTGCGACCTGCATGGCACACCCGAAGCTGTCGTCACAGCCGTGCTGCTGCCGCATGGCGCTGATCCCGAGCAAGAGCGCCCGCTGCTTGCCTACCAATGCGCAATCGACGCCATGGCGTCGAAGTGCTTCCCCTCCTACGCGTTACAGCGTGGCGCGTGGTCGGTCGGCAGCGTCCCGCAGTTCGAGCTGTTCATCATCGCCAGCGCATTACAGCGTGGCTGGGCAATATCGATTGCCGACCACGAGGGTATGAACGGCTACTTCGGTGCACCTCGTGAACCCGGATACCGCGTGCTCGACGGCATTCGCGCCGCGCTGAGCTTCGAGCCGCTCGGCCTGGCGCCATCGACTCCCGTTGCCGCATGGGGTTATTCGGGCGGCGGGCTCGCGTCGTCGTGGGTCGCAGAAATGGCGCCCGAATATGCGCCCGAGGTCAATCTGGTCGGCGCCGCGCTCGGAGCGCCTGTCGGGGATCCGGGGGAGACGTTCATCCGGCTCAATGGGACGTTCTTCGCAGGCCTTCCCGCGATGGTGGTGGCCGGTCTGCGGCATATCTACCCCGGTCTGGGGCGGGTAATTCGAACGCACGCGGACCACGAGGGCAATCGTCGTTTGGACCAGATTCAGTCGATGTCGACCGTCGGCGCGATCGTGCGCTTTGTCGGCGACGATTTCGACGACTACACCGATCGGCCACTTGCCGACGTGCTCGCGATGCCCGAGGTCTTGGAAGTCTTCGACGACATCCGGCTCGGCGGGCGGATCCCCACGTGCCCATTGCTTGTGGTGCAGCCCATCCACGACCAGATCATCTGCGTCGACGACGTCGACGGGCAGGTCGAGCGATACGTCGACGGCGGCGCGCACGTCACTTACCTGCGTGATCGGCTGAGCGAGCACCTGACGTTGATGGTGTTCTCTGCCCCGATGGTGCTCGATTGGCTAGCGGATCGCCTCGCCGGTGAGCCCGTGGCGGCAGCGGGAACCAAGACCGTCTGGTCGACGGCGTTCTCGATGGCCGCGGTCAGGGGGCTGGTGGCCGTTGGTCGCGCCGCGGTGAAAGTGTTGCTCGCCAGGCCTGTTCGCCCGAACTGATCGTCCGAACTCATTGCCCGCTTCTGACCGGCACGACGTTTCGCGTCGTGCCGGTCAGCCGTCGGTAAGTCTCAGGAGGCGTCGAACTCGCGTGCCTGCAGCGACCGGACAACCCCTGCTCTGCCTTCGATGACAAGTCGACGTAGCGCGGGTGAGCGATCTGTTGCGAGGAACTCGTCGGCCTCCGCGACTGCTTCGTCACTGATTGCCCACGAGGGGTACAGGCCGACAACCACGGTCTGTGCGACCTCGCTGGATCGCCGCTCCCATACTTCAGGAATCTCGCTGAAGTACTTCGCGAGGTAGGGCGCCAACAGCTCCGACTGTCCTTGTGGCGCAAAGCCTCCGATGATTGCGCGAGCTGTGATGTTCGGCAGTGAATCGTCGCCGATCACACGCTCCCAGGCCTGCTCCTTCACCTGCGCCTGCGGGCGAGCGGTGGCTGCCGCAGCACCGTGACGCTTGCCTGCCGCCGTCGGATCCTTGGCCATCTCGGCATCGATGAACGGCGCATCGATTCCCTCGGAGTCGATCTCGCCCGCGGCGGCCAGTGCGACCACCAGTCGCCAACGCAGATCGGTATCGATAACCAGCCCAGGCAAACCCAAGGTCGCGGGGTCGGCGTCCAGCAGCTCCTGGAGCACTTCGAGGTGCCAGTCGGACAGCAGTGAACCGGTGAGCGCGTTGACAAACGCCAGCTGGTGATCGGAACCCGCCTCCGCTTCACGCGCGAGTTCCAGCACACGATTCGCGAAGTCGGGCCAGCCGTGCTCCTTCGCCCACTCCGGCTCGGCGTAGCTACCGAGTGCGGTTTGCGTCTGCATCAGGAGTCGTTGCACCACACCGACTTCGGTTTCTGCGCCGATCCCTCGCTGCACGAGGGCGACGAAGTCGCGGGCCTTCATCTCGGCCTGGCGCGTCATTTCCCATGCGGCCGACCACGCCAGCGTGCGGGGGAGGGGCTCGGCGATATCACCGATACGCTCGATCAGTGTGGCGAGAGAATCCGCGTCGAGGCGCACCGAGCAGTAGGTGAGGTCGTCGTCGTTGACCAACACCAGCTTGCCGCGCGACGTTCCGATCAGCTCGGCGACTTCGGTGCGTTCCTGCGCCTCGACGTCTATCTCGACTCGCTTGGTGCGCACCAGTTTACCGTTGTCGTCGTCGTACACGCCGATCGCGAGACGGTGTACGCGGCGTTCGCCGGCACCCGGTGCTGCGCCGTCCTGTACCACCGTGAACGAGGTGAAGTTGCCTTCATCGTCGGTGTCGAATTCCGGTCGCAGGGTGTTGAGCCCGGTGGTCTTGAGCCACTGCGAGCCCCAGTCCGAGAGGTCGCGACCCGACGACTTCTCCAGTGCCGCAAGCAGATTGTCGAACGTGGCGTTTCCGAATGCGTGATCGGTGAAGTAGGCACGTAGGCCCGCGAGGAACGGCTCCAGGCCCACGTACGCGACGAGCTGCTTGAGAACGCTCGCACCCTTCGCGTAGGTGATGCCGTCGAAGTTCACCTCGACGGCGGCCAGATCGGGGATGTCGGCGGCGATCGGGTGCGTCGACGGCAACTGATCCTGCCGGTAGGCCCACGACTTCTCGACGTTCGCGAAAGTCGTCCATGCGTTGACGTATTCCGTTGCTTCCGACTGGCATAGGACCGACGCGAAGGTCGCGAATGATTCGTTGAGCCACAGATCGTCCCACCACTTCATGGTTACGAGATCGCCGAACCACATGTGCGCCATCTCGTGGAGCACTGTTTCGGCGCGCCGCTCGTACGATGCGCGGGTGACCTTGGACCGGAAGACGTAATCCTCGAGGAAGGTCACCGCGCCCGCGTTTTCCATTGCGCCGGCATTGAATTCGGGTACGAAGAGCTGGTCGTACTTACCGAACGCGTACGGAATGCCAAAGTTCTTGTGGTAGAAGGCAAAGCCTTGCTTGGTTTCGGTGAACAACCGCTCCGCGTCCATGTGCTCGGCAAGGGACGCGCGGCAGAAGATGCGCAGCGGAATCGTGCCGTGGTCGTCGGAATAGCTGTCGGACCAATGCGCGTACGGTCCGGCGATCAACGCAACCAAGTAAGTGCTCATCTTCGGTGTCGTCGCGAAGTGATGCCTGTTCGCGTCACCGCCGTCGTTTCCGCGTGTGGCGGCGTTGGAGATGACTTTCCAGTCGTGCGGTGCCGTGACGGTGAGATCGAAGGTGGCTTTGAGGTCGGGCTGATCGAAGCAGGCAAACATTCGCTTGGCGTCTGCGGTTTCGAATTGCGAGTACAAGTAGATCGAGTCGTCGGTCGGGTCGACGAACCGGTGCAAACCCTCGCCGGTGTGGGAGTACTCGCAGTCCGCTTCGATGACGAGTTCGTTGTGCTGCGCAAGGTTGCCGAGCGCGATCCCGGTCGATTCGTCGTATCCGCTGATGTCTATCGGCTCGCCGTTGAGCACCGCGGACCTGACCCCTGCCGCGATCAGATCGACGAACGTATAACCGCCCGGCATCGCGTCGAACGTGATGGTGCTCCGCGAGAAGAAAGTCTTCGTGCCCGCTCCGCCCGCGCCATCGGTCAGGTCGAGCTCGATGCGGTAGTTGTCGACCGTGAGCAGCGTCGACCGTTCGGTCGCCTGGTCACGGGTCAGATTCGGTGGTGCCACAGGGGCATACTCCTTCGTCGCCTGTGCGCGCTTTTCACCCGCCCGGGGGTGAAAAGCGCGCACAGTAGGTGGTTACAGCGATTCTCCATCACGCGCAGCCAGCGCGTACTCAGGCCCAGACCTCGCCGAGGTCGACCGTTGGATCTGCGAGCCTTTCCGGATCGACCGAGCGGCTCGACGCGACCAACGCCTTGACCGCATCGGTGACGTCCCAGACGTTCACGTTCATCCCGGCAAGGACGCGGTTGTCCGCATCGAGCCAGAACGCGACGAACTCGCGGCCGTCCAGATCGCCACGTACGACGACGCGGTCGTAATCGGTAGCGAGACCGACGTATTCCATCCCGAGGTCGTACTGATCGGTGAAGAAGTACGGCAGATTCTCGTAGGTCGCAGACTTGCCGAGCAGGGTAGCGGCGGCAACGGCGGGCTGGTTGAGCGCGTTTGCCCAGTGTTCCACGCGGACTCGCCGATTCAGGATCGGGTGCTGCTGCTCGGCGATGTCGCCGACGGCGACGATGTCCGGATCACTCGTCGTCAACGATGCATCGACGAGGACTCCGCTGTCGACATCGAGCCCGGCCTCCTTGGCGAGCTCGATGTTGGGCGCGGCGCCGACGGCGATCAGAACGGCGTCGGCGGGGATCACCGATCCGTCACCGAGGCGCACGCCGTTTGCATGACCGTCGGCTGCGGTGATCTCCTCGACTTTCGCTCCGAACCTGAACTCGACGCCGTGTTGACGATGCAGCTCGGCGAACACCGCGCCCATCTCCTGCCCGAGCGCGGCCAGCAGTGGCGCGTCGGCTGCTTCGATGACGGTGACGTCGACGCCCTTTTCGCGGGCTGCTGCTGTGACCTCCAGCCCGATCCAGCCGGCGCCGACAACAGCAAGCCGGTGCCGGCCGGCCAGCATCGCGATGAGTGCGTCGGCTTGTTCGAGGTTGCGCAGATAGTGCACACCGGCCGAATCGGCGCCGGGAATGGGTGGGCGTCGAGATCGTGACCCTGTGGCAAGTGCGAGCTTGTCGTACGCGAGCGTGGAGCCGTCGGGCAGAGTGAGGGTTTTGTTCGTTCTGTCCAGTCCCGTGACTGTCGTTCCCAAGCGAAGGTCGATGTGATGATCGCGGTACCACTGCGCAGGTGCCACCGTGAACTCGTCGAGCGATTTCTTGCCCGCGAGATATTCCTTCGACAACGGCGGCCGCTCGTACGGCAGCGTGTCTTCCTGGCTGAGCAAGATGATCGAGCCTGCGAAATCCTTGTCCCGCAATGCTTCTGCGACCTTGGCGCCGGCCAGTCCGCCGCCGATGATGACGAATGTCGGTTGTGCAGTCATGAAAGAATACTCCTCGGTGATGCGCGAGGGCGAATGGTGCCTTCCGGATGCGATTTCGACCCTACTGCGACGACCTCGCACAGCGGGAAGCAATTGCGCATCGGCATGGTTGCGTCTAAATGAGGGGGAAGTGCGCCCGTAGTTTGTCCCGCGACATGCACATCGATACCGACAGGAGCTACGCGTGAGCGAAGCAGCACAGGATTCCAATGCGAAAGACACCGCAGACTTCTGGTTCGACCCGTTGTGCCCGTGGTGCTGGATTACGTCTCGCTGGATTCTGGAAGTCGAGAAGGTCCGCGACATCCAGGCGAACTTCCACGTGATGAGCCTGGCGGTGCTCAACGAAGGGCGCGACCTGCCTGAAAACTACAAAGAGATGATGAAGTCGGCGTGGGGACCGGTTCGCGTCACGATCGCCGCCGCGCAGGACCACGGTGACAAGGTGCTGCTGCCGCTCTACACCGCGATGGGTACGCGTATCCACGATCGGAAAGACGACTACCAGCAGGAATCGGCCGCTGAACGGTTCGCCGTCATCATCGAAGAATCGCTCGCCGAAGTCGGACTCCCCGCTGAATTGGCCGAGGCCGCGAGTTCCGATGCCTACGACGAAGCGCTCCGCAAGAGCCACCACGAAGGCATGGACGCTGTCGGTGACGACGTCGGTACGCCGACAATTCACGTCAACGGAATCGCGTTCTTCGGTCCGGTCCTGTCCCGCATTCCTCGTGGTGAGGATGCAGGCAAGGTGTGGGACGGCACGGTTGCGCTCGCGTCGTATCCGCACTTCTTCGAACTCAAGCGCACCAGGACCGAGCAGCCTCAGTTCGACTGACGCCTCTGCAGCGATCACGGAGTTTCTGACGGATCGCCCGAGACGGGCGAACAGAAACTCCGTGATCAGCGCTGTAAGTATTTGGGTGAAGCGGGGCGGAAGAACAGCTTTCCGTGGCGCGAACGATCGCGAAGGGCATGTGCTCGCCAGGTCAAGACCGGGTGCGAACCCATCCCGTTGACCAGCCAGACGAAGAATCCACGTTCCGTGCCCGCCCGATCCGCCAGCTCGTCGAATCCGACGAATGCGTTGAGGTACTTGCCCGCGCCGAGAGTTCCCATGGCGCCCGGTGCGCCGTTCGGTCGATTGACGAATCCGTGATTGTCGGCGGTGTATTCCTGCGACCGGTATAGCGAACTCCCCAGGAACGGTAGGTAGGGAGCGACGAACATTCCGAGCTGACGCCAGTACGACACGTGGCCTGCCGCAATGTGGCCGACTTCGTGGCCGATGATGAACGCCAACGCATCCGGTTGCCTGGCGTTCCCGCCGATTTCGAACAGGTCGCTGTAGACGACGACGTATCGCCGGAAGCCGTGCCCGGACGCGAATGCATTGATCTGGCCGTTGCCGAGAACGACGTACGCGTCCGGAACCTTCGCCATCCCGAATCGCGCTGCTGCCTCGACGACCATGCGGTAGCCGTCGGGAAATTGCGTCGGTGACATCCGGATGCCGTTGACGCGCTGCGATGCATATCCGCTTCCTCGGGCGAGATACAGCAGAACCGGGGCAACCAGGATGATCAATAGGTAGTCGTTGATCTCGCCGGTCAGTGCAGCGACGACTGCAACAAGGTAGACGAGCGCGGTCGCGATGATGACGAGAACGAGTAGCGGGATCTCCCACGAATGGCGAGCCGGCCTGCCGTAGGGCGAAAGTCCGCGTGGGGGAAGTGTTTGCGGCGGACCGAAGCCTGGCGCCGGCAATCCAGGGATGGCTTCGGTCGGTCGATACGGCTGCATGTCTGCACTGTATTCAGTGCGCCCTTTGGTGGGCTGGTCTCGCCGAGTGCGCGGTGCCTGCCACAATTGCAGCCATGCGCGTTTACCTTGGTGCCGACCACGCCGGCTTCGAATTCAAGAATCAGATCATCGAACACCTGAAGGCGACCGGCCATGAGGCGATCGACTGCGGTGCTCACGAATACGACGCGGTCGACGACTATCCGCCGTTCTGCATCGAAGCCGCCCGGCGGGTCGTTGCGGATCCGGGCAGCCTTGGACTCGTGCTCGGCGGTTCCGGCAACGGCGAGCAGATCGCGGCCAACAAAGTGAAGGGCGCGCGTTGTGCCCTCGCATGGAGTGTCGAAACCGCGCAGCTCGCCCGCCAGCACAACAACGCACAGCTGATCGGCATCGGCGGCCGTATGCACTCGCTCGAGGAGGCGCTGGCCATCGTCGACGCGTTCCTTGCAACGCCGTGGTCGGAAGAGCCGCGCCACCAGCGGCGCATCGATCTGCTTTCCGAGTACGAAGAGACCGGAACCATCCCCGGCCTGAGCTAGCGGCGCGGGTACCGATCGATGCCCGAAGGACATACGCTGCACCGCCTCGCGCGGTTGCATCAGCAGAAGTTCAAAGGCTCCGTGGTTCGGGTGTCCAGCCCGCAGGGCAAGTTCGCCGTCGGTGCCGCACTGGTCGACGGCCGCACGCTTGTCAAGGCCGAGGCATGGGGTAAACACCTACTGCACCATTACGATTCGGGCCTGGTCGTCCATGTGCACCTCGGCCTGATCGGTGCGTTCAGTGAGTCGACGGTTCCGATGGGTCCACCCGTCGGGCAGGTTCGCATGCGAATGGTCGGCGCCGACTTCGGGACCGACCTGCGCGGGCCCACCATCTGCGAGGTACTGCAGAAAGCCGAACTCGCTGCCATTGCCGACCGGCTCGGTCCGGACCCGTTGCGGCGCAATGCCGACGGCGACAGGGCGTGGGTCAAGATCGCTAAGTCGCAGCGGTCGATCGGCGCGTTGCTCATGGATCAGAGCGTGCTGGCAGGGGTCGGCAACGTCTATCGCGCGGAACTGCTTTTCCGCCACCGCATGTCACCGCAGCGTCCCGGCACCACGATCGGTCATCAGGAATGGTCCGATATGTGGACAGACTTGGTCGCGCTGATGAAGGTCGGACTGCGTCGCGGGAAGATCGTCGTCGTCGAACGCGAACACGACCGAGGTGCGCCCGCATACGCCGCCGACCGGCCGCGCACATACGTATATCGGCGTGCCGGGGAACCGTGCCGCGTTTGTGGCACAACAATCCTCACGACGCTGCTGGAGGGCAGGAACCTCTTCTGGTGCCCCAGCTGTCAGGCCGTCTAGCTACTGCTACCGCCTCCACAGCTGCCTCCGCCGCCGCAGCGATTGCTGCCGCCGTCGCTGTGTCCGCCGCTGCTGTCACCGCCCCATAGACCGCCCCAGTCGGAGCCGCTGGAATTGGCGGTGCCCCCGGCTGCGGCGCCGCGCTGTCGGGGTTTGCTTGGGCGCTTCGCAAGGCTGTAGATGAGCACTGCGATTACCGCGAACACGAACACGAACACGAACACGATCAGCGCGATGTCCATCTCAGTTCCTCTCCGGCGTCCTGTACGCCCCGATTGTCCCCGACGTCGGCTCCTTCGCGCCATCCACTGATAAATGCTCGACTGATACATCATTCGGCTATTCTCGCGGCAAGCGATCCCAGGTTCCGAACAGCGGAACGGACGGCACTCTTGCGAGGAGGAGGGCTTGTGATGAATCCAAACGACCCGCGGCACGGAACCATCAACGGGTACAGCAACGGTGGCTGCCGATGCGAGTCGTGCAAGCAGGCCAACCGGGAACGGCATCGCGAGTACATGGATCGGGTGCGTTCGCAGGGGCGTGTCCTTAGCCGCCATGGCACATCGTTGGCGTACGACAGCGGATGCCGTTGCCCGGAGTGTCGAGCCGCGAACACCGCGAAGAGTCGCAACTACCGCTCGGCCGGCCGCGTGGCCCGAGCACTCCCGTACCAATGACAAAAGGTCACCCCCGTGCTGTCGAGCTGCACGGAGATGACCTTCATCAAAACGGTCTGACCTGGAGCGGGTGACGGGAATCGAACCCGCGTAGCTAGTTTGGAAGACTAGGGCTCTACCATTGAGCTACACCCGCAGGCATACGACACCAGATGGGATCGCCTCTGATGTCGTGTGCGTTGAGAGACTGTACCGAACCTCGCTTTGGAATCGGTAATCGGGTGACCGTAGGATTGCGAGCTGGTTCAAGTAACCAGCCGACTCCGCACGGATTCGGTCTGTAGGTGGAACGGGGTGTAGCGCAGCTTGGTAGCGCATCCGCTTTGGGAGCGGAGGGTCGCAGGTTCAATTCCTGTCACCCCGACCAGCAGGAGACTGACGGCCGACTAGCCGTCTGTAGTACGACCGCCGATCCAGGCAGCAAGCAAAGATCGATCGAATACACAAGGAGCACGTCGTTGATTAGGAGCCTGTCGTGAAGAGCACCGTCGAGCAGCTGAGCCCGACGCGAGTCCGGATCAACGTTGAGGTGCCCTTCGAGGAGCTCAAGGGAGATTTCGACCGCGCGTACAAGGCGCTTGCGCAGCAGATCAAGGTTCCGGGTTTCCGCCCGGGCAAGGCCCCTGCGAAGTTGTTGGAGGCCCGCGTCGGTCGTGGCGCCGTGCTCGAGCAGGTCGTCAACGACGCGCTGCCCGGTAAGTACAGCGAGGCCGTCACCACCGCCGAGATCAAGGTGATCGGTCAGCCCGACATCGAGATCACCAAGATCGAAGACGGCCAGGAACTTGCGTTCACGGCCGAGGTCGACATCCGTCCCGAGATCACGCTTCCGGATTTCGCCACGCTGGCCGTGACGGTCGATCCGATCGAGATCACCGATGCCGACATCGACGAGCAGCTCGAGTCGTTGCGCGCCCGCTTCGGCACCCTCACCGGTGTCGAGCGCGCCGTGCAGGATGGTGACTTCGTGTCGATCGACCTGTCGGCGACTGTCGACGGTGCGGACGTTCCCGAGGCGAGCGCTACCGGGCTGTCCCACGAGGTCGGTTCCGGTCAGCTCATCGAGGGTCTCGACGAGGCCATCGTCGGGCTCGCATCGGGTGAGTCGAAGGAATTCACGTCGACGCTGGTTGCCGGCGAGCACGCGGGCAAGGAGTCGGTTGTCACCGTCAAGGTCGGCACCGTCAAGGAGCGTGAGCTTCCCGACGCCGACGACGAATTTGCGCAACTGGCAAGCGAATTCGACACTCTCGACGAGCTGAAGACAGATCTGCGCGAGCGTGTCGGTCGTGTGAAGCGAGTCGAGCAGGCCGGTCAGATTCGTGACAAAGTGCTCGAGTCCCTGCTGGAGACAGTGGAGATCGCGCTGCCCGAGTCGGTCGTCAAGGCCGAGGTCGATGGCCAGATCCACGAGGCACTGCACGGCCTGGACCACGACGATGAGCAGCTGAATGCGCTTCTCGAGGCGCAGGGCAGCAGCCGCGAAGAATTCGAGAAGGACGCGCAGGAGTCGGCCGAACGCTCGGTCAAGATCCAGCTGCTGCTCGACGCGATCGCCGAGGCCGAAGGCACGCAGGTCGGCCAGGAAGAGCTGACCGAGCGGATCATCTTCCAGGCGCAGCGCTACGGCATCTCGCCGGAGCAGTTCATCCAGCAGGTCCAGCAGGCGAACCAGCTCGGCGCGATCTTCGCCGATGTCCGCCGCGGCAAGGCCCTCGCCGGTGTTGTCGAGCGTGTCAGCGTGACCGACACCGAAGGCAATGTCGTCGACACCGACGAGCTGTTCGGCTCCGAGGCCGTTCCGGCTGCGTCCGATGACGCTGACGAGGTCGTCGAAGAGGCATCCGAGGTTGTCGCCGAAGAAGTGAAGTAACACAAGACGTATTCCGCTTTGAGCGAAGTAAGGCGGCACCGGGACTCCGGTGCCGCCTTACTTCGTTAGTGTTTGTGTCAGGCAAGTCAATGTGAGGGAGAGGGCAGGTACCCGTGAGACTGAACAACGAGGCGATTTCCGGCCGTGCAGCAGCACCGGCAGGTCCCCTGATGAGGTCGGCGACCGCCGGTCTGAACCTGAGCGATTCGGTGTTCGAGCGGCTGCTTCACGAGCGCATCATCTTCCTGGGCACTCAGGTCGACGACGACATCGCCAATCGGCTGTGCGCGCAGATCCTGTTGCTGTCGGCCGAGGATCCCACCAAGGACATCTCGCTCTACATCAACTCGCCTGGCGGGTCGGTCACCGCAGGTATGGCGATCTTCGACACGATGCAGTTCGCCGAATGCGACGTCGCGACCTATGCGATGGGCCTCGCTGCCTCGATGGGGCAGTTCTTGCTCACCGCAGGCACGAAGGGTAAGCGGTTCGCGTTGCCGCACGCGCGCATCATGATGCACCAGCCTTCAGCCGGTATCGGTGGTACCGCGGCCGACATCGCGATCATGGCCGAGCAGTTCGTGGCGACCAAGAAAGAGATGAACGAGCTGAACGCGCTGCACACCGGCAAGTCGGTCGAGCAGGTCACCGCTGACGCCGATCGCGACCGCTGGTTCACGGCAAAGGAAGCGCTGGAGTACGGCTTCGTCGACCATGTCGTCTCGCGTGCGGAGCAGGCCGGAGGCACGGCGCCGCACTAGCGCGGTCGTTCGGAGCCCACCACCCACAGACCTTTTGGAGAGAAGATGGCCAACGTGTTCGACCCCCGAAACCTGCCGGCATCCTCGGCACCCGCAGCACCTCAGTCGCGCTACATCCTGCCGTCGTTCATCGAGCACTCGAGCTACGGCGTCAAAGAGTCGAACCCGTACAACAAGCTCTTCGAGGAGCGCATCATCTTCCTCGGCGTGCAGGTCGACGATGCTTCGGCGAACGACGTCATGGCACAGCTTCTCGTGCTCGAGTCACTCGATCCCGACCGCGACATCACGATGTACATCAACTCGCCCGGTGGCTCGTTCACCTCGCTGATGGCGATCTACGACACGATGCAGTACGTCCGCGCCGATGTCGCGACCGTCTGCCTCGGCCAGGCCGCCTCGGCTGCCGCGGTTCTGCTCGCCGCCGGTACGCCGGGTAAGCGTGCCGCGCTGCCGAACGCCCGCGTGCTGATCCATCAGCCGTCGGTCGAGGGTGGCATTCAGGGTCAGGTGTCGGACCTCGAGATCCAGGCTGCCGAGATCGAGCGCATGCGCCGATTGATGGAAACCACACTCGCTCGGCACACCGGTAAGGACGCCGACGTGATCCGCAAGGACACCGACCGCGACAAGATTCTGACTGCCGCCGATGCCAAGGAATACGGCATCATCGACACAGTTTTCGAGTACCGGAAGCTCAGCGCACAGAAGTAGAGGCGTTGCCGCGTACGCGACACGCCAGAGCAGCCCAGATACCGAGGAACCGGCCGATCACGCGCGACGCTTGGGCCCGCAGTCGCGGGTTTCGGATCCGAGTCCGGGCGACAAAGCTTTGAAGCAGTGAAAGGGTGAGCGGCAAATGCGGTGTTGTCTTCGCGAATCACCGCTAAGGAGTCGACCTCAATCCCGATCTGCGGGTACGGTCACATCATGGGCTATCGCTTCTGATTACCGACGGAAACGATCGTCGGTAATTGGGTTAGACGGTCGCACGCGGACAAGGAAGTAGGGACCTGACAAGATGGCGCGCATCGGTGACGGCGGCGATCTGCTGAAGTGCTCTTTCTGCGGGAAGAGCCAGAAGCAGGTCAAGAAGCTCATTGCGGGGCCCGGGGTATACATCTGCGATGAGTGCATAGACCTATGCAACGAGATCATCGAAGAGGAGCTCGCGGAATCGAGCGAGGTGAAGCTCGACGAGCTTCCGAAGCCGATGGAAATCCGTGACTTCCTCGAGAACTACGTCATCGGGCAGGACACTGCGAAGCGGACGCTCGCCGTCGCCGTCTACAACCACTACAAGCGCATCCAGGCTGGCGACAAGAGCCGGGATGGTCGTGGTGAGCAGGTTGAGCTGGCAAAGTCGAACATCTTGATGCTCGGGCCCACCGGCTGTGGCAAGACCTACCTTGCGCAGACGCTCGCCAAGATGCTCAACGTTCCGTTTGCCATCGCCGATGCGACCGCGCTGACCGAAGCCGGCTACGTCGGTGAAGACGTCGAGAACATCCTCCTCAAGCTGATCCAAGCTGCGGACTACGACGTGAAGCGCGCCGAGACCGGAATCATCTACATCGACGAGGTCGACAAGATCGCTCGCAAGAGCGAGAACCCGTCGATCACGCGGGACGTGTCCGGCGAGGGTGTGCAGCAGGCGCTGCTGAAGATCCTCGAAGGCACGCAGGCCAGCGTCCCGCCGCAGGGTGGACGCAAGCACCCGCATCAGGAGTTCATCCAGATCGACACCACCAACGTGCTGTTCATCGTTGCCGGTGCGTTCGCGGGACTCGAGCGGATTGTGTCCGACCGAATCGGCCGGCGCGGAATCGGATTCGGCGCCGAGGTTCACTCGAAGGCCGAAATCGATACTCAGGACCACTTCGCCGAGGTCATGCCCGAAGACCTCATCAAGTTCGGTTTGATTCCGGAGTTCATCGGGCGTCTTCCGGTCATTGCTTCGGTGACGAACCTGGACAAGGAATCGCTGGTCAAGATTCTGTCCGAGCCGAAGAACGCACTGGTGAAGCAGTACACCCGGCTCTTCGAGATGGATGGCGTCGAGCTCGAGTTCACCGCTGAGGCGTTGGACGCGATCGCAGACCAGGCGATCCTGCGTGGCACCGGCGCTCGCGGGCTTCGCGCGATCATGGAGGAAGTCCTCCTTCCGGTCATGTACGACATCCCCAGCCGCGACGACGTCGCCAAGGTTGTCGTCACCGGCGAGACCGTCGTCGACAACGTTCTGCCGACGATCGTGCCGCGCAAGCGTGAGCGGCCGGAGCGTCGCGACAAGTCCGCATAGACACTTCACGAACGCATAGAAATGGTGGCCCAAGAGATCGACGGGGCCACCATTTCTATGCGCTGAGCGGTTGCCCGGCTTACTCCCGTCCCGCCGAGACCCATTGCGCGTCTGCCGAGCGGGCTCCGCTGACGGTGGCGGCAATCGCGTCGAGCGTCGCGAGCTGAGCGGCATTCAGCTCGACCGTCAGCGATCCGATGTTCTCGTCGATTCGGTCGGCCTTGCGGGTTCCTGGGATCGGTACGACCGGGAGACCGAGTTCGGCGCCCTTGCTGCGCAGCCACGCGAGGCTGACTTGCGCTGGCGTAGCGCCGACGTCTGCGGCAAGGGCCCGAACCGTATTGACCGCAAGTTCATTGGTGTCGATGACGCCGTCGGCAAATCGGGGGAAGTGCCTGCGGACGTCGTTCTCGCCGATCGTGTCTGCCGTGACAGTGCCGGTGAGGAAGCCCCGCCCGAGCGGCGAGTACGGGACGAAGCCGACGCCGAGTTCGGCCGCAGCCGGCACGACATTGGCCTCGACGTCGCGGCTCCAGAGGCTCCATTCCGACTGAACGGCCGCGATGGGATGGACCGCGACAGCGCGGCGCAACTCGTCGGCGGTCACCTCCGAGACGCCGAGATGGCGGACCTTGCCCGCCGCGACCAGTTCCGCCATCGCCCCGACAGTTTCCTCGATCGGTGTGTTCGGATCGAGCCGGTGCATGTAGTACAGATCGATGACGTCGGTCCCGAGCCGGGCGAGGCTCTCGTCCACACAATGGAGTACGTAGTCACGGTCGCCTCGCGAGCTACGGTCGCCGTTCGCGGGGTTTCCTGTGATGCCGAACTTGGTTGCCAGCTGGACCTCGTCACGCCGCTCGCGCAGTAGCTTGCCGACGAGTTCCTCGTTGGAACCACCGCCGTAGACGTTGGCGGTGTCGATGAATGTCATGCCGGCATCGACTGCGTGGTGCAGGGTTGTCAGCGCGGCTGCGGGGTCTATCGCGCCGTAGACGGGCGTGAGTGCCATGCCGCCGAATCCGAGCGGACTGGTTGTCAGAGTGTCGCCGAGAATTACCTTGTCCAAAGTCATACTTCGACCGTAAGTGCTGGAGTGCACTCCAGGTCAAGCGTTGCCGCTAGCTTGATTTGATCCGATCGTCTCGGGTGTAGATGTTCATCGAATCGCCACGGAGAAACCCGATCAGCGTCATCCCGGCGTCGGCAGCGAGGTCCACTGCGAGCGACGATGGAGCAGATACCGCGCCCAGCAGGGGTATCCCCGCCACGACGGCTTTCTGGACGAGTTCGAAGGAGGCTCTGCCGCTGACGATCAACACCGAATCAGCAAGCGGCAGGCGATCTTCCGTGGTTGCCCAGCCGATAACCTTGTCTACGGCGTTGTGCCTGCCGACATCCTCGCGTAGAGCCAGCAGGACTCCGTCGGCGGTGAACAGACCGGCTGCATGCAGTCCGCCGGTGGCATCGAACACGTGCTGGCCGCGCCGCAAGGTTTCCGGCATTGTCGCGAGAGTTCCGGTATCGACCGAGACGTCCGTATTCGCGACGTCGTAGTGCGAGTGCGTTCGCACGTCCTCCAACGACGCCTTGCCACATACTCCGCATGCGCTGGTGGACAGGAAGTTTCGTGCAGATCGTGCGGTAGTGGGCGCGGTGGCGGATAACTCGACGTCGAGGACGTTGTAGGTGTTGGCACCCTCGGCATCTACGCCGTCGCAATAGCGGATTGCCGAAATATCGCTCCGGCCAACAATGATGCCTTCGCTGAGCAGCAAGCCGTGAACGAGGTCGATATCATTTCCGGGTGTACGCATGGTGACGGTCAGCGACTCGCCGCCGATCCGGATCTCCATCGGTTCCTCGAC
>JBBSKP010000117.1:0-15796 GCA_038256175.1 Mycobacteriales bacterium
CCGAAAAGACTCACAAGCAGTGCAGGTGCCTGCGGCCTGCCTGACCCAACCTTCCCTGGTCAGAATCTGCTCGACCTCGCGGGCCACCTCGCAGGAGGCCGTGGCGACCTCCTGGAAGCCGTACGTCAACCGCGGCCGTCCTGCGAGCTCGGCTGCGTTGTCGCGCCGCCGATCGCGGAACGCAACCTCGCGCATCGAGTGCGCCCATCGCCCATCGAGCCGCACGATCAGGGGTACGCCGGACTCCGAGTAATCGCAGTCCTCGTAAAGGGTCCGGCCATCCACCACAACAGGAGATTGCCGCCGCGCAGTCGGTAGACCGTGAGCTTCCTCGACATCGATTGCATAGTGATATTCCAGAACCGACTGCACACCTTCCGCAAGCGGCGGACCGCTGCGGCAAGCGCTTTGCGGTACCGACGCGGCGGCCGTTCTTCCAGTCGCTGTCGAATATCGACGAGCCTGATCTGCGAATTGGTGACGGTACTGATCAGGGAAACGTAAGCGGCCCTCGCGGACGGCTCGGCGACGGCAAGATCGATTGCAGTGTCCGCCTTGGCTGTTCGTGGGAAAACACCGTCAACGGCAATGTGCTCATGGGCACGCGACCGGTGCACGACAACTCCCGGATGACGGAGGCTACCCAGCATCGGGACCGGCCGTCCGGCGTTGACCGGCGGTTTGATGCGAGTTGGTGACTGACATTTCGCCGACTGCCCGTAGCGCACGGTGATGTGGATGGGCGCCGTCTCGTCGATCGGGCGCATCCGCCATTCCTCGCCTGCGGTCTGATGGCTGAGCAGCGCGTATCCGCCGCCGTACAGGAGCGCGGCCATCAAGATCATCTTCCGGGTGAGCGGGCCGTTCGTCACCGCGTACACACCGTGCAGAACAGCGATCCACTGTCCTGATTCGACCAGATGCCGAAGGCGCGAACGGGGATAGCCGAGGGCCGCGAGCTGCTCTTGCGTCGCTAGGCCGAACTGGGAATCGAGCAGAACCTGTAATGCGTTGCTGGGTGCCGGTGCTGACATCGCACAATCGTCACCCGAGGGGCCGACCGACCCTCAGGGCCGACCTGGGGTTTTGCAATTGCCTGTGGATAAGTTCGGGGCTGTGGATAACCCGGGTCGTGAGTCCTTTCGGAGGGCGGACCCTCCGAAAGGACTCACGGGCGCGTTAGCGCAGGCTTGCCGGCGGAGTGAAACGCTCGCCGAACTTGGCTGCGAGCTCCTCGGCACGGGCGACGAATGCCGCCTGTCCACCGTTCGGGTAACCGACGATGAACTGGTGCACGCCACCGGTCCAGGCCGGGAAACCGATGCCGAAGATCGAGCCGATGTTTGCGTCGGCGGTGGTGGTCAGAACACCCTCGTCGAAGCACTTCTGCGTCTCGATTGCCTCAGCGAACAGCATCCGGTCGATCAGATCCTGGAACACGACACCCTCGGGCAGTTCAGGCGAAGTCTTGAAGTGCTCACGCAGTCCCGGCCAGATGCCGGTGCGCTTGCCTTCGTCGTCGTACTCGTAGAAGCCAGACTTCTCAAGCCGACCCGGTCGACTCTCGGCGACCATATAGTCGACGACGTCCTGCGAAGCGTGCCGGGTGGCACCCAGGGTCGTGTCGCCCTTTTCGGCAGCTTCGATCGTTTCCTTGGCGATCTTCTGCATGAGCTTCATGTTGAGCTCGTCCGCCAGCTGCAGCGGTGCCGCCGGGTAACCGGCCTGCAGGCCAGCCTGCTCGATGGTGGCGGGCTCGATGCCCTCACCGAGGAACGCGATGGCCTCGTTGATGAAGGTGCCGATCACGCGCGAGGTGAAGAAGCCACGGCTGTCGTTGACGACGATCGGGGTCTTCTTGATGGCGAGCGTGTAGTCGAACACGCGAGCCAACGCCTCGTCGGAGGTCTTCTCACCACGGATGATCTCCACCAGCGGCATCTTGTCCACAGGGGAGAAGAAGTGGATACCGATGAAGTCTTCCGGACGCTTCACACCGTGCGAGAGACCAGTGATCGGCAGCGTCGAGGTGTTGGAACCGAGCAACGCGTCGGGGTCGACGATGTCCTCGATCTCCTGGAACACCTTCTGCTTGAGTTCGGTGTTCTCGAAGACGGCTTCGATGACGAAGTCGACGCCGGCGAAGTCCTTGGGATCCGCGGACGGAGTGATCCGGCCCAGCAGTTCCTTCGACTTCTCTTCGGTGGTCTTGCCACGCGAGAGAGCCTTGGCCTCGATCTTCTCCGAGTAGTTCTTGCCGCGTTCGGCAGCCTCGATCGTGACGTCCTTCAGCACGACCTCGTAGCCGGCCTTTGCCGACACGTAGGCGATGCCTGCGCCCATCATGCCAGCGCCGAGGACACCGATCTTCTTGATGTCACGCTTCTCGACGCCATCGGGACGCGAGCCACCGTTGTTGATGCCCTGCAGGTCGAAGAAGAACGCCTGGATCATGTTCTTCGCAACCGGACCAGTGAGCAGCGAGACGAAGTAGCGCGACTCGATCAGCGACGCGTTGTCGATGTCGACCTGCGAGCCCTCGACAGCTGCCGACATGATGGCCCGCGGGGCCGGCATGTTGGTGCCCTTGAGCTGCTTGCGCAGGTTGGCCGGGAACGCGGGAAGGTTGGCCGCGAACGCCGGGCTGGACGGGGTGCCGCCGGGGATCTTGAAGCCCTTCTTGTCCCACGGCTGAACGCCGCCTTCAGGGTTGGCCTTGATCCAGGCCTTCGCTGCGGGAACGAGCTCCTCGACGGAACCCACCAGCTCGTCGACCAGGCCGATTTCCTTCGCCTTGGTCGGGTTGTTGCGCTGTCCCTGCAGGAGCACGCCCATCAGCGCACCCTGAAGGCCCAGCATGCGCACGGTGCGGATGACGCCGCCACCGGCCGGGAGCAGGCCGAGGGAAACCTCGGGCAGGCCGATCTGCGAACCACGCACGTCCGCAGCGATGCGGTGGTGAGTGGCAAGCGCGATCTCGAGGCCGCCACCGAGGGCAGCGCCGTTGATCGCAGCGACGACGGGCTTGCCGAGGGTCTCCAGGCGACGCAATGCACCCTTGATCTCCGCGAGCTCGTTCATGAGCGCCTGGCCGTCTTCTGGCCCGACCTGCATCATGTTCTTCAGGTCACCACCGGCGAAGAAGGTCTTCTTCGCCGACGTCAGCACAACACCGGTGATGTTGTCCTTCTCAGCCTCGAGCCGCTCGACGGTAGCCGTCATCGACTTCTTGTAGGCCTCGTTCATCGTGTTGGCGCCCTGGCTCGGGTCGTCCATGGTGAGCAGAACGATGCCGTCGGCATCCTGTTCCCACGCAATAATGTTGTTCTCAGTCACAGCTTTGTGTCTCCTAGCAGAAGGTTCGGTGTCGGGTCAGACGCGTTCGATGATGGTCGCGACACCCATGCCGCCACCGACGCACAAGGTGATGAGGGCGTAACGGCCGTTACGACGCTCGAGCTCGTCGATCATGGTTCCGGTGATCATCGCGCCGGTCGCACCGAGCGGATGGCCCATCGCGATTGCACCGCCGTTGACGTTCAGCTTCTCATCCGGGATGTTCAAGTCCTTCTGGAACTTGAGCACGACCGAGGCGAACGCTTCGTTGATCTCGAACAGGTCGATGTCATCCACCGTCAGACCCGCAGTGGCGAGAACCTTGTGGGCCGCCGGTGTCGGGCCGGTGAGCATGATCGTCGCGTCGGCGCCACTGGTTGCGCTGGCAACGACGCGGGCGCGGGCCACGAGGCCGGACGCCTTCCCTGCGTCTTCGCTGCCGACGAGCACCAATGCGGCGCCGTCGACGATGCCAGAGCTGTTTCCACCGTGGTGGACGTGGTTGATCTTCTCGACCGCGTGGTACCGCTGCAGCGCAACCGCGTCGAAGCCACCCATTTCACCCATGATCGAGAACGACGGGTTGAGCTTGCCGAGATCTTCCGGCGTGGTGCCCGGACGCATGTGCTCGTCGTTGTCGAGAACGATCAGACCGTTCTGGTCCTTGACCGGCACGACCGACTTGGCGAAGTAACCGCCTGTCCATGCTGCGGCGGCGAGATCCTGTGAACGGACCGCGTATGCGTCGACGTCGTCGCGGGAGAAGCCTTCCATCGTCGCGATCAGGTCGGCACTGACACCCTGCGGGACGAAATAGGTGTCGTAGTTGGTTGCCGGGTCCATGGCCCATGCGCCGCCATCGCTGCCCATCGGAACGCGGGACATCGACTCGACGCCACCTGCGATCACGAGCTCGTCGAAGCCGGAGCGGACCTTCTGTGCGGCCAGGTTCACTGCTTCGAGCCCTGAGGCGCAGAAACGGTTGAGCTGGAATCCACCGACCGTGTCGGGTAGGCCGGCAGCGAGAACCGCGGTGCGGGCAATGTCTGCACCCTGGTCGCCCACGGGCGCAACGCAACCCAAGATCACGTCGGAGATCCGGTTTTCGTCCAGATCCGGGAAGCGCGTACGCAGCTCTTGGATCAGTCCGACCACCAGATCGAGGGGCTTCACCGAATGCAGCGATCCGGTCTTCTTTCCGCGCCCACGCGGGGTACGGATCGCCTCGAAAATGTAGGCCTCTGTCGCCTGTACCGTCATTGTGACGCCTAACCTTTCCTGTGTGCGCGCCTGCTGTGCAAACGCACGCTCGTTCGAACCTGTTCGACCGCTCTGTCGAGCAAGCCGGTGGCGAATCCGGCAGGCGGTCACGCAAATCGTGCAGCCTTGGTGACGCAAACAGCGAAGCTTCCTGACACCGTATAAACGCGGCAATAACCAGGGAACTTGCTTGCGCCTCCACTACCATAGATCCAACCTTCGCCACGGCCACAAACGGGCCGTGCCTGCGGGGCAAATCTATGCGAATCGCCGTTAACTTAACGTGTTCGCCCGGAACAATACCGGAGAACAGCAGGTGAACGCCACTGGCCGGGCGCAGCGCGGGCTATAGCCCCACGCATAATTGCGACGTCGAACCGTTCGTCGCGATGCATCCGCCCCACTGTCCGAGGGCGCCGAACACGTCGGGCACGAACTTGACGATCGCCTCCGGTAGCAGCGGAATCAGGGCCGGGATCAGGCCGAGGACGTCGATACCGAAGATCATGAATTCCCTCTCCCAAAGTGTGCAGACATTATGCGGCCGCCACTGTGGAGAAATCCCGGCCTCGGCAAAACTCGCGTCAGCCCTCGATCTGTTTTGCCCCCAGCTCGCTCCGCAATAGTTGCAATGCGGCGTCCTCTGGGTCGATCCGCTCAGCGGCGCTCAATGGTTCAGCCGACTGTGCGTACATCTCCTCTTCGTCCTCAGGAGTGGTGACCGCCGGTCCCGGTTCCGGTTCGGGGTCGTCGGGGTAGTCGGGTGCTTCCGGCGGAGGAATGTCATCCGAAGGCGGCCCCGAGGTCGCCCGAGCAGCTTGCGGAGCACCCTCCTTGCTCGGCCGCGAGAATCGGGCTCGTTCCGCCGGCGGGGACTTCTGCTGCGCTGGACGCGCTGCCTTTGTCGGCGCCGCAACGGCTCCCGGCCCCGATTCGCAGCGAATCTCCCACTCCACACCGAACTGATCGCGAAGCGCCTCACGGATCACATCCGCGTTGCGCGGCTCGATCAATCTCTTTGCCAAGGGCGCTGATTCGTGCGCAAGGACAACGTGGTCGGCATGCACAGCGGACACCGAGGCGCCGGACAACATGACCTCGACGGTCCTGCTGCGGTCACGAACCTTCGACCGGATCTCGCCCCACTTGTCCCGCATTGCGGCCAAGTCCGGTCCGTTCGAGGTCGACACCGAAGCGCTCGCAGCGACGGGAGCGGGCGCGGCGGCAACGGGTTCGGGTTCGGGTTCTGGAGTGGGTTCGGGTTCCGGTGCAGCAACGGGCTCCGGCCGAGCAACAACCGGCTTGGGCTCCGGCCGAGCAACAACGGGCTTGGGCTCTGCGACGGCGGCTCCCTCTAGTGCGGCTCCCTCGAGCCGACGTTCGAGCCGCTCGATGCGCTGCAATGCTGCCGATTCCGCGTCCGACGCCGAGGGCAGCAGCATGCGGGCACAGATCACCTCGAGCAGCAGGCGCGGTGCCGTCGCACCGCGCATCTCGCCGAGGCCTTCGTGAATGAGTTCGGCGTAGCGAGCAAGCGTCGCGGGTCCGATCCGCTGCGATTCTTCACGCATCCGATCGAGCACGTCGCCGGGAGCATCGACAAGTCCACGCTCGCCTGCGTCGGGGATCGCGCGCAGCAGGATCAGGTCGCGAATTCGCTCGAGCAGGTCGACGGCGAATCGGCGCGGATCGTGACCGGCCTCCATGACTTTGTCGACGGTGCCGAACAATGCGCCGCCGTCGTTCTCGGCGAGCGCATCAACAGCGTTGTCGATCAACGCGATGTCGGTGACACCGAGGAGGGCGAGCGCCCGTGCGTAGGTCACACCTTCCGGGCCGGCACCGGAAAGAAGCTGATCGAGCAGGCTCAACGAGTCGCGAGGCGAACCACCACCGGCCCTGATGACCAACGGATACACCGGACCCTCGACCGAAACCTCTTCTTGCGCGCAGATCCTTTCCAGCAATCCGCGCATCGTCAGCGGCGGCAGCAGGCGGAACGGGTAGTGATGCGTGCGCGAGCGGATCGTCGGAAGTACCTTGTCCGGTTCGGTGGTGGCGAACACGAAGATCAGATGCTCCGGCGGCTCTTCGACGATCTTGAGCAAGGCGTTGAAGCCCGCATTGGTGACCATGTGCGCTTCGTCGACGATGAACACGCGGTATCGCGACTCGGCCGGGGCGTAGAACGCCTTGTCACGAAGCTCGCGGGTGTCGTCGACACCACCGTGGCTGGCGGCGTCGAGTTCGATCACGTCCAAGTTGCCCGGCCCGCCTGGCGCCAGCGCGATGCACGACCCGCACACGCCGCACGGAGTGGAGGTCGGACCCTCCACACAGTTCAGCGAGCGCGCGAGAATTCGGGCCGACGACGTCTTGCCACAGCCGCGCGGACCCGAGAAAAGGTAGGCGTGATTGATGCGCCCGGCGTCCAACGCTGTGCTGAGAGGCTCGGTGACATGCTCCTGTCCCACGACTTCGGCGAACGTCGCGGGACGATACTTCCGGTACAGGGCCACGCGCCGAGGGTACCGGCGACCGGCGACATCGGGCGGGCGGCCCAGAATTGTCGGCGGTCGCGGGTAGCGTGCGAGTCGTGAACAGTCGAGGCTTCGACCTGGTTGTACGACGCGACGATCCACGTGTGTGCGAAATCCGTAAAATCTCGTTGCCCGAACCAGAACCCGGCGACGCAACACTTCGTGTGCAGCGATTCGCGCTGACAGCCAACAATGTCACGTACGCGCTGCTCGGCGACCAGCTCGGTTACTGGCAGTTCTATCCCGCTGCGGATGGTTGGGGGCACGTGCCCGCCTGGGGTTTTGCCGAAGTAGTCGCATCTGCGACCGACAATGCCGTCGTGGGCGATCGGCTCTATGGGTACTGGCCGATGTCAACTTTCGCGACCGTCCGGCCGACGGGCACGCGCGGCTCTCGACTCATCGATACCACCGACCACCGGCATGCCCTGCCGTCGCTGTACAACGCGTATCTCCCCGCAGGCCCCGAGGACACGGGCAGGGAAGAACTCGAATCGTTGCTGCGGCCCCCTGTTCGGGACGGCATGGCTGATCGCAGATCTGCTCGAACAAGCCAAATTCGACAACGCAGCAACGCTGGTGTTGTCCAGCGCGTCGAGTAAGACCGCACTGTCGACCGCCTGGTGCCTGTCCCAGCAACAAGACCGTCCGGAAATCGTCGGGCTGACATCACGTCGGAACCGGTCCTATGTCTCGGATCATTACGACCGCGTCATCACCTACGACGAGCTGCCGTCCGCCACAATCGCCGGACCCGTCGGCTTCGTGGACTTCGCCGGTAACCACAGCGTGCGGCGCGCGGTCCACGAACTGCTCACCGATTCGCTTGTGCGGTCGATGGTTGTCGGCGCAACGCACTGGGAGAATCCTGCCGGTTTCACGCCGGACGCCTCGTTGCCCGGTCGCGCGCCTGAATTCTTCTTCGCACCCAGCCAGATGCAGGTGCGGACCGCCGAGTTGGGCACGTCCGAATTGGTCAGGCGAATCAGCTCAGCGCAGGGCCGATTCCTCGAGGTCTACGGCCGTGCAAAAGAGATCGTCAGGCCGTCGACTCCCGACGACGTGCGCGCGGCGTGGCTCGCGCTCGTCGAAGGACAGACAGATCCATCGACCGGAGTCGTCGCGACGCTATAGCGCAAGGTGAGATCTCGGTAACCCCAGCGAAACGGGGATTCGCCGCGCCCCATATCCTTCGACGCGAACTGTGGCCTCTGCGCCCCACGAAGGAGAACCCATGCCCGAGGCGATCGATCCCGCCGCCACCGCCTGGCTGCTCGCGGCCACCGCGCTGGTCCTGCTGATGACTCCCGGTCTCGCCATTTTCTACGGTGGCATGGTCCGGTCCACCGGCGTCCTGAACATGATCATGATGAGCTTCATCTCGATTCCGCTCGTCACGGTTGCGTGGTTGGTCGCCGGCTACGCCCTGGCGTTCGGTGATGACACCGGAATCGGCATCGTCGGCGGGCTCGAGCATGTCGGGATGAGCGGAATCGATCCCAACACCGTTCACGGAACTGTTCCCGAACTACTGTTCGCGACCTTCCAGCTCTCTTTCGCGGTCATCACTGCCGCGCTGGTCAGCGGCGCTATTGCGGATCGTGCGAAGTTCTCGGCGTGGATGGTGTTCGTTCCGGTATGGACGCTTGCGGTCTACGCGCCGGTCGCGCACTGGGTCTGGGGTCCCGACGGCTGGCTGCTCAAATTCGGTGTTCTCGACTACGCGGGCGGCCTTGTCGTCGAGATCGTTTCAGGATCGTCGGCACTGGCACTCGCGTTGGTCCTCGGCCCACGAATCGGCTTCAAGGCCGAAGCGATGCGCCCACACAACCTCCCGTTCGTTCTGCTTGGCGTCGGCTTGCTGTGGTTCGGCTGGTTCGGTTTCAACGCGGGCTCAGCGTTGGCCGCGAACGGCACGGCGTCGGCTGTCTTCCTCAACACTCTGATCGCCGGATGCCTGGGAATGCTCGGCTGGCTCACGGTCGAGCAGGTACGCGACGGTCGCCCGACCACCTTCGGCGCTGCGTCCGGCGTTGTCGCGGGGCTCGTGGCCATCACGCCGTCATGCGGCTCGGTCAACGTGATCGGTGCCGTCGTCGTCGGTCTTGCTGCTGGACTGATCTGCTCGTTTGCCATCGGATGGAAGTTCAAAGCGGGCTACGACGATTCGCTCGACGTTGTCGGCGTGCACTTCGTCGGCGGAGTTGTCGGCGTCTTCCTGATCGGGCTGCTCGCGTCGGAGGTGATGACCGGTGGGCCCGAGGGTCTGTTCTTCGGTGGCGGACTCACCCAACTCGGCAAGCAGGCGCTGGCGATCCCCGTCGTGGCGATCTACGCCTTCACTGTGTCCTTCCTGCTCGGCAAGCTGATCGATCGGACGATGGGATTCCGGATCAGCGCTGAGGACGAAACGGCGGGAATCGACTTCGCGCAGCACGCAGAAACTGCGTATTCCGAAGGTGTGCACGGTCATTCGACGAAGCGGCCGGGCACAGCGGGGCTCGGCACTCTTGCCCGGGATCCGGGCCAGCGCTCCGAGTAAACCCAGCCGAGTGGATTGCCTCTACGGCCATTGCTAACAGCGTTACGATAACGCCGTTAACGTATGGCTGGCTATCCACTCCTCGCAAAGGGCTCGCTCATGCTCACCCGTATCGCAGCGATCGTCATCCGCCATCCGCGCGTGGTCTTGTCGGCCGCACTCCTCGCCGCAGTATTGGCCATCCTGTTCGGATCCTCGGCGGCGCAGCATCTCAAGGCGGGCGGCTTCACACCGCCGGACGCCGAGTCGACCCGGGCGTCGGCCATACTTGCTGAGCAGTTCCATAGCGGCGAACCGAACCTGGTGCTCCTCGTCACGGCACCGGACGGCGTCGACAGCCCCGCCGCACGCGCGGTGGGCGACAAACTCGTTGCCGCACTGAAGACCGAGCCCGACGTTTCAGCCGTCGTGTCCTACTGGGCAGTCCCACCCAACGTTGCCCCAGCTCTGCGCAGCAAGGACAGCACACACGCGATCATTACGGCGCGCGTCGCCGGCGACGATTCCGACGCACCCAAACGCGCGAGTGAGATCACCAGTGATCTGGCGGGCATCCAGGAGGACGGGATCAATGTGCGTGGTGGTGGAGCCGCACTCGGCTTCTACCAAACCAACGAGCGCATCACGAGCGACCTCGCGATTGCCGAGGCTGTGGCAATTCCCCTCACTGCGCTGCTACTGATTTGGGTCTTCGGCAGCGTGGTCGCTGCAATGCTGCCACTTGTCGTCGGCCTGTTCTCGATCGTGGCGACTCTGGCGATCCTGCGCGGTCTCGCGCTGGTTGCCGACGTATCGATCTACTCGCTGAACATGACAACGGCACTGGGGCTGGCGTTGGCGATCGACTACAGCTTGTTCATCGTCAGCAGATACCGAGAAGAGTTGGACCGCGGCCTGGAGCCCGAGCAAGCCGTCATTCGGGCGGTGCAAACCGCGGGTCGCACAGTCCTGTTCTCTGCCCTTACCGTCGCGCTGTCGCTGTCCGCACTTGTCATCTTTCCGCAGTACTTTCTCAAGTCCTTCGCCTACGCCGGGTTGGCAGTTGTCGCGACCGCAGCCCTGGCCTCGATCGTGGTCATGCCTGCCGCCCTCATCCTGCTCGGACGCCGCGTGAACTCACTTGACGTCCGCATTCCGTTGCGCCGCTGGTTCGGTCGGACTCCCAAGCCTGCACCTGCGCTTGAGGACACGTTCTGGTACCGGCTCGTCAGTTTCGTGATGCGGCACGCCGCACCCGTTGCCGCCGCAGTCATCGCCCTGCTGCTCGTGTTGGGTGCGCCGTTCCTGTCTGCCAATTTCGGTCAGCCCGACGACAGGGTGATCGCCGAGCAGGTGTCGAGCCGCCAGGTGGGCGACATCCTGCGAGCGGAGTTCCCGCAAGACGCGTCGGCAACGGTGATCGCGGTCCTTCCCGAGTTCCATGGCCAATCGAGTGCCCTGAACGACTACGCAATCAGTCTGTCCAAGGTGGACCGCGTGGTGTCGGTCGTGTCCAACGCCGGAATCTTCGTCGGCGGAAAGGCGGTCTCGCCCCCGCCGCCAGGAATGGCCAACGAGACGAGCACCTACCTCAGCATCGGCACCAACGTCGATCCGTTCTCCGCCATCGGCACCACGCAGCTCGCGAACCTGCGAGCTGTAGCGAGCCCGGGGCCTGTGCTGTTCACCGGCGCCGCCGCGCAGAGCATAGACACCGACGACGCCCTTGGGGCGACGCTGCCGCTCGCATTCGCGTTGATCGCGCTCGCGACATTCGTAGTGCTGTTCATGTTCACCGGCAGTCTGGTGTTGCCACTCAAGGCGCTGGTCGTGAACACACTGTCGCTGTCGGCGGCGTTCGGTGCCATGGTCTGGATCTTCCAGGACGGTCACTTTTCGGGGATTCTCGGTTTCACTCCGACCGGCTACCTCGTTCCGTCGATGCCAATCCTGATGTTCTGCATCGCCTTCGGGATGTCGATGGACTACGAGGTCTTCCTGTTGTCACGCATTCGCGACGAGTGGATCAAGTCTGATCGGGGAGTTGCCGACAATTCCCGTGCCGTCGCGCTGGGCGTCGCCCGTACCGGTCGAATCATCACTGCCGCAGCCGCATTGATGGCAATCGTCTTCTTCTCGATGGTCACCTCACATGTGTCGTTTATCCAGCTGTTCGGACTCGGCCTGACGCTCACCGTCCTGGCGGATGCCACGCTGGTGCGGGGCGTTCTGGTTCCGGCGTTGATGCAGCTCATGGGCAAACTCAACTGGTGGGCACCGCGCCCGCTGGTCTGGCTGCACGACCGCATCGGCCTGGAGGAGTCCGACAGCGACTACATCTCCGCGCCGAAAGTCGCCGCTCCCGCACCCGAAAGCAGCAACTGATCATCGTGGCCGCATCACCAGCTCGACGGCAGCGGGCAGCTCGCGGCTCCGGCGACCAGTTGCGCGCCGAGATCCTGCAGGCAGCACGGGATCTGCTTGCGGCGACCGGCAGCGCCGAGGAGGTGTCCATCCGCGCTGTGAGCGAGGTGGTCGGCGTCAGCGCTCCGTCCATCTACCGACACTTCGCGGACAAAGATGCGCTGATCGACGCCGTCGTCGCCGAAGTGTTCGGCGACTTCGACGACGTGATGCAGGCAGCGGCTGCCGACGCCGACAACCCGATCGATCGACTACGCCTGCAGGGCATGGCGTACGTACGATTCGCGCGCGAACATCCGGAGCAATACCGCCTGGCAACGACGCAGAGCACGGGCGGAGCAACAACGGTGGACCAGGTGCTCGGCGCCGCCGTCTTCACCAACCTCCGGAACAGCATTCAGGAGTGCGTGCGCATCGGCATCTACGCCGCGGAGTCCGACCCGACCGAAATCGCAATGGAGATGTGGGCCGCGGCTCATGGCATCGCGTCCCTGCAGATTGCGAAGCCGAACCTGCCATGGGGCGATCCCGATGCGACCGCAGACCGGGTGATGAAGTCGGCCTGCATCGGCCGTGCGGTCTCCGATCTGCTCGATGACCCGACGCCGCAGGAGTTCGCGGACTGGATGCGAACACAGCGACCGAACCAGGCAGACCGCGCCGACTAGGCTCGCCGGGTGGACGCTTTCTACATACCCGATCCGTCGAATCCGAACCGGTTCGAGTCGACCGAGTTCACCCGCGGACCGTGGTCACCGGACGCCCAGCACGCGGGACCACCGTCGGCATTGCTCGGGCACGCGATCGAGCGCTGTGAGCCGCGCGAGGGATTTCAAGTCGGTCGCGTTGCGGTCGAGATCCTCGGACCTGTCCCCCTCGAACCGCTGACCGTCGAGACACGCGTCGCACGCCCCGGTCGCAACGTCGAACTCATCGAAGCCCGCCTGAGCAGCGCACGTGGCCCTGTCATGCAAGCCAACGCGTGGCGGCTGAAGCGCGCCGATCCTCCACTCGAACTCGACGAGACGGTGCTACCGAGTGGGGTCCAGCCTGGCCCGACGACCGCTGACGGAGACTCCCAGTTCCCGTCGCTGCAGCCGATCGGATTTCATACCGCGATCGAATACCGTTTCGTGGCAGGTAATTTCATGGACCCGGGGCCCGCCACCTGCTGGATCAGGCTCCGCCACCCGATCGTGTCGGGCCACACGCCGAGTCCACTCGAACGGGCGCTCGCTGCCGCTGATTCCAGCAATGGCGTGAGTGCGACCCTCGACTGGGAGCGCTACGTTTTCATCAATACCGATCTGACCGTGACGCTGCACCGGCATCCGGTCGGCGATTGGGTCTGCCTGGACGCCGTGACCTACCCGCAGCCGCATGGCATCGGGATGGCCGAGTCAGAACTCTCCGACGAAACAGGCCCTATCGGGCGAGCCACACAGACGCTATTCCTGAGTAACCGCTAGCCCTTCAGCTTCGCCGCGGCTTTCGCTTCACGCTTGAATGCGCGGACTTCGCCGAGCGACACAGCGTCGACCACATCGGCAATCGAACGCCGTGAACCCTCGTCGCCGTATGCGCCTGCCGCCTCTCGCCAGCCCTTCGGTTGGACGCCGATCTGCTTACCGAGCAGGGCAAGGAAGATTCGCGCCTTCTGGTCGCCGTATCCGGGGAGGGCCTTCAGCCGGCGCAGCACTTCCTTGCCGTCCGGGTCGCCTTCGGTCCAGATCGCCTCGGTGCGCCCGTCGTAGTTCTCGACGAGATAGCCGCACAACGAGTAGATCCGTTTGCCCATCGAACCGGGAAACCGGTGCACCGCAGGCGGTGTCGAGCACATCGCGACGAACTCGGCCTCGTCCGACTCGGCGATTCGGTGCACGTCCAGCCCACCCATGCGGTCCGCGATCTTCTTCGGACCCAGAAACGCCGTCTCCATCGGTATCTGCTGATCGAGGAGCATCCCGATGAGCAACGCGAGCGGATCGTCGGCAAGTAGTGCGTCCGCGTCCTTCTCTCCAACGAGGTTCAACGTGAGTGCCATAACTCGATACTGCCACGACGGGTGTCCAACACCGGATCACAACGCAATCGTCTTTTGAACGGACGCTTCGGCCGCGCTTCGAAAGGGTCTCGTGGATCCAACCCGCGCAGTGCATCTTCTTCCGCCGAGACCGCCCAGGACAGCATGCTGTACCGACGTCAAGCCGGCCAGCATCTTGCTGGGCCAGGCCGGTCTGGGCAGCCGACCGGAGCCTCCACGTGGATTTCGAGATTGCCAAGGCGCTCAACAAAACTCACCATATGCCCGGCGTTGTTCCTCGACCGCCGGTCCCTTGACTCTGCTCGCGGGGGTAGGCGTTTCCCACACCGGATGATGATGTTTTCGCACGCCCGGAAATTCATTCTTGAAGGTGTAACCAAGCCCCGGACCCCCACCCACGGGGGCCAACCGGACAGTCACCTAAGGAGAATCATCATGAACGGCATCTTCCGCAAAGCAGCGTTGGCGGCGACCATCGCACCCTTGATCGCCCTCGGCTCAGGCGCAGCTGTTGCCGCCGCGGCTCCAGCTCCGGTACCTACCGCGAGCGAGAACGCCCCGGCGCCCGGCGCCAACGTCCCCGCCGCGCTGGCCCCTGCCGTCAACCCAGTTCTGCTGCTTATTCCTCCGCCCGGAGGTCCCGCTGCGGCAATCACGTGTGCCGGTGTCCTCACGGCGAGCATCATCGGAGTCCTCTTCGTTCCGCTTTGCTTGATCTAAACCTGCCGGAGTCATCGCCAACCTGGAGTAAATACTCGAGGTTGGCGATGGCCTGGGCATGCCGACTGGCCGCCACCTCATGGCGTGCTCAACGCGTCAACGAATGGGATTGAGATGAGAAACAAACTTGCAGCTATCGCCGTCGTACTCACTGCGGGCGCAATGTCGATCGGCGGGCACACACCCAGCGCGCAAGCCGAACCTCCCCCTGTGCTGGGTGGTGGTTCAGGCATCGTCGTCAACGGCCAAGCGCTGTGCACGCTCACCACGATCGGGCACGATGCCGGCGGGCGGCTGGTCGGTTTCACCGCCGGACACTGCGGTGATGTGGGAACGTCGGTTCGAGCCGGGGCGAGCCGCGACGCTGACGTCGTCGGGAGTGTCGCATACGCGAACACGACGATCGACTACGCCGTGATCGTGTTCGATCCTGGCAAGGTCGTTCCGGTGAATCGGGTTGGTAACACGACAATTGCCGCTTTGGGTAGCCCGCCGATGTTCCCGGATATTTCCTGCAAAAACGGTCGCAGCACGGGGGAAACCTGCGGCTTGACCTATGGCGACATACTTCAGTCGGGTGGTTTGACATGGTCGCAGATGTGTGTTGCCGAAGGTGACTCTGGTGCGCCGGTCGTCGTCGGGACCACGTTGGTGGGGATGGTCCGGGCCTATCTGGGCTTTCCGTGCATTGGACCCGCGGTAGGGACGACCATGTCCGCGATCATCGATGACGTCAACCAGCGAGGGGGCACGGGGTCGGGTTACGTCCCGATCTAGCCTCGGATCTCAGCAATCGGTGCCCAGCGACAGGGGAGCAACGTCGGGCGGACCTTTGGTCTTTCCGCGATTGAGCAGAGCAATGGCCGTTACACCGAACGGCGCCGAGTACGTATCGGCGTCCCAGCACCCGCCCGGATTTCTGCCACCGATCACCCCCGTCACCACCGACTC
>JBBSKP010000118.1:0-15774 GCA_038256175.1 Mycobacteriales bacterium
ACCACCGTCCGGTGCGGCAACGAGGTCGACGCCGCCATCCGCCCCAGTTCCACACGCTGCTCGTCGGTGACCGGCAACGCTGCTGCTGTCATAACAGGCATACTACAAACTACCGCACTAATTCACCGACGGACCACTAGCCGCGGTTCACGTCCGGATGTCGGCGCACAAGGCGGGCGGCCAGGCCGAAGCCGGGCACGGTGTGACCGCACTTGCAGAGTATTGGCCGTTCGCGCCGGTCGCATGGACGGTCCGGGTCGCTTCTCTCCTGCCGCAGCGTGGCATCGACATCGTTGCCACCAATGTCCCTGGCCCGCGAACCGCTCGGAGTGTCCTCGGCCGCAAGGTCATCGAAATCCTGCCGTACGTCCCCATCGCGATGCGGTTGCGAATGGGAATCGCGATACTCAGCTACGCAGACCGGCTGTCGTTCGGAATAACGGGCGACTACGACTCCGCTCCAGATGTTGCCGTGCTGGCAAAGCTCATCGAAGAACACATGTCGATTCTTGTCGAGCGGGCACACGCCACTGCGTGAGTCTCCTGTCAGCTCGCGGCGACCCGGTCAACCGGCTACGACGCGCTAGCCGCGGCTTGGTAATCCTTCTCGAGCCTGTTTCGCAACGTATCTTGCGAGCGATCGATCGCAACGGAAAGGAACGGGCCGATAATCCTGCCGAGTACACGTCCGGCGATCCCCCCGGGCATTTCGTAGTCGATATCGACGACCACTTCGGATTCAGCGCACTCCAGAGCATTCACGCGCCATGTGGAATCCACTACGAAACCCGAGATATGTTCATGTTCGAACAATGTGGGTGGCTCCCAACGGGTGACCTTGACGATCGAGTGCAATGTCTTCGGTCCGACCTTCATCGACCCGTCATATACAGTTCCGAGCCCCAATGTGGTGTCGCCGACTGCTACGAGTTCGGTGATACCGAAGATCCAGTCCGCCGCATTTCTGAAGTCACCCATGTAGTCGAAAACAAACTGGCGGGGCGCGGCGACGACTCTCTCCGTATGAATATGGACCATGACACTTCGTTTCGTCGGTGCGAGTTAACCTTCGACGTCAGGAATCGACGAGTGGAGTAGTTGCGCTAGAGGCATTTTCGTGCGGCTCGCGAGGACCCTGGTCTAGCCGGAAGGGTGGGTATTCGTCACGCATCAACGCCGCATATGCGACTACACGGAAAATCCATCGGTTGATGCCAAGGATGAAATCGAAGAGCGGACGCGGATAGCGGGTAGTGAACAACAGCGCAACTGCTGCTATGAGCACCAGCACACCGAGCAAAGGTATCGACGTCATCGAAGACTGCCCGCCGCCGCCATGGCCGTCGTCGGCCATGGAGGTCGCGCCGCCAACCAACGCGGCGATAACGAGATAGTGCGGAATTGCCAGTAGCCACCATTTGACCAGGACCAGACCGCGAGACAACTGCGCCGGGTATTCGACTTCGAGGTCAGCGGGATAGTCGGTGCGCGCGAGCGTAAACGGTGGGTACTTGTCAGTGCCCAACGCTGAATACGCATAGAACGACACGCGCCACGACCATCGCATCACGCCGACGTTGAAGTCGAAGATCGCACGCGGAAACTTGCCGGTAAACAGGATCGCAAAACCCGCGACGAACGTGAGCACGACAAACCCGATGCCCAAGAAGAACAGGACGACGTAGTGTGGGATCGCGAGCAGCCATTTCACGAGCCACAACCAACGGGACAGCGGCTCGTCGAGTTCCCCCACAACACGGACCGGGTACGCAGAATTGTTGTTCGACTGCATGATTCGGTGCTCCTTCGGTGCGACACAAACCGAACTGGCTGCATCCCTACGCTAGCGGGTTTCCACGGCGGACCCACGGAGTCCGAAGTCCGCTCATCGACGGTAGAAAGACCCATGATCAGACCCCGGCGACACCGAACGATTGGCCGATCGCGTATGTGACGTGTCAGGCACAAGTCCCCCGAGTCGGGGACTTCGGCCCCTGTAGCGATCGAGCCGATGCTGCGACAGTTGCAGTCAACATCAATGGAGAGGCGCAGAGACAATGGATCACGGGCTTCCGGACGACCAGACAATCAAGGCCGCAATAGAACTCGCATTACGCGCGCCGTCCGTACACAACTCTCAGCCATGGCGCTGGTTGGTCGGTGAGCATAGCGTGCACCTCTACGCCGACCGGAGCGTGCAATTACCAAAGACCGATCCTGACGGACGGGACCTCATCCTCAGTTGTGGCACCGTGCTTCACCACTTCCGAGTCGCGATCGCCGCCCTCGGTTGGCACGCACACGTACACAGGTTCCCAAATCCTGCTGACCCAGACCACATCGCGTCGATCGAGCTGACGCCTCATACACCGACCGAGCAGGACGTTGCCCTCGCTGCCGCGATACCGCGTCGGCGCACTGATCGCAGGCACTACAGCGATTGGCCTGTGCCGGCAGGTCACATCGCGCTGATGGCCTCGAGAACCGCACAAGAGAGTGTCGTTCTGTATCGAGCCGAGGCAATTACGCAACTCGAAAACGCGATTGCCGAGGCCGCAGCACAGCACGCGACCGACGCTGAGTATCAGACCGAGCTCACGCTATGGAGCGGCCGGCACGGATCGCTCGACGGCGTTCCCGCAGCAAACACGCCCATAGCCGACGGGGCGCGCGAAGGTTCGTCCCGGGCATTCGCAGATCCCCGGCTGGCGCAGCCCGATGGCGTTTCGGCCGACGACGACGCCTCCGAGCTCCTGGTCATCGGCACCGCTTCGGACGATCCGATGTCGCGCCTTCGGGCGGGTGAGGCAACGAGCGCTGTCCTGCTCACCGCGACGAGCCTCGGCTTGGCAAGCTGCGCGCTGACCGAACCTCTCGAGATCAAGGAAACACGCGCAGCCGTTCGGTCGAAAGTGCTGGATGACAGTGGATTTCCACAGATGGTGGTGCGAATCGGCTGGGCCTCGACCAGCGCTGACCCGCTGCCTGCATCTCCTCGGCACGCTGTTGCCGAGCTGGTCGACCCGCTCGAAAGCGACCCGGCCAGCAGGTCACGCCGCAAGGAACCCGTCTAGCAACGACCGAGGACGTCTCCAATGCCGGATATCGTGACACTGACGATGAACCCCGCGCTCGACATCTCGACGGGAACTGCCCGAGTTCTGCCCACGAACAAGCTGCGCTGCGGCATGCCCCGTTACGACCCCGGAGGAGGGGGAATCAACGTGGCACGGGTAGCACACGTCCTGGGCGCATCTGTCATCGCCGTGTTTCCTGCTGGCGGCGCGACGGGTGGACTGGTCGAATGCCTACTGGAAGCTGAAGAAATCCCAAGTCGACGTGTTCATATCGCGGGTTCCACGCGCGAAAGCTTCAGTGTCGACGACCGCACGTCGCGCGAACAGTTTCGATTTGTCCTGCCGGGTCCGGACCTGACCGCAGGCGAACAAGAGGAGTGTCTTGACGTACTCGCTGAGTCGGCCTCGGACGCAGCATTCGTCGTCGCGAGCGGTAGCCTCCCGCCAAACGTTGCACCGGATTTCTATCAACGCGTCGCGGATGTAGCGGGGGCAGTAGGCGCCCGATTTGTGCTCGACACATCGGGTGCTCCTTTACAGCACACTCGATCTGGCGTCTACTTGATCAAACCCAGCCTTCGCGAGCTTCGCGAAAGCGTCGGGCGCGAACTCGACACTGAGCACGCGCAAATAGGAGCGGCGTCCGAGCTGATCGACGCGGGGCGAAGCGAAGTAGTCATCCTGTCCCTTGGTTCGAGGGGCGCGCTGGCGGTAACCGCGGACAGTATCGAATGGTTTCCCGCCATCGACGTCCCTGTTCGTAGCGCCGTAGGCGCTGGCGACAGCATGGTCGCGGCAATCACCCTCGGCTTGAGCCGTGGTTGGTCGCTCGGCGACGCCGCGAGATTCGGAATCGCCGCTGCAGCCGCGTCATTGACGCTGCCGGGGACCGAAACATGTCGACGCGAGGACGTCGAGCGACTCTATGCCGCTCAACCGGTTACATAGGCGCAGCAAGGAACTCCGACAGCGACGAAGGGCCCCGTCCGGCGGTGGTGGTGGCCAATGTCCCGCCAAGCTGTGGCTTCGTACCCTGCCATCTCCGCGCTGACACTCGGAAGATTGCCTCAGAACCAAGTAACGCACGGAGAGGTGCAGAGATGGTGAAGCGTTGGCTAGTAATGGAGACCGATCCGGACGATTCACGATCGCCGTATCGGACTCGCGTTGCCGGAGCGGGTCGCCACCTGCCGTCGACGCGCCTCACGACCGACGCTCTGATGGCGACGACGCGGCATCGCACGCACATCGACCTCGAGCGCCTGACCGGTATCCATGAACGTCGCGTGTCGGTCGGCGAAGACGACTCGTACAGCCTGGCGACCGCCGCCGCAGTGGACTGCCTGACCCACGCGGATCGCTCGGCCGAATCCATAGACGTAGTGATCAGTTGCAGCATCACGAAATTCAACGACGGCCTTACGCAATGGCTCGAGCCGACAATGGCCAGCGCCGTCGCCAAAGCTATCGGCGCACCGAACGCAATTACGTTCGATCTTTCCAACGCGTGCGCCGGAATGCTCTCCGGTGTAACTGTTCTCAACAACTGGATCCGCCAAGGCGTCGTCGAGCGTGGTCTGGTCGTGAGCGGCGAATACATCTCGCCCCTCGGAACCAACGCCGCCAAGCACATCCGAAACATCATGAGCAAGGAACTCGCGTCACTGACCTTGGGCGACGCGGGCGCGGCCCTCCTCCTCGAGCGCGCGCCCGTCGGAGCAGCCGGTATCAGCCTGGCCGGCTTCACGACCGTGGCTGACCACAGCCGGCTGTGCCTCGGCGGTCCGAAAGGGAACGAACCAGCAGCACGGATGTTCACGAACTCACGCGCAATCCAAAAGGCAGCTATTGCGGACACTCCCCTGTTGCTCCACGAGGTACTCGATGCCGCCGGAATATCCGTCCACGATGTCGACCACGTGATCACACATCAGACGTCAGCGCGCGCAATTCGCAAGGGAATGGACAGACTCACCGAAGAATTCGGCGATTCACCCCAACACGATGCGGTTATAACAGTCGATCGCTACGGGAACACCGCTTCGACAACCCACACGGTTGCACTCGTCGAAGAGCTCGAAGCGGGCCACATCAAGCCCGGTGAAACCGTTGCATTGATCGCTCTGGCATCGGGACTCGAGATCGGCATCGTCCTACTCACCCTCGACGAGGAGTTGGTGGCCAGCTATGGGCACAATCATTGATCATGTCAGCGTCACCCACGGTGGCTGGCGCAATCGACACAGTGCTCTGCGCCTCGCCGTCGCGGCCGCACAATCGTGCCTGCACGAAGCACACTGCAGCCCAAGCGAACTGGATCTGCTGATCAACGCAGGGCTGTACCGTGACAAGAATCTCGGTGAGCCGGCGCTTGCTGCCATGATCCAAGAGGACATAGGCGCGAACCCCGAAGATCCGCACCCAGACGCGCACGGCACCTTCTCTTTCGATATCGCGAACGGGACGTGCGGCGTTCTCACCGCTATGCAAATCGTCGACGGATTCCTGAAATCGGGCGCAATCAACCGTGCGTTGATCGTCGCAAGCGACGCAGATCCAGGCGCGGGTATGAGTGAAGACTTTCCTTACTCACCTGCCGGCGGAGCTATTTTGTGCAGTTGGGCGGACGACGACTTCGGAATCAGCCAGTTCACCTGGGCAAATTTTCCAGACGGCGGCGAATCCCTGCGCGCGACAGTCGGATTGACTCACCGGCGAAACGTTCTGAACATCGAGATGGCTGATTCGATGGATCAGCAGTTCGCCGCGGCAGCGGCGAAGGTGGCCACCGAATGCCTCGGCAGTTCATCGATCCAGCTCTCCGAGGTCGACATGATCGTCGCGTCGCCGGCCCGGCCCGAGTTCCGCGCGTCGTTGGCTGCGCAGCTCGGGATTTCGGCCGATCGGATCGTCGTTGCTCGGGATCCACACACCCACACTGCCGCACTCATAGCGGGCCTCGACGAAAATGCCGCCAACGCGCCACGTGCACGGACATTGCTCTTTGTCGTCGCCGGAGCCGGGATCACGGCAGGCGCTGCTATCTACCGCGAACGGCCCACACGCTGAACTTGATCGTCGAGAACACCTCGCAACGGAGATTGACAATGAACAAATGGGACGAATTCGCAACTCCAGCAATGTTTTCCATCGCCGACAGCGCTTCTGCCGTCGACTGTGTATTCGATTATCGATACAGCGATCCTGACCTGATCGTGTTCAGGCGGTTGGTAGGCGGGCAGTGGACCGACGTACGCGCTGCGGATTTCGCTGCCGAGGTCGACGCCGTTGCCAAGGGTCTGATCGCGGCCGGACTCGAACCTGGCCAGCGGATCGCATTGATGTCGAGCACCAGGTACGAATGGCCACTAATCGACTTTGCGATCTGGGCAGCCGGCGGCGTCACTGTGCCCATCTACGAAACATCCGCACCCGAGCAAATTCACTGGATACTGCAAGACTCGGGTGCGCAAGTGCTCATCGTGGAAACTCCAACGCATGCAACGGCAGTGGCGACGATCCGAGCAATGACGCCGGCACTCCAGAAGGTCTTCGTGATCGACTCGGGCGCCGTCGACGAACTCATCGCTCTCGGCAGCAACATCGGGAGCGACGTCGTACGAGACCGGACCGCCAACCTTCGCGCCGATTCGCCCGCAACTTTGATCTATACCTCCGGCACCACCGGGCGCCCCAAAGGGTGTGTGTTGACGCATTCGAATCTGCTTTTCGAAACGCAGGCCGACCTGGCCTCCGGCTTCGATACGTTGCTTCGTCCAGGCAAGACGTCATTGATGTTTCTCCCGATGGCGCACGTCTTTGCGCGCGCGGTGAGTCTGGCCGCATTTCAAGCGAAGGTGACCCTCGGCCACACCAGTGACACCAAGAACCTGGTGACACACCTGCAGGTATTCAAGCCCGACTTCGTCGTCGCCGTGCCTCGCGTGTTCGAGAAGGTGTACAACGCCGCGCAGCAGAAGGCGTACGACGGCGGCAAGGTAAGAGGCAAGATTTTCGACGCCGCCGCCGAAACCGCGATCGCCTGGAGCGCAGCCTTGGGCGAGAAGCCAAGCGCTGCACTCCTTGTCAAGCACGCCTTGTTCGACCGACTCGTGTTCGCCAAGTTGCGCGCAGCGCTCGGCGGCCAGTGCGAAGCAGCGATATCAGGCGGCGCGCCACTCGGCGCGAGGCTGGGACACTTCTTCCGCGGCAGCGGAATCGCGATCTACGAAGGATATGGCCTCACCGAGACGACGGGCGGATTCGCGGTCAACGCGCCCGGCTCGACCAGAATCGGAACCGTGGGAAAGTCACTGCCCGGCAACGCTGTTCGTATCGCCGACGATGGTGAGTTGCTATTGAAAGGCGGCGTCGTCTTCGACGGCTACTGGCACAACGAGGCGGCGACGGCGGAGGCCTTCGACGGCGGTTGGTTTCATACCGGAGATCTCGGCGTGGTCGACAACAAGGGGTACATCACGGTCACCGGTCGCAAGAAGGACATCATCGTCACGGCAGGGGGCAAGAACGTCGCACCTGCCGGTCTCGAGGATCGACTGCGCGCGCATGTACTGATCAGCCAGGCGATGCTTGTCGGCGACCAGAAACCTTTCATCGCGGCCTTGATCACCATCGATACCGACGCATTCCCCCGGTGGAAGTCCGACAACGGCAAACCGGCGACAGCCAGCGTCGCCGACCTCATGGACGACGCCGATCTCACAGCGGCGATCGAGCGCGCAGTCGCACACGCCAACTCGAGCGTGTCCAACGCCGAAGCAATCAAGAAATTCCGAGTCCTCGGCAAGGATTTCACCGAGGACACGGGCGAGCTCACACCGACACTCAAAGTCAAACGCAACGTCGTACTGAAGCACTTCGCAGACGACATCGAGGCAATCTACAGCTGATCATTGGCTTACCCCAGATAGTGCTCGGCCCGGTAAGGCCTACACTCGGTCTCGTGGCGATTGTTGCGCCCCCTAAGCAGATCGGTTGGGCAAAGTGCGGATCGGTCGCAGCTTCTTCGGATTCGGAGTTCGCGAATGACTGAGTTGGACGGCGCCAGCCGTGAGCCAGTCGATGGCCTCAGCGCGGCGCAAGCGTCAGCGGATGCGGCCGATCTCCAAAGCAGCTTGGGCGAATTGGCCGGCTTGGTCACCGGCAGCCTCGGTCTGGACGAGTTGCTGGGTCGGGTGGCCACCTTCGCATCACGTGCTATCCCCGGCGCTGATGGCGCCGGAGTGACTCTATTGGAGCTCGGCAGCGCCGAGCATCGCGTCGAAGCCCTCGCTGCTAGCGACCCATTCGTTGCGGAGATCGACAACATCCAGTACGTGACCCTTCGAGAGGGTCCGTGCATCACGGCAGCGCTGGAGCGACGCACCGTGCGGTCGGGTTCACTCGGCGGAGAGAAGAAATGGCCCCGATTCGGCCCGCGGGTAGGACGACTGGGCATACACAGTGCCCTGTCGCTACCACTGGTGCTGCCCGGGCAACTCGTCGGCGCGATCAATGTATATGCCCGCGGCAAGGACGTGTTCGACGATCACGCCGTCGAACTCGGCGAACTGTTCGCATCTCCGGCAGCGGTAGCCGTGCACAACGCGCAAATCTTGACTCAGGCCCTCACCTTGACCACCCAGCTGCAGAGTGCACTGTCGAGTCGCCCGATCATCGACCAGGCGATCGGCCTGCTTCGCGGGCGCAGCGGCGGAACCGCCGAGGAAGCGTTCTCCCGTCTGCGCGCGATCAGTCAGAACGAGCACATCAAGCTCATCGACGTCGCCCAACGCATCGTCGACGAGGCCGTCCGGCGCGCCCACGCACGACACACCGAGGCCTGACCAGCGAAGGCGCTGCCGCCAGAGTTGGCGGGCGGGTACGAGTGCGCGCGGCGCAGTAGGCTGGACCCGACCGAGTTCATCGGATCCGAGTCCACCGAACGGATCCGAGCTTCGTCACCTCGCGCAGCGATTTGCTGCGTTCGGCTCCAGGCTTGGTGTGGTGTGTCCGGTCGGCGCCGGCGGAGTTCGAGCCCATGAGAATCACTGCGCAAATAGCGACCCAATTGGCAGCATTGAACGATACTTTCGACAATTCCGAGATCGACATTGTGCGCTCCCTGACCCGACTCGCCGATCACGTGCGGTTGGCAGTGCCGTCGTACCTGGGGTTGTCGGTTGCCATTGGAAACACCGATACGCACTTTGATTTCGACGCAATGGACGACAGCGGGGACCTTAATAGCATTGGATCGTCGTTCATGATCACGGCTTCGGACGTCCTCGACCGCGCGTCCAAACGCACCGCTATTTCGCGCCCTGTCGAAGTGGTTCTCTACGCGGCATCCCCGGGTGCATTCATCGATCTCGCAGCTGACCTGGTTTGGCTGACATCGCAACCTACCGGTGCGTTCGTCGTCGATCAGCACCTCGGGGGACCCCGCTCGATGAACACGGCCGACTCCGCGTCAGTGCTCAATCAAGCCATCGGAGTGCTGATCGGGCGTGGGCACACGCCGCAATCAGCCGAACAGACCATCGCCGACCAAGCCGCTTCCACCGGGGTGAAACGCCACGATGCCGCCGTTGCGATTCTGGACTCACTACCGGGGCCCCGAGACCTCCCTCGCTCGGAACCCGATTCTTAAGTGGGACGATGGCCGTGCAGGGCAAGGCCCTGCGAAACGCCGGGACGATGAGATCAGGTGTAGCGTTCAGGGTGCTGAGACTCTCAGCTGGTCCGGAATGAATTCCGCCGTCCGCCGCGGATTCGATGAGCGTTTAGCTCGCCGCCGGTAACGCCTGGGATCGTCCGCGAGGTCGGAAATACCATGGTCACTGTCAGCACGGTTCCCGCCGGGCGCCCGCTGCGTGAGGCATTGTCTCAACTACGGCTGCACGAATTGTTGAATGAGGTCCAGGACCGCATCGAACAAATCGTAGAAACCCGGGATCGGACCGATGGACTGGTCGAGGCGATGCTGACAGTGACGTCGGGTTTGGAATTGGATCAGACGTTGCGCGCGATCGTGCACACTGCCATCGACCTCGTCGATGCTCGGTACGGCGCACTAGGAGTACGTGGATCCGACGATCAGCTAAGTGAATTCATCTTCGAGGGAATCGATGAAGACACCCGCGTAAAGATCGGCGCGTTACCGAAAGGGCACGGCGTCCTCGGCTTGTTGATCGAACAACCCAAGCCGATCAGAATGGATACCCTCGCCAATCACCCTACGTCGGTGGGTTTTCCACCGAACCATCCGCCGATGAAGACGTTCCTTGGCGTGCCGATCAGGATTCGCGACGAAGTATACGGAAACCTGTATCTGACCGAAAAGGCAAACGGTCAGGCATTCACGTCCGACGATGAAGTGCTCGTCCAGGCCCTGGCTGCCGCTGCGGGGATCGCCATCGACAATGCTCGACTCTACGAGCAGAGCCGAACCAGGCAGGCGTGGATCGAAGCAACTCGCGATATCGGTACTGCACTGTTGGCGGGTACGGATCCTGTGACCGCGCTAAAGCTGATCGCAGACAAAGCCATGAGCCTCACCACCGTCGGCCATTCGTTGCTGGCGGTTCCCCACGAATTCGACTCCCTTTCGGGCGAAATCACCAACCTTGTCGTAATCGATTCGATCGGAGCCCGAAGAGACGAGTTGGTTGGCGCGACCCTCACAGTTGCGAGCGGAGTGATCGGGCTGGCGTTTACAGAGCGAACTCCCCTGCGGTTCGAAGCGCTCGATGCCGAGGATGCGAGCGGTCTGCACGTTCCCAGCGGCCCGGTGTTGGTGTTGCCGCTCCGCACCCCCGACGCCGTTGTCGGCGTCCTGATCAAGATCAGGCCGGTCGGGGCAGCGCCGTTCACCGACGAGCAGCTCGAAATGTTGGAAGCATTCGCCGATCAGGCCGCGATGGGCCTGCAACTGGCGAACGCGCAGCAGCGCGTTCGCGAACTCGACGTGCTCAACGATCGGGACCGCATCGCGCGCGATCTCCACGATCATGTGATTCAGCGACTGTTCGCGGTCGGAATGGCTTTACAGGGAACGTTGCCGCGGGCCCGATCCATTGAGGTGCAGCAACGGCTCAGTGACGCCATCGACGACTTGCAGTCGGTCATCGGCGACATCCGCACCGCCATCTTCGACCTCCATCCGAGCTCGATCGGCAATACCCGGCTCCGGCAGCGGCTCGACGAAGCGATTGCGCAGTTGGCCGGGAACTCCCGAGTCCGCACTTCCGTCCGCATGTCGGGTCCACTCTCGGTCATCGAGCCGATGCTGGCTGATCACGCCGAAGCCGTCATCCGGGAGGGCCTGAGCAACGCGATCCGACACGCCCAGGCAACGACTGTGTCGTTGACCGTGACCGTCGATGACAACCTCACCATCGAGGTGACCGACGACGGAATCGGCATACCCGAGAACATCACCCCGAGCGGACTATCCAACCTGGAGGCCCGTGCTGGAGAAGCGTGCGGGAAGTTCGCGCTGCACAACCTGACCACCGGAGGCACAACGCTGATCTGGTGTGCGCCAATCCCGTAGCACGCAGAGATATTTTCCGACCCAACTACTTACAGAGGCCTCTCAGAATGACGATCACTTCGGTCAACAAGACCTTTATGAATGTGTCGCATTGATGAGTGTTCGCCGAGGTATTCCTCGACTGCTGGCCGCATTGTTGCTGTATTTGGCAACTGTTCGTCCTTGGATACGCAACTGGGGCGCAAGTACGCAGGAAAGCTGCGCGGCGTTGCCGGGCGACGACCTCGTAGCGGCGCGTTGGCACACTACTCGCGGAATTGCGATCGCTACCGAACCTGCCGATGTGTGGCCCTGGCTCGTGCAGATCGGCTACGGCCGCGGCGGTTGGTACAGCTATGACTGGCTGGAGCGCCTTGTCAGGGCAGGCGACTTCGTTCAAGGCGGATCCGCAAAATCGCTGATTCCCGAACTGCAAACATTGACGGCCGGCAGCACCGTTTTGCTCAGCGCAACGGGCGGTCCCACAGCGGCAATCGTCGACCCACCGCGAACGCTGGTGTTGCACTACAAAATGAACCTGATGACCGCTGGGCCGGCGTCCGATCTCGACAACGCGGTCCTCGACTGGACATTGGCCTTCGCTCTCGTGCCGATGAGCGACGTCTCGTGCCGACTGCTCGCACGCGTTCGCGCCGACTACCGCCCCAGGTCACTGGCACTACTCATCCCGAGCCTGCTCTAACCGATTCACTTTGTCATGGAACGAAGAATGCTGAAGACGATTCAACGACGCAGCGAACCGGATGCGCTATCAGCAAGGCCATGGTGAGGTCATCGACATAGCAGGGCTTTCGCCTCTAGTTATCGAGACGCAAAGCGCGCGAAAGTGGAACGGGCCAACGAGGCCAGTGAACGCCGACGAGACAGGGCTATCAGATTGAGCATCGACATCCCGCTGGCTCCAGACCTGGCCGGCCGCTATGCACGTTCGAGCGATGTTCTGCAACGGCCACCGCGGTGGCGCGTCCGCGCAGTCGTCGTCGGCGCGACGCATCTCGACGCGATGTCGACGGGCTCAGCCACTGGAACCGATCTGACCATTGCCAGCGAGCGCGTTTGCGGTCTATTGCCGCAGGGTGATTCACCGTTCGGGAAGTTCTACCTCGTCGCCACCCCACACCATCTAGATTTGGCGACAAAGCAATTCGAAACCGACAGAACCCTGGGGCACGCTCTGATCTGCCTTGTCCATCGCCCGCACGCCAAACGATCGTGGCAACCTGGCTTCTGGACACCAGCAAGTAGCGACCAACGATTCTGCCGAGACTGGCCGTGGGACAACCAAAATTCGCAGGGATAGCCAAACAGATTGCGAGGAAGCACATGACGGCCTCGGCAAAAGTAGCTTCGTGGCTGATGCAAGTCTCTCAGTTGGACCGCTCGATAGATTTCTATTGTGACGTATTCTCGTGCACCATCGCACTCCGCGAGCCCGACGCGGCGCTACTCCTGACCCCAGACGGTTTCCAGATCTATCTGCGCGCCACGGAATCATCGACGCAGAGCGGAATCGGCGACCTAGGAATTCAACAGGTCATGTGGGCAACCGACAGCGAGGCCGAGCTACAACGGATTACCCAACGGCTGCAGTTCCATTATCCGAGTACATATTCGAGCACAGCCGATGGTGTCACCTTCGTCGATGGATGTGATCCGGACGGCATTCGCGTGCTAGTCGCGTATCCGAGTCCGAAACAACTACCGCGCGAGGTCATCGCGGCCCGATTCCGGTAGCGTTCGGCGCCCTCGGGAGGCGTACAGCGCAGCGAGGGCCGGATGGCACTCACTCCCAAGACATTTGGCTCTGCTGCTGTCGGGCATTGTGCGTGAGACTGCGGAGTATGAACACACCCGCGCACCACCAATGCGTACTGGACGAACTCACACCGCAGCACCGCGCGCTGCGGCAGGCAATCCCCGATGTGTACAAAGGTTTCGGCGAGATGAGCAAAGCCGCCCTCGCACCAGGTGTTCTCGACACCAAGTCCAAGGAACTCATCGCTATGACCATCGGTGTGGTCCACGGATGTGACGGATGCATCGCCTCGCATGCCCGCGGTGCAGCCCATGCCGGCGCGACGAAACAAGAGGCCGCAGAAGCGATCGGAGTGACATTCCTCATGCACGGCGGCCCTGCCACCATCTATGGTGCGCGCGCATTCGAGGCATTCTGCGAGTTCGCCGATGCGATCGCCGCAAAGGAGACGCAGCGAAACCGTGCGGCTTCCTGAAGTCGGCGATCTGTTGCAGCACCGGAGATTTCGGACTTACCGGCGCACCGCTCACGGCAGGTCGAGTCCAATCACGAGATGCAGTTACATGACGTCGACCAATTGCAGCGCCAAACTGGTGGCGTGCACAAGCCAGCACCGCTCGAGACTCCGCTGCTGCGGCGCATCCACGAACTTCGAGCACTTGCGACGATCCGCCCTACCGATTGTCTGCTTGTCAGCGCGCTGACACCGAAACCCCGCCGACACCCAAATTTGGGTCAACAACCTCACGGCGCCGAGCGCATCCTGACATCGTCAGTGCACGCGCGCCTGCATCACATCCAGGAATGCTGCTTGAATGTCACACTGTGGCACAAGAAGTGAGGCTGTGCGACATTCAGGCAGGGTCCCATCCAATGGTCAGATTTCGCGTTGAGCCTGGGGCATGAGCATTGCGAAAGCCAAGCCGAGGGTGGTTGCCAGGGCCGCCCCTAAGGCAAACCCGGCAACAGGCGTAGCGATGAGAACGCCGAGTAGAACAACGACGCCTACAATTGGGCAGCCCACAAGCAATGCAACGCTTAACCCTATGGGATGCAAGCGTTCCTGGCTATTTATCGCTACGATCTTCCGGCCGATATCGTTGCAATTGCGACTTTGTATGAGGTCATTCCCTAGCACGTTTCCCCGTCTCACGAGCCCGACTACATCCGCCGGGTCGTTCCCAGCACCTCTAACCATGCGGCATCTGGTACCTGGACCGGCAGGGTCGGACGTCACCCGATTCCTGGAGAACGACCCTCCGGGACCGGCTGCGATCTCGCATGAGATGACGTTAGGCGATGCCACTGGGACCCTTCTTCAGCTGCAACTACTTCCACAGCATCGCCGCTACGCGTCCCGCTTGGTGAGCAATACCGCGGCCACAACCACTGCGACGCTGGCGTAAGCGCAGAGAACCAGGAGCCCAACCACGCCCAATGACTCGGCATTCGCGTGATCAGCTTCGACCGCCCCGGCTACGGTCGGTCCGATGCCGCTGCGAGCAGCCTCGGATTGGTCGTAGGGGACGTCGAGGCCATCGTCGACAAACTCGGAGTTGGCCGTTTCGCCACCTTCGGCTGGTCAGGAGGCGGACCGTTCGCCTTGGCCACGGCAGCCGCCATGCACGACCGCTCGGGGGACGTGTGTTAGGGCCGCGGAACGGCAGATTCCGCGCGAATCATTGGAGCTGATTGCGAGTTGGCCCAGCCTGCGTCGGTCCTGTTCGCTCACTCTGATCGCACAGCAGGCGTATCGGCCCGCTACGAGCTGCACCCTGGAGGAAACGCGACCCGTCTACTCCCGGCGCGACAAACGGATACTCGGGTTGTTACCTCAGCGCGGCAGCGCTGGTGACGCCCTGAACGCGCATCATCACCATCATCAAGCGGCGCACCTCCTCCAGTTGGTCCGATAGCGGGTCACGGAGGATGTCGCAACCGCGCAGATCTGATGTTTCGCTTACATGGCGGCCGTCGGAGACCGCACGACATCGGGTGGGCTGTCGTAGTCGCGTCATCGGTGGCTCCTTCTTCGATCGCAAGCGTGCAGAACTGTGCGCGCCAACGGCAACGACACTCACTTCGTTGCGCCGCATCAGAATTCGAAGACGAGGCGAGCAGTGACCTGCCCCGCCGACACCTCGGCGAAGCATTCGTTGACTTCCTCGAGCTTGCGGCCCACCGCATGCACCGTGGTGCGTCCGGCGGCGTGCAACGCGAAGACCTCGGCGATGTCCTTGCGTGTGCCCACGATCGACCCGATCACCGAGATTCCACCGACGACAGCATCGAAAATCGGAATCGACAACACCCCGTGCGCGGGCATGGACACGCAGACAAGTCGACCACCCCGGCGAAGCGATCGGAATGCCTGATCGAATACG
>JBBSKP010000119.1:0-15733 GCA_038256175.1 Mycobacteriales bacterium
GGCGTCCCGACCGGTGTTCCGTCCTTGCGGAATGTCGTCAACTGGACATACTGCGCTTTGCCGATCTCGCCGAATGGGTTGCTCATGGGGCAAGCCTAGGCATCGCCATCCGAATGCGCTGCGCGAGCCCCGTGCCCGGGTTGTGATCAATCTTCGGGAACGCTAACTTTAACTGTGGTTGAACCAAACTTTACTGCAGGCGGACCTTCGCGGCGTCGATTCCTGGTCGGCGGTGCCCTGCTGGGAACGGCCGGCGCGGCGGGAGCAGCGCTGCATACCCCGACGGCCTTTGCCAGCCCCCCGCCCGCCCACCCGGCGGGCCATGGAGCGCCCGCGCATGGCGGTGGCGTCAACGGGCCGACGTTCCGCATCGGCTCCACAGTCGACCACGGTGCGAATGGATTCAATCCGACGGATGTTCTGCGCGATTTCGACTACGGCACCACATCTACGCTTCCTGACGGCCGCACGCTGCGTGAATGGGACGTCGACTCGCGCGACTACGAGATCGAGGTCGCGCCGGGCGTGCACTTTCCTGCATGGACGTTCAACGGTCGGGTGCCGGGTCCGACGTTGCGGTGCAGGGAGGGCGATCTCCTTCGGGTGAAGTTCACCAATTCGTCGCAACATCCGCACACGATGCATTTCCACGGAATCCATCCGGCCGAGATGGACGGGATCCCCGATATCGGACCAGGTGTGATTCCGCCGGGTAAGACCTTCACCTACGAATTCGACGCCACTCCGTTCGGTTTGCATCTGTACCACTGCCACGTCGGGCCGCTCGCCGAGCACATTGCTCGCGGTTTGTACGGAACATTCATCGTCGACCCACCGACGCCGCGACCGGCTGCGGACGAGATGGTCATGGTGATGCACGGCTACAACACGACGTTCGACGGCCAGGGCAATCAGCTGTACGCGGTGAACGGTATCCCGTTCCACTACATGCACGAACCTGTCCAGGTGCGCCGCAACGAGCTCGTCCGGATCTATCTGGTGAACGTCCTCGAGTACGACCCGATCAACACGTTCCATGTCCACGGCAACTTCTTCGATTACTACCCCACTGGAACCCGTTTGGAGCCAACGGAATTCACCGACACGATCATGCAAGCGCAGGGACAGCGCGGTATCTGTGAGATGCGGTTCCCACACGTGGGCAAGTACATGTTCCATGCACACAAGACGGAATTCGCCGAACTCGGATGGATGGGCTTCTTCGAGGTGACCCAGTGACGACTCGCGCCGATCGCCGCCAGACCTGGTTGTCCGCCATCGGTGCTGCGATCTTGATCGGCATCGCCCTCATTGCTCTGGCTGCTATCGGTGGCCGTACGCTTCCGGAGCGGACGGGACCGCCGATCGAGGAACTCGGGGTCGAGCAAGTTGTCTTGGAAACCGGGTCCATCGAGTTGACGGTCCGCAATGTCGGGCCCGATCCTGTGTCTATAGCGCAGGTGGCAGTCAACGATGCGTATGTGGATCTGAGCGGCGGCGATCATCCGATCGGGCATCTCGAGACGGCGACTCTCCGACTCGACTACCCCTGGCTGGACGGCCAGCCGTACGCGATTTCCTTGCTCACCTCCACGGGTCTTGTGATCGAACACGAGATTCCCGCGGCAGTGGCGACGCCGAAACCTGACAGTGGGTTCTTCTCGGCAATGGTGCTCATCGGCACGTACGTCGGCATCATTCCGGTGGTCCTGGGGATGCTCTTCCTGCCGGTGTTGCGCCGGATCGGTAAGGCCGGAATCCGAGTTCTGCTCGGCCTCACCGTTGGGCTGTTGGCGTTCCTCGCGGTGGACGCGAGCATCGAAGGTTTCGAGCTGTCCGAGCGAGGCGGTGGCGCCTTCGGTGGCCCGATCATCGTGGTACTCGGTGCGGTGCTGGCGTTCCTCGGCCTGACCGCATTGGACCGGTACCTGCACAATCGTCGTGGTGCAAGCGAATCGGCTGGGTCGGGTGGAATCCGACTCGCTGTAATGATTGCCGTGGGTATCGGCCTGCACAACCTCGGCGAAGGCCTTGCGATCGGCGCGGCCTACGCGGTCGGTGAACTCGCACTCGGCACTGCGCTGATCGTCGGGTTCACAATCCAGAACACGACAGAAGGCCTGGCGGTGGTCACTCCCCTGACCGAACGGCGTCCGCCGGTACTGCAACTGCTCGGTCTCGGCATGCTTGCCGGCGCGCCTGCCATTCTCGGTGCGCTCATCGGTGCGTCGACGAGCAACGCCGAGGTGTCGGCGTTCCTGCTCGGCATCGGCGTCGGTGCGATTGTCGCCGTGATTATTCAGATCGCGCCGTCCCTGCGAAGTCAGGCGGGGCGACTGCTCGAGCCCGCAACCATCGGCGGCATCAGTCTCGGCCTGCTGGTCATGTACATCACTGGGTTGTTCGTGGTCGCCTGACGGACGCATTCCGTTCGGTCAGCGTCATGCGCTACGCTGCTATCACATATATGTGATCTGATTTGACCTACCTGATTTGACCTACGGAGTGCAGCAGACATGGATCTTGACTGGTCACCAGCTGAATCGGAGTTCCGCGACGAAGTGCGGGCCTTCCTCGAGGAGAACCTGACCCCGGAACTGCGACGCGCGGGCCGTCTGATGACGAGTGTGTACTCGGACCACGAAGCCAGCCTCGAATGGCAACGGATTCTGCATGAGCGCGGCTGGGCTGCGCCGGCATGGCCCGTCGAATATGGCGGCTGCAATTGGACACTGACCCAGCACTACATCTTCAGCCGCGAGTCGACACTCGCCGGCGCACCACTGCTGTCTCCCATGGGAATTCGCATGGTTTCACACGCGATCGTGGCTTTCGGCACGTCCGAGCAGAAGGATTTCTACCTGCCGCGGATCCTGACCGGTGAGGTCTTCTTCTGTCAGGGCTACTCAGAGCCCGAGGCAGGTTCGGATCTCGCGTCGCTCTCGATGGCCGCAGTCGACGACGGTGACGACCTGGTCTGCACCGGCAGCAAGATCTGGACCACGCACGCAACCGAGGCGAACTGGATGTTCTGCCTGGTCCGCACCTCACGCGAAGAAAAGAAGCAACGCGGCATCACCTTCGTGCTGATCGACATGAACACACCGGGTATCGAGGTTCGCCCTCTGGTCATGACCTCCGGTGAGCAAGTGCAAAACCAGGTGTTCTTCGACAACGTGCGCGTTCCGAAAGCCAATGTGCTCGGCAAGATCGGTGACGGTTGGACGGTTGCGAAGTACCTACTCGTCTTCGAGCGCGGCGGCGGTGCTGCGGCGCCGATGTTGCAGGTCATGGCCAATTCGCTGGCCACCGCGGCGGAGCAGCAACCAGGGCCCGACGGGCGACCACTCATCGACGATCCGGTTTTCGCCGCGAGGCTCGCGGAAGCGCGCATTCGTGCCGACGTACTCGAAATACTCGAGTTCCGAACCTTGGCCGCGCTGGCACGGGGTGAGAACCCCGGCCCCGCCGCGTCGATGATCAAGATCTTGGGGACCGAACTCAGCCAGAAGCTGACCGAGCTCACCCTGGAGGCCGCCGGTCCGCGTGGCCGCGTGTACCAACCACATGCGACCGCGCCCGGCGGCCCGATTTCCGAATTCACTCCGCCCACAGACGGTTACGTCAGCGGCGACGAGTGGCAGGCAGTTGCCCCGCTGCATTACTTCAACGACCGTGCCGGCTCGATCTACGCCGGTAGCAACGAAATTCAACGAAACATCCTCGCCAAAGCAGGATTGGGACTCTGATGGACTTCGCCTTCACCAAAGAGCAAGAACTACTCCGCGACACCGTCACCGGCTTTCTCGCCAACCGATACGACCTCGAAAAGAGTCGAGGAATCGCGAAATCAGGTGCCGGGTGGCAGCCGAACATCTGGAAGGGATTCGCCAAGGAACTCGACATCCTCGGCGTCACCCTCGCAGAGGATGTCGGTGGAATGGGTGGCGGGCCAGTCGAATTGATGATCATCACCGAGGCACTCGGTCACGCGCTCGTCGTCGAACCGTTTGTCGATACCGTCGTCATCGGTGGCGGACTGCTCAGTCGCGCAGGCGGCGATCGCGCGACGGCTCTCCTGCCCGGTATCGCCTCCGGCGAGGTGCTGACCGCATTGGCGGCACTGGAGCCTACGTCTGGCTACACGCTGCACGATGTCACGACCACCGCACAGCGCGACGGTGACTCGTGGATCCTCAACGGTGCCAAGACGGTAGTGACCAGCGGTCCGTTGGCCACACATTTGCTCGTAACCGCGCGGACGGCGGGCGAGCGACGCGATTCTGCGGGCGTCTCGCTGTTTGTCGTCGATTTCGACGCCGATAATCCGCCCGCGGGCATCGAGGTTCACGGCTACCGAACTATCGACGATCGGCGAGCCGCCGATCTGAGCTTCGACAATGTCCGAGTGCCCGCCGATGGGTTGCTCGGTGTCGAGGGTGATGCTCTCGCATCGATCGAGCTGGCAATCGACGAAGCAACTGCTGCCGTTGCGGCGGAAGCAGTCGGCCTCATGCGCAAGGTCTTGGCCGACACCGTCGAATACACCAAACAACGGCAACAGTTCGGGCAGCCGATCAGCAGCTTCCAGGTACTGCAGCACCGCATGGTCGATATGTACATCGAGCTCGAACAGTCCATCGCGGCCGCGTATCTCGCGACACTCAATCTCGGTGCCGACGCCGCGCAGCGAGCCAAAGCCGTGTCGGCCGCAAAGGTCACCATCGGGCGGGCAGCGCGCTTCATCGGTCAGAACGCCGTTCAGTTGCACGGCGGCATGGGCATGACAGAGGAACTCGCGATCGGTCACTACTTCAAACGCCTCACCGCGATCGAGAACGAATTCGGTCCGGCGGACCTGCACATTGCCCGTTATGCCGCCCTGACGAGGAACTGACAGACAACTTGTCGGTGCCTCGTGCGACCCTCGGCGTCAGTTCGATCAACTGAACAAATCCGGGGGGATGACATGATTGTTGCCGATCGTATCGACGTGCTGATGGCCAGCTGCGCAACCGATTTGGGTGCCGCAGACCGCTGGTATCGGCCCGAGGAATACCACGGCTCGCTGGCGTTGTGCATCATCGACGCGATTCAGTCGACTCGTTCGCACTACACGTCGGTGCAGAACGTGATTCGACGCTATAACGAATACCGGGCGGGACAGGATGTCTCTGCCTACGACGACAGCGCAAACGACCTGATCGGCACCTTCGACGAACTCGGAGGCGCCGAATGCTGGGCCGATCGCATCGGAAACAGGAAACCGACATCCACCGCAGCGAATGCACCGCTCAAGTCGGCCGCGATTCTCGCGGCAGCACGCGTGGCCGTTGAAGTGGGTTTCGACACCGCCGCGCAACTCCGCGGGGCCGACGATGCTGCCCTCGAACGCGCAGCCGGCGAGTGGAATGCGATCCCAGGCCAACGATCGGGGCTGACATGGAGCTACGCGGTGATGCTGTCAGGCGCCCGCGGTTACGAGCGTGATCCGTTGGTGACGCGGTACGTCGCTCGGGCCCTCGGCGTTCCCGAAAACGATGTGACCGCAACCGATATCGCGCTACTTGTCGGGGATGTCGCGCAGCGGGCAGGTCACGATCCGAGCGAGTTCGGCCATTCGATCTGGCGTTTCGAGTCACGTAGACCGGTCGCACGGGAGCTTCCGGCCGAACCTTCGACCTGATCGACCGCCCGGGCGGGTTGGTGGGCTACCTGCCCTCCAACTCCCCCTCGGTCTCGAGGTAGACCTGCCGCAAGCCGTCCAGCGTCGCCTGTTCCGGATGCTCCCACATATCCCGCTCGGCAGCTTCGAGTAGCCGTTCCGAGATACCGTGCAGCGCCCAAGGATTGGACTGCTCCATGAACTTGCGGTTCTCGTCGTCGAAGACATAGCTCTCGGCGAGCTTCTCGTACATCCAGTCCGCGACGACATTCGTGGTGGCGTCGTACCCGAACAGATAGTCGACGGTTGCGGCCATCTCGAATGCGCCCTTATAGCCGTGCCGGCGCATAGCCTCGAGCCACCGCGGGTTGACCACGCGGGCGCGGAACACCCGGGCAGTCTCCTCGGACAGCGTTCGGGTGCGGACGGCGTCGGGTCGCGTGCTGTCACCGATGTACGCCTCGGGATCTTTGCCCGTCAACGCCCGCACGGTGGCGACCATGCCGCCGTGATACTGGAAATAGTCGTCGGAGTCGGCGATATCGTGCTCACGCGTGTCGGTGTTCTTGGCTGCCACGGCAATTCGACGGTATGCGGTGCGCATGTCGTCGGCTGCGGGTGCGCCGTCGATGCCTCGTCCGTACGCGTAACCGCCCCACGTGGTGTAGACCTCTGCCAGGTCCGCATCACTGCGCCAGCTCTTCGAGTCGATCAGTTGCAGCAGGCCTGCGCCGTAGCTACCCGGCTTGGATCCGAAGATGCGGGTAGTTGCTCGGCGCTGATCGCCATGGTCGGCCAGGTCGGCCTGCGCATGCGCACGAATGAAGTTCACGTCCGCGGGCTCATCCAGTGCTGCGACGAGTTGCACGGCGTCGTCGAGCATCGCCAACACATGAGGGAAGGCGTCACGGAAGAACCCGCTGATGCGGACCGTCACGTCGATCCGAGGGCGACCGAGCTCGGCGGCGTCGATGACCTCGAGGGAAACGACACGGCGTGACGCTTCGTCCCAGACCGGTCGAATACCGAGCAGCGCAAGCACTTCGGCGATGTCGTCGCCCGAAGTGCGCATGGCGCTCGTCCCCCAGACGGAGAGTCCGACGGACTTCGGGTACTCGTCGTGGTCCTTCAGATACCGGGTGACGAGCGACTCCGCCATGGCCTGGCCGGTCTCCCATGCGAGCCGCGACGGAATTGCCTTGGGATCGACCGAGTAGAAATTGCGACCGGTCGGCAGCACGTTGATCAACCCGCGCAGCGGCGATCCGCTCGGCCCTGCCGGGATGAAGCCACCGTTCAATGCGTGCAGCACGCGGTCGATTTCGCCGTCGGTCTGGCGTAGTCGCGGCACTACCTCGGTGGCAGCGAACCGGAGGATCTCGGCGACCACGGTGTTGTCTGTCAACCCGGCTGCGGCGTTCGGATCCCAGTCTGCGGCCTGCAGCGCGGCAACAAGCCCACGGGCCTGCTCCTCGATCTCGTCGGTCCGATCACGGGTTTCGGAGCCTGTTTCGCTGAGCCCCAACGCCTCCCGCAGTCCGGGGACAGTCTGCTCGCCACCCCACATCTGCCGTGCACGCAGCATGGCGAGAACGAGGTCGACCTCCGCCTCACCGCGCGGCGCGACCCCGAGGATGTGCAGACCGTCGCGGATCTGCACGTCTTTGATCTCGCACAACCAACCGTCGACGTGCAGCAGCATGTCGTCGAACGTGTCTTCGTCAGGTCGCTCGGCGAGCCCGAGGTCGTGATCCATCTTCGCTGCGCGCATCAGGGTCCAGATCTGCTGCCGCACCGCGGGGAGCTTCGCCGGGTCGAGCGCGGACACGTTCTGATGCTCATCGAGGAGCTGCTCGAGCCGGGCGATGTCGCCATAGCTCTCGGCGCGAGCCATCGGCGGAATCAAATGGTCGACCAACGTCGCATGGGCGCGTCGCTTCGCCTGTGTCCCCTCCCCCGGATCGTTGACCAGGAACGGATAGATGAGCGGTAGGTCGCCGAGTGCGGCGTCGGTGCCACAGGACGCCGACATGCCGAGTGTCTTGCCCGGGAGCCATTCGAGATTGCCGTGCTTACCGAGGTGCACCATCGCGTCGGCTCGGAACTCGTCTGCAATCCACCGATAGGCAGCGAGGTAGTGGTGACTCGGCGGAAGGTCGGGGTCGTGATAGATCGCCACCGGGTTTTCACCGAACCCACGAGGGGGCTGGACCATCAGCACGATGTTTCCGAATTGCATTGCGGCGATCACTATCTCACCAGCAGGGTCGACAGAACGATCGACGAACAGTTCGCCTGGCGCGGCACCCCAATGCTCCTCGACGCCTTCCCGTAAATCGGCTGGGAGCCCCGCGAACCACTCGCGATACTTTGCAGCGCCGATCCGGATCGGATTGCCCTCCAATTGTTCCGCGGTCAGCCAATCCTGGTCCTGACCGCCGGCGGCGATCAGTGCATGAATCAAGGTGTCGCCGTCTTGTGCCTCTAGCCCCGGCACCGCTCCGGTCCCGAGATCGTATCCAGCCGTCCGCAATTCGGTGAGCAGCCGAATTGCGCTTGCTGGGGTGTCGAGCCCGACGGCATTACCGATACGCGCGTGCTTCGTCGGGTACGCCGAGAACATGAGTGCGAGGCGTTTCTGTGCCATTGGGATATGGCGCAGACGCGCGTGCCGGACCGCGATCCCCGCGACGCGCGCAGCACGTTCGAGGTCGGGCACGTAGTTGGACAGACCATCGGCATCGAACTCCTTGAAGGAGAACGGAACCGTGATGATGCGGCCGTCGAATTCGGGGACCGCGACCTGCGTCGCAACATCGAGCGGCGACAGGCCGTCGTCGTTGGCGGCCCACATCTCCCGACCACTGGTCAGGCAGAGGCCCTGCAGGATGGGCACATCCAGTTCCGCGAGCTCACCGATATCCCATGCCTCGTCGTCGCCGCCTGCAGAGGCCGTCGCCGGTTTGGTGCCGCCGGCGGCGAGCACGGTGACAACGAGAGCGTCTGCTTGCCGCAGCTCCTGGAACAGTTCGGATTCCGCCGTGCGCAGCGACGCGCAGAAGATCGGCATCGGCCGCCCGCCGGCGTTTTCGATTGCCGCACACAGCGCCTCGACGTAGGCGGTATTACCGGCGAGCTGCTGCGCACGGTAGTACAGCACGCCGATGGTGGGACCGTCGATATCGGCGGCGGCACGCTCCAGATGCCCCCAACTCGGGGTGCGGGACGGCGGATCGAAGCCGTGACCGGTCAGCAGCAGCGTGTCGGACAAGAAGTAGTAGAGCTGCGCAAGGTTCTCAGGACCACCCTCGGCGAGGTAATTGTGTGCGTCCGCGGCAACACCGAGCGGCACCGTCGACTGTTCCATCAATTCGGCATCGGGCGCGTGCTCGCCGCCGAGTGCGACAACCGGAATACCGCTTGCCCGCACCGCCTCCAGCCCGTCTTCCCAGGCCCGCTTCCCACCGAGAATGCGGACGACGATCAGGTCGGCGCCGGCCATCAGTTCGGGCAAGTCCTCGACCAGCAACCGTGCGGGATTGGCATATCGGTAGGCGGCGCCGCTCGCGCGGGCACACAGCAGGTCGGTATCCGATGTGGACAGCAGCAGTATCACGGGTTCGCCTCTTCCTCGGGGGTTGCGCGCCCCATGTGGTGGTCGCTCGCCGGTGAAGGTCTGGCTCCCCCGCAAGCGTCATCCGCTTGCTGGGTCACAGTGGCGCGACCGCACCGGATTCACACCGGTTTCCTCGCAGACCGCCGAGCACTCGGATCCTACGGTACGAGCCGTACCCTGGATTGGATGACTCGATCCCGCCTCGACGCCTGCCCTGGTGCACTCCAGTTGCACGAGGCTGCCGACGGTCTGCTTGCCCGGATCAGGTTGCCGGGCGGGCAGCTCGCGCCGGCGCAATTGCAGCTACTTGCCGACGCCGCGACCGATCTCGGTAACGGTGAACTGGAACTCACCGCTCGCGGGAACGTTCAATTGCGTGCGGTGTCCGATCCTGACGAGCTCACCCGTCGGTTGACCGACGGCGGACTACTTCCGTCGCCATCCCACGAGCGGGTTCGCAATATCGTCGCCTCGCCGCTGTCCGGACGGCTCGGCGGTGCGGTGGACGTGCGTGAACATGTTCGGGAGCTGGATCGGCGGATTCTCGCCGAGCCGGAGTTGGCCGCACTGCCGGGACGCGTGCTGTTCTCGATAGACGACGGAACCGGCGACATCAGTGGACTCGGCGCAGATATCGGACTGCACGCGATCACGCCGGAAGAGTTCGGCCTGATACTGGCCGGCGTTGACACCGGCGTTCGAGTGCCGGTCGACCAAGGCGTCGACACCGCGGTGGCGGCAGCCCATGCCTTCCGGTCGATTCGCGACGACCACTGGCGACTGCACGAGATTCCCGACGCCGTCGAGAAGGTGCTCGACGCTCTCGGACTCCAGACAACCGCGGAGGCGCAACCCTTCGAGGCGACTGCAGCGCCGCCGATCGGTTGGCTGGATCAAGACAACGGACTGGTCAGCCTGGGTGCTGGGGTCAAGTTCGGCACGGTGCCCGCACGGATGGCCGAGTTTCTCGCCGCCATAGAGCGCCCCATCACCATCACGCCGTGGCGTTCGCTCGTCATCTCCGACCTCGACGAGGCGCAGGCGGAAACTGTCGTGCGCGTCATGGCGCCGATGGGCTTGATCTTCGACGCCGAATCGCCGTGGCTGACCGTGAGTGCCTGCACCGGGCGGCCCGGGTGCGCGAAGGCGCTCGCCGACGTGCGCGCCGACGCCGTTGACGCCGTGGAGTACGGCGAGCTTCCCGTGCTCGGCCGCCAACACTGGGCTGGCTGCGAACGCCGGTGCGGACGTCCGCAGGGCGCGGTCACCGACCTCGTCGCCACCGAGACCGGATACCGCATCGATGAGCCGAGCGCGGAGTCGGGGGATGTACTCGAGCCTTAACCAGCGGGAACTATCGTTGGCACATGCTCGACTACATCCGCGACGGCGCGGAAATCTACCGCCGATCGTTCGCGACCATCCGGGCCGAGGCCGACCTGAGGGCGCTGCCTGCCGATGTTTCCCAGGTTGTCGTGCGGATGATTCACGCATGCGGCCAGGTCGACCTCACCGCCGACATCGCGTTCACTCCAGGCGTTGTTGCCGCTGCGCGTACTGCGCTGCGAGCCGGCGCTCCGATTCTGTGCGATGCGCAGATGGTCGCCGCGGGCGTCACCCGCCGCCGTCTTCCCGCTGACAATCATGTGGTGTGCATGCTGTCGGATCCTCGCGTTCCGGACCTCGCCGCGCAGTTGCAGACCACGAGGTCCGCGGCTGCCGTTGAGCTCTGGCGTGACCGGCTCGAAGGTGCCGTCGTGGCAATCGGCAATGCGCCGACCGCGCTGTTCTACCTACTCGACATGATTGCCGCCGGCGCACCGCGGCCAGCAGCGATCGTCGGTGGACCCGTGGGCTTCATCGGCGCAGCCGAATCGAAGGACGCGCTCATCGACCACCCGAGTAGAGTCGAGTACTTGGTTGTACGCGGACGTCGTGGTGGCAGTGCAATTACCGCGGCGGCGCTGAATGGCATTGCGAGCGAAGAAGAGTGAATCCTGCTGGAAAGTTATGGGGTGTCGGGCTCGGCCCTGGCGACCCGGAGTTGGTCACCGTCAAGGCAGCCCGCGTCATAGCCGAAGCCGACGTCATCGCGTTTCACAGTGCGCGGCACGGCAAAAGCATTTCGCGCGCGATCGCCGAACCGTACATGCGGCCCGGACAGATCGAAGAGCATCTGATCTATCCGGTCACCACCGAAACGACCGATCATCCGGGCGGCTACCAAGGCGCGATCGACGAGTTCTATGCGGAATCCGCTGAGCGGCTTGCGGTTCACCTCGCTGCCGGGCGAAACGTGGCCTTGCTCGCGGCCGGCGATCCACTCTTCTACAGCTCGTATATGCATATGCACAAACGTCTCGCCTACCGATTCGAGGCAGAGGTCATCCCAGGGGTCACGTCGGTCAGCGCAGCGAGTGCGGCGTTGGGAACCCCACTTGTCGAGGGTGACGAAGTGCTGACGATCCTGCCCGGAACGTTGCCGGTCGAAGAGCTCACCCGGCACCTTCGCGACACCGACGCAGCGGCGATTCTCAAGCTCGGGCGCACCTATCCCGCTGTGCGACAAGCATTGTCCGACGCAGGCCGACTCGACGACGCGAAATATGTCGAGCGTGCAAGCGGCGCGGGCCAGCGCGTGCTCGACGCGGCGGATGTCAAAGACGACGAGGTGCCGTATTTCTCGATCGCCGTGCTGCCCAGCCGGTGCGACGAAGCAAAGGTCGACCGGCCGGGCGAGGTGCTCGTCGTCGGACTGGGTCCTGGCGCCGAAGACTGGACCACTCCCGAGGTGCGGCGCGAACTTGCTTCTGCCACAGACCTTGTCGGATACGCGAAGTACCTCGACCGCGTCCCGGTACGTGCCGGCCAGCGGCGGCATGCGAGCGACAACCGCTTCGAGGCCGAGCGGGCGGCCATGGCACTCGACCTTGCCAAGCGAGGTGGTCGCGTGGCTGTCGTGTCCTCCGGTGACCCCGGGGTGTTCGCCATGGCCGCGGCCGTGCTCGAAGTGTCGGCAGAGCCGCAGTGGCACGGCATACCGGTGCGAGTCTTCCCGGGTATGACGGCCGCGAACGCTGTCGCCAGCCGCGTGGGCGCTCCCCTGGGTCACGACTACGCGGTCATCTCCCTCTCGGATCGCCTCAAGCCGTGGGATGTTGTAGCGCAACGCATCTCGGCCGCAGCTGCGGCCGACATGGCGATCGCGATCTACAATCCCGCGTCGAAGTCACGCACCTGGCAGGTCAGTGCTATGCGTGACATTCTCCTCGAGCATCGCGCTCCCGAGACCCCCGTGATCGTCGGACGAGATGTTGGCGGGCCGAGCGAAAACGTGCATGTCGTGACCCTTGCTGCACTCGATCCAGGTGAAGTCGATATGCGGACACTGCTCATCATCGGGTCGTCGACGACGGTGGTCTCCGAAACTGCGGGCGGGCCGCGGGTATTCACGTCCCGGCATTACCCGGGCTAGCGTCAGCTCGACAGCACATCAATTCGAGCAGGCACATTCTTGTGCCATGGAGTGCCTGCGAATGAGTCGCGTCGATCGATCGACGTCAATTCATTGGCGGCGACACCTACTCGTTCGGCATTGCCTTTCGCATCGCTGGTGTCGAGCCCCATGCCGTTCGGTAGCGAGATGTGGCCTTGTTGCATCATCGAGCTGATCTCGACAATCGCCGTCGCCTTTCCAGTCGCCGTGCTCACCGCGACGCGGGACCCGTCCTGGACATCGAGCGCCGCCGCATCTGCCGGGCTGATCCGCAGTTCGCCGTCGCTGCCACGTCGCCGCCATTCGGGATTTCGAATGATGGTGTTCGCGGTGAACGAGCGTCGCTCCCCTGCGGACAGCGTGAACGGAAAGTCGGCCGTCGTGAAATCTGGCGGCTCGGCACGGAGACGGTCGAGTTCGCTGAGCAGTTCGGGAATGTGCACGGTGAAGCGGCGATCGCGTCGTTTGACGTAGCTCCAGACGTCGTCCCACTCATCGACGGTGAACACGACACCCTCGTGGTTGGCGAGCACGGCGTCGAACAGCTTTTCGCCTGGTTCGGTGCCGACGCCGGTGAAACCAGCTCGGCGTACGGCGGCCGGGTTGGCAAATGCACACAGGTGCGCGGCTCCCCACAAGGTCGCCGCATTGGACGCACCGTGGGGCAAATGCGGTCCCAATGCCTCGTAGAGCAGATACGGAGCCAGACCCATGAGACCGGGATCGCCGGCCACCGCGGAAAAGAAGGTCAGCGCGAACTCGTTCTTGCCGACATTGCGGGCGCGAACGAGACGGTCGACGAGACCGGCATCGACAACCCCGAGCGCACGAATGGTGCTCGCATAGATCTCGGACTCTGGCCGCGTGCCAGGAAGCGGGTCGAGGACAGGCGGGCGCAGATGGAAGCTGTTGTGCGGAAACTCGACATTGAAGAAGGTCGACTCCCACTTCTCGAACTGGCTGCTCGCAGGAAGCACGTAGTCGGCGAGCCGGGCGGTCTCGGTCATCGCGACGTCGATAACCACCGAGAGCTCGAGCGCTCGCATTGCTTCTCGCATGCGATGCGTATTCGCCAGTGAATGAACGGGATTGGAGCTGTCGATCCAGATCGCTCGGAATCTATCGGGGTGATCGGTGAGGATCTCTTCGGTGATCGAGTTGCCGGGCACCAATCCGGCGATGATACGAGCGCCGGTGACCGGTGTCGTCTTGTCGCCGCTGGCGCTCCCGCCGCCCATCCCGCCCAAGCTTGCTGCAAGGCCCGGCACGACGTTCGTCAACAAAGTACGAGTGAGCCGCCTCGTTGCGCTCCCGGTGATCGGTGACGACGCAAGCCCGGGCAACATCGCCGAGAGTGCGGATGCCCCGCGTGACATCAAGTCGGCGGACATCTTCTGGAACTGCTTTTGTGCACGTGAGGCCGACTTGCCCTTCGGACCGCCACCGCCTCCGCCACCGGCAACCGCGGCGAACGTCGAATGAAGGTACATCGTGCCGGGACGGCCGAAGTTGCCGGTCAGAATCCACAGCAGCTTGTTCAGATACGACACCAGAGTGCTGTTCGGTGCCTGCTGAATCCCCAAGTCCTCGTACGTTGTTGCGCTGCGGGCGGCAGCGAATCGCCGTGTCGCGGCGCGCAGGAGGTCCTCGGGAACACCACAGAGGTCGGCGAATTCGGCAACCGGAACGGACGCCAGTGCGGTGAGCACCGGTTCGATGCCGGACGTGTGTTCGGCGAGGAAGTCGCGGTCGAGGAGGTCTTCCTCTACGAGCACCGCAAGCATCGGCGAGACGCACCATGCGTCCGTACCTGGGCGAACCTGGAGGTGGAAGTCGGCCATCTCGGCCGTCTCGCTACGCCGCGGATCGATGACGATCATCGCGCGGTCTGGATCCGCGGCGATGGCTTTCAATGTCGGCCGGGCGCGCGGAAAGCTGTGCGACTGCCACGGATTCTTTCCGAGGAACAGCACGACCTCCGAATGTTCGAAATCGCCCTTGGTGTGCCCGCCGTACAGCTTGCCGTCCACCCACATCTCGCCGCTTTTCTCCTGGGCGAGCGCGTTCGAGTAGTACCGCGCGCCGAGGGCAGCCATCAGCGACTTTCCGTAGGCGCCGCCAAGGTGATTGCCCTGTCCGCCGCCACCGTAGAAGAAGATCTTGTCTCCGCCGTGCGCCGCTCGGACGGCGAGCAAACGCGTTGCGATCTCGGAAATCGCAGTGTCCCAGCTGATCTCCTCGTAGGAGCCGTCGGCGGACCTGCGCATCGGCGACGTCAAACGATCGGGTCGGTTCTGGTAGAAGTCGAGTCGCAGGGCCTTCTCGCACGTGTAGCCAGCCGATGCGGGATGTTGCTTGTCGCCGCGGATACGGGAGAACATGCGGTCGTCGACCTTGATCTCGATCCCGCAGTTGCACTCGCAGAGGATGCAGGCAGATTTGTGCCACACGTCGCCAGGTGTGGTGTCGCCTACCTTCGGCAGCGAGCCCTCGAGTCCAGACACGGTTGCCTCCTGCGGCTAGGTTCTATGCAACATAGCATAACGACTAAGGGGCTTCGCACATGATTCGATGATCAAATGAATCCAGCACGCAAGAGGCGACTGATCCGAACCGGTGCCGCGGGTGCCGCGATGGGGATGTTGGTGATCGCCGGCGCAAATGCGTGGATCCGCATTGCCGCCGCAGGTCAGGTGTACGACGCTGCCGATACGCCGAGCGCACCCGTCGTGATCGTGTTGGGTGCGCAGGTCAAGGACGGCAAGCCGATGGCGTTCCTTGCCGGACGCCTGGACACGACCGCGCGATTGATTCACGAAGGCAAGGCCAGCGCTGTCCTGGTATCGGGAGACGGCAACGGGAACTCCGGCGACGAAGTGAAGGCCATGACGGCCTACCTTGTCGCGAAAGGCGTCGACCCGAAACTCATCGTCGGTGATCCGTACGGCCTGTCGAC
>JBBSKP010000120.1:0-15709 GCA_038256175.1 Mycobacteriales bacterium
GCAACTCCGATGATCGATGAGGTCTTCAGCAACTCCATCGTCCTCGAGACCGCTCGTGCCTGCCCGCAACTGAAACGGCGTGTCTCTCCACCACATTTCCCCACGTCACAGACCTGCGAGTCAACAACGCCGGAACCCTGGTCCCGAAACCCTGGCCGAACCGACATAAGCGGGCGTGTCGCTGCGTCGACGTCGCCGCACACTATTCTTGATCTATGGCCGAACCCCCCGAGATTCGCGTTGGCACTGCCGAGCGCGAGCAGGCACTGAACCAGCTCAGCGAGCATTTCAGCGCAGGGCGGCTCAGTGTCGCCGAGTTCGACGAACGCAGCGCTGTTGTAACCGCAGCGACAACCAAAGGCCAGCTGGATTCGGTGTTCACCGACCTCCCCGCGACCGTGGGAGACACCGCGACACCGGCGAAGAAAGACGCATCCAACTGGGATTGGCGTGCCGCCGTGATGGCAGTGACACCGATCGTCGCGTTGATTCTCTTCTTCACTGTCGGCAGCTGGCTGTGGTTTCTGCTCATCCCTGCCGTTCCCGCGATCATCGAGGGCGGCCGCCGGGTGACCGGAGACTGATGGAACCGGTCGAGGTCAACGCCGGCGGATGGTATCTGCGCGCTCTTCGTGCCGACGAGCGCGTAGACGACCGGCCCGCACTGGCAGACGGTGGCATCACCGACCCGGACTATGTTTCTCGCCGCACCGAGGAATGGGCGTCGGAGACGCATTTTTCCTGGGCAGTGTGCCAACCGAACACCGGCGAGTTGCTAGCCGAGGTCGGTCTCACCCCGACGACCGACGGGAAGGCCCAACTCACCGGCTGGGCCCGAACCGGTCATACGGAAGCTCTGGAAACCGGGTCGGCCGCGGTCCGGCGCTTCGCCGAAGGCGGCTTGGGGCTCGAGGTGCACAGCGCCGACTAACCACCTCCCGACAGGACAGTCGGCACGGTTCGCGGGACAATAGCCGAAACGGCACCTGGGAGGAGATCCATGCCGCACGAGGGAATTGGGCTCGACGGCTTCGACGATCTCACCGAATCACAGGCCACCGAGGCCGCACTCGAATGCTGCTCGTCGCCAGTGTGGGCCGCCAAACTCGTCGCGGGGCGCCCGTACGAGACGCTCGATGCCCTGCTCGCCAAAGCCGATCGCATCCTCGCGCGGCTTCCCGAACGCGAGCTGATGACTGCACTGGAGAGCCACCCACGTATCGGTGACACTCCTGAAACCGTGGCGTCGGCACGCGAGCAGTCGGGCGTATCGTCGGCCAATCCCAACTTGCTCTCCGCACTCGACCAAGGAAATCGAACCTACGAATCAAAGTTCGGTTACGTCTACCTGGTGTGCGCAAGCGGGCGGCCTGCCACGGAGTTGCTGGCTATTCTGATGGAACGGCTGGACAACGACGCGAAGACCGAGTGGCGTGTAATGCGCTCGGAGTTGGCGAAGATCAACCGGATTCGGCTCGACCGGATGTTGGGAGGCTCCACATGAGCACGGTCAGCGCGCACGTTCTCGACGCGGTCGAGGGGAAACCCGCAATCGGAGTTTCCGTCGAATTGCGCTCCCCCGCCGGGGCGGTCATCGACGACGCGGTGACCGATGCCGATGGCCGCATCCCGTCCATCGGTCCGGAGGGCCTCGAGCCTGGGACGTACGTCCTCGCATTCGACACCGCGACATACTTCGCCAGCCGATCGCGGGAGACGTTCTACCCCGAAGTCCTCATCGTGTTCACGATCGATTCCGGACATTATCATGTTCCACTTCTGTTGTCCCCCTTCGCTTATTCCACATATCGCGGGAGCTGACGTACATGCCTGACCTGACCGGCGACATCGTTCTCGACGGACATCAGTACGGCAAGGCAGAAACGCGGATCGTCCGCATCTACCGCGACACGCCGCGACACGCGATTCGCGATATCAACGTATCCACCTGCCTGCGTGGCGATTTCGATATGGCGTACACTGCGGGTGACCAATCGGCGGTGCTACCGACCGACAGCCAGAAGCAGACTGCTTACGCGTTCGCGAAGACCACAGGGCTCGATCCCATCGAGGAGTACGCGCTCGCGCTCGGCACACATTTTGTCGACACCGTCGACCCCGTCGCAAGCGCACGCATCGAACTCGACGAATACGCCTGGGAGCGAGTCGAAGTGGACGGGCGTGGACACGATCACACCTGGGTACGCAAGGGTCAGGAGATTCGCACTGCGGCGGTCACTGTCAGCGGTAAGGGCGCAGCTCGACAAGCGTGGGTCATCGGCGGCGTCAAGGACCTTACCATCCTCAAGTCGACCGGCTCCGAATTTTCGGGATTTCTGCAGGATCCGTACACCGTGCTGGAACCGACCGACGATCGAGTGATGGCGACATCGCTTGTCGCCCATTGGCGTTTCAACTCAACCGACGTCGACTGGAATGCCGCGTACACCGGCATTAGGCAGGAACTCGTCGCAGCGTTCGCGACGGTCCACTCGAAAGCGTTGCAGCAGACCTTGTTCGAGATGGGTAAGGCCGCGCTGGCGGCGTACCCGGTGCTGGCCGAGATCCGCCTGTCAGCGCCGAACAAGCACCACTTCCGGTACGACCTCGCTCGATTCGGCATCGATAACCACAACGAGGTATTCAATGCCGACGATCGGCCGTACGGCCTCATAGAAGCCACCGTCAGGCGAACCGATTCCACCGATGCCGGCCCAGCGTGGCAGCCGTTTTCGGTTGTCGGATAGCCGAATCGGCGATCACGTCACCAGATCGTGGACGAACTGCATCTTCTCCAGTACCGCTGCAGGCAACACGAACGGGTACAGATCTGCGTGTCCCATCGACCGGTTCACCTGGTTGAGCGCCCATGACAGCGGCAGCCACTCGTCGACTATTTGCTTGAATCCCGCTTGGCCCAACACGGGTCGGTCCAACGCCATGCCGGCACGCGCGAACCCGAATGCCGCTGCTGTATCGAGAGTGTCGCGAATGTGCAGGTAGTGCGCGAACGTTTCTGCCCAATCCTCGGCAGGATGCATCGTGGCATACGACGACACGAACGACGACTCCCACCCTGGCGGTGGACCTTCGCTGTAATGCCGGTCCAACGCGTCTTGGTATGAGGCATACGGGTCACCGAAGAGCGATCGAAAGCGCTCGTGCGTCTCGTCGTCGCGCACAAGCACGTCGAAGTAATAGTGCCCGATTTCGTGCCGGAAATGTCCGACCAAGGTTCGGTACGGTTCAGCCATTTCCACGCGCAGTTGCTCACGGTGGACGTCGTCGCCTTCGGCGAGATCAAGGGTGATGACACCGTTGAATTGCCCTGTCAGGACTTGCTCGTCACTGCTGGACAGCAGGTCGAAGGCCAGTCCGCGCTCGGGGTCGACATCTCGTCCGGTGATCGGCAGCTCGAGTTCGATGAGCTCGAAGATCAGCCTTCGCTTCGCCGCTTCCGCATCCGCGAACGCGTCCATTCCCGTCTTGTCGGTGTCGGCAGGGCGCGTGCGGGTGAGGCGGCACGACGCGCACAGCCCGAGGGGATCGGTTTTGGGAACCAACCAGTTGCACCGTGCCACATGGAGATTGACGCAGAGCTTGTAGTCGGCCGCGTCGACCACGCCCGAGGTTTCCGAGTCGTCAGCGGGCGAACTGTCGATCACAACAAGCGCACGCTGATCCACCGAGAAACCAAGTCTGCTCCGGCAATTCAGGCAGACCGAGTTTTCGAAGGCGAGTCGCTGACCACAGTTCGGGCAGGCGAAATCGCGCATTGTTCCCCCTAGTTATCGACCAACGGCGCGACGTCGACAGACACCGCGATCGTGCTCTTTTTCGCCTCGGTATAGATAACTCCGCGCAACGGCGGTACGTCGGCGTAGTCGCGTCCCCACGCGACGGTGATGTAACGCTCGTCGACAAGCTGATCGTTGGTCGGGTCGAACCCGAGCCAGGTGCCTTCCGAATCCCCGACGCCCGGCAACCACACCGCGGCCCACGCGTGCGTGGCATCCGCGCCGATCATTCGTTCCTTGCCTGGAGGCGGGTCGGTCGCCAGATATCCCGACACGTAGTGCGCGGCAAGCCCCTGGCTGCGTACACACGCTATGGCAAACCGAGCGAAGTCCTGGCACACACCCGATCGGTCCCGCAACACTTCCGCCACTCGGGTCGAAACCGACGTCGAGCCCGATTCGTAGGTGAAGTCGGTGTAGATCCGGTGCGTCAGATCGATAATGGCCTCCGCGATCGGCCGCCCTGGCGTGAACGTCGTTGCGGCGTAATCGCGTACGCCGTCACTGATTTCGGGTGGATTCAGATCGAGGACGAACTCGACGGCGGTCGCCGCATCGGCCTCGACATTGGCGCCGGCCCCTGGCCTCGCCTGTTCCCACGCGATGTCGCCTGCCGCGCCGAGGGGTGCAGGTCGATCGACTGCGACGTCGGCCACGCCCGTAACGACCAACTGCTGGTGCGCGGTGGTGACGTGAAAGTACGTATGAGTGTTGCCGTAGACGTCGACGCTCGACGATTGATCGGCAGGCGCAGGCTCCACGGTGATTCGATGGTCGAACACGCGCTGGCCTGGCAACTCACGAGGCGTGAGAAAGCCGCGTCCGTACGACGAGGACACCGGATCGGAGTAACCGTAGGTCGTGCGGTGCGTGATGCGATAACGGCGCGAGGTTGCGAGTTCGGTCATGGCACAGACCGTCCCGTCGTCGCGCCCCACAACGGCTGCATCCCGGTCGGCAACTCCATCCGTTCGGTGAGCACGTCGGAGATCTCACGCAGAGTGGCGTGGATACCGTCCATGAGGTCCGCCAGCTCGGCCCGGTGGCCTTCCACATCCGCGGTCTCAAGATGTACCGGATCGGCTCGGCGCAGCCGCGCACTGATTTCCTCGGCAAGTCGCTCGGCTCGGGTCGACCCGGACGCGTCCGGCAGTGCGCGGAGGTCGCTGAGCAACTTCTCCAGTTGGAACGCCAACGAACGCGGATTGCCGCCATCGAAAAGCAACAGCAACGCGACGGCAGCGACGCGGACCTGGCCACGGTTGCGGCGACGGTAGATGACCGACGACTCGGTCGCGGACAGAACGGATTCGATGATCGCCCGCTCGGCACTCGGCCGCAAGCGATCCGTCAGCGTGACCGAAAGCAGCTTGGTCAATTGCAGCGCACGCTCGATCCGTTTACCGACGTCGGTGAGGTACCAACCCGAGTCGTGAACCATCGATTCCGCGGAAAGCCCTGACAGCGCGAGCATTCCGCCGAGCACGCCGCTTTGCGCGTTCGCGACGAGCACCGAGTCGTTGGTGCGATCCTGCGCAGCAGCGGCAAGCGCCCTGTCGACACTGCTCAACATCGGCCAGGTGTCGTTCGAAAGCTGGTCGCGCACTCCGCGACAGGCCTGCTGCAACCGATCGCACGATTGTGCAAGCGATCCGGGGCGGCCGGTATCGACGGTCAGCGAGCGGAGCTGGGAATCGGCATCCGCAGACCCGAACTGCACCGGACCGGACCCGGCAGCTGCTGTCACCGACCTGAACAGCACTGGTAGGCAATCGCTTCCGCCGAGCCACGGCTGATCTCGATAGTCTGCAACCTTGTCGCGCACGGCAATCAACAAGCGGGCAGTGTGCTCCGCGCGTTCGGCGTAGCGCCCGATCCAGAACAAATCGGCGAGAACACGTGGCGACGTGACGGCTTCTGCTGCGGCTGCAAGCAATTCGGGCAGCACGTCTGGCAGGGTCAGCGTGCTCGGCGAACCGGTTTCCGCTGTCGGCGTCCGCTCCGCCGCACGTACCCAGACGTCCTTGGCCGACGACGACACCACGTTTCCGTCGCGGCAGACGTGCCGCACCACCCCGCCGAGTCCACCGTTGAGTGCCGCGTATCCGCCGCGCTGCGCGACCGAGAATATTCTGAGTTCCACAGGCGCCGATGCCATCCCATGCGGCGCTTCGATGGGCGCGCTGGAGTATTCGGGCATCTCCGCCCCCACCCAGGCGTTGGGCGATGCTTCGATTTCGGCGCGCAGGTCATCGCGCTCGGCCGTCGTGAGGGCGGCCCCGAGGATTCCCGGACCACCTGTGATCGGATGCAGTACGAGTGTGTCGAGATTGGCCAGCACGTGCGATCGCTCGGCCGCGTCGCCGGCCCAGTAGCTCGGCACCGATTCCAGTTCCAGTTCATCGTCGAGGAGTTCTCTGCACAGGCGAGGTAGCAGGCGTGGCAGCGCAGGACTTTCGAGCACCCCGCTACCGAGGCTGTTGACAACTGTCACCGAGCCTCGTCGCATGGCCTCGACGAGACCGACGACACCGAGTCGGGAATCGGGCCGCAGATCGAGCGGATCCGAAAACAGCGCGTCGACTCGGCGCAAGACCACATCGACGCGTTTGAGCGTGCCGAGCGAGCGCATCCAGACATGTCCATCGCGCACAACGAGATCTGCGCTCTCCACAAGCGGAAAGCCGAGCACCGTGGCCAGATGCGCCTGGTCGAACGCCGTTTCCGAATGCGTACCCGGACTGAGGACAACCACAACGGGATCCTCGGCCGCGGCCGGTGCCGCGTCGATCAACGCGAGTCGCATGGCCTGCGCGAATCCGGAGAGCGGCCGTGGACGCACATCCTCGAATACCTTCGGTATCGCGCGGGAGATGACGCGTCGATCGGCGAGTGCGTACCCGACGCCCGACGGCGCCTGTGTGCGGTCGGCGCTGACCCTGAAGACGCCGTCGTGCCCGCGCGACACGTCGGCAGCGTGCAAGAACAGCTGATGCCGCCCAGGCGCGGAAATTCCGTGTGCCGCGCGTACGTAGCCTGGATCGGAGTAGATCACCGCAGGCGGGATCAGCCCACGCCGCACGGTCTCCATCGACCCGTAGATATCGGTGAGGATCGCGTCCAGAAGCCGGGAGCGTTGCAGCAGCCCAGCTTCCAGGGGCTCCCACTCGGCCGCAGACAGGATCAGTGGCAGCCCGTCGAGGACCCAGGTCCGCGACGCTGTCAGTGGCGACTCGTCGGCGGCGCTGGTGATCTCGTTGTAGGTGATGCCGTCGTTCTCGACGAGCCGAGTGACGCGCTCGTGCAAGGGCGCGGTCACGAACTCGTTCGATTTGCCGACGCTGTCCGACAATTCCTGCCACTGCGCTCGGACTGCACCGCTATCGTCGCGCAACTCGTTGTACCGAGTTGCTTCGGCACCGAGAGGAAACTCGCTGACGGCCTCGTCCAGAACGCTTTCATCGATAGACGGGGGCATTGTGTCGGCCGTCACCCCTCCCCTCATCACGTCAAGACGGAGCTGACGCGCCGCAGGTCCAGGATGCCAGGGGCACCGACATCTATCGCGATCCGGGCTTGCATTTCGCGCAGTCTCGCTGTGTCTATTTTGCCCGTAGAGAAGCCGATCGCCTCGAAACGCCTGTTCCTACGCGATTCGGCTTCGACTGCATTGACCGGAGGCCCGTCGTACGCGCGGCCACCCGGATGCACGACGTGATACGTGCAACCACCGAGCGACTGGCCTTGCGTCAGGTCGACGAGGTCGAACACCAGCGGGGTTTGCACCTCGATGCTCGGGTGCAACGCGCTCGGCGGCTGCCAGGCCCGGTAGCGGATCCCGGCCACCTGCACATCGGCGATGTCGGTGCTCTGCAGCGGAATGGGCACCCCGTTGACGGTGAGCGTGTGTCGGCCACGATCGGCTCCGACGACCCGGACCTGGACGCGCTCGACCGACGAGTCCACGTACCGCGCGGTGCCGGTCGCCGAGGACTCCTCCCCCAGCACGTTCCACGGTTCGATCGCGGCGCGCAGCTCGATCTCCACGCCGCCGTGCACGACGGTGCCGATTCGAGGGAAACGGAATTCGGTGAACGGTTCCAACCAGCTCGTGTCGAAATCGATACCGTGCTGCCGAAGGTCGGCGGCCACCTCGGAAATATCGTTGATCACGTAGTGCGGCAACAGGTACCGGCCATGCAGGTTGTCGCCATGCCGTACGAGCGGTGCGACGAGCGGCTCGTCCCAGAAGCGTGCAACGAGCGACCGAACGAGCAGCGATTGCACCATCGCCATCTGATGGTGCGGCGGCATTTCGAAACCACGCAGCTCCAGCAGCCCGAGCCGGCCACGCGCCGAGTCGGGGCTGTACAGCTTGTCGATGCAGAACTCGGCGCGGTGTGTGTTTCCGGTCAGGTCGGTCAACAGGTGTCGCAGCGCGCGATCGACCAACCACGGTGTCGCGGTGTCGGCGGCCGTCTCGTCGGCGCCACTGAGGCGGTCGATCTCACCGAACGCGATTTCCAACTCGTACAACGCTTCCGGGCGCCCCTCGTCTGCCCGGGGTGCCTGCGATGTCGGACCGATGAACCGACCCGAGAACAGGTACGACAACGACGGATGCCGCTGCCAGTACGTCAGCAGCGAGACGAGCAGATCGGGTCGACGCAGCAGCGGTGAATCCTTCGGAGTGATGCCACCGAGAGTGATGTGATTCCCGCCACCGGTACCGCCGTGAGTGCCGTCGTTGTCGAACGACTCAGTGCCGAGCCGTGCAAGTCGAGCTTGCTCGTACAGCGTGTCGAGCAACGCGGACTGCTCCTCGAAAGATGCCGTCGGCTGGATATTCACCTCAATCACGCCGGGGTCGGGCGTCACGCTCAGGCTCTGCAGTCGTGGATCCGCCGGCGGGCCGTACCCCTCGAGCACCACCGGTGTCCCCGCATCGGCGGCGGCAACTTCCACCATCGCAACCAGGTCGGTGAAATCGGCCAACTCGGTGATCGGCGGCAGGAAAACGTAGGCGATACCGTCGCGCAGCTCGGCAACCAACGCGGTCGTCGGGACGAACTCGGCTGCCGGCGGGACCACTTGCGCTCGGCCCGCGACTACTTTTGCCTCGGTCGGCAACGGCAGCTTATCCTCCGTCGGATCCGACTCCGGTAGCGGCGGTGCGGGTTCCCAGGCAATGGAGTCGAGCGGCAGCCGCAGTCCGGCCGGCGAATCTCCCTCGAGCAGCACGATGCGGCCGCGCCGCAGCTGCCAGTCAACGCTGGCCCACGCGCTGCCGTCCTCGCGGCGGTGCAGCGGAAGCACGTATGCAGCAGGCTCCGTCACCGTGTCGTCGAGCCGCGCCAGCAATTCGGTACGGGCGGAAGCGGAATCGATGTCGGGCGTCAGATCCGGTGCATCCAACGGCGTGCCGGCGGGCTGCCGCACCTTGGCATGGAGCCGCGCAAGTGCATCTTCGTAGGCGGGCCGAGCTTGACTGCTCGGCAAACCCATCTGCGCGGCAACGGATTCGATGATCTCCCGCGGTGCATCCACCGACGCGGGTTCAGGTGGGTTCAACCACGGATCGGCGAGCAAGTCGGGATCGGTCCACAACGCGGCGCCGTCGGTGCGCCAATACATGGCGATTGCCCACCGCGGCAGCGGCTCACCCGGGTACCACTTACCTTGGCTGCGCTGCACGAAACCCGTTGGTGCATAGATATTCTTGAGCCGCTGAGCAAGCGCACTCGCACGCGCCCGCTTGTCAGGCCCGTCGGCGTCGGTCGTCCATTCCGGCGACTCCTGGTCGTCGATGGAGACAAATGTCGGTTCGCCACCCATCGTCAGCCGGACGTCGCCGTCGGTGAGCCGCTTGTCGATCGTGGCGCCGAGCTTGGTCACCGCCTGCCATTGGCTGTCGGTATACGGCAGGGTCACCCGCGGATCCTCGTGGATACGCCGGACCGTGTTCGAAAAGTCAAGCGTCGCTTCGCAACGACCCGTTGCTCCGGTGATCGGCGCGGCGGATGCGGGGTGCGGGGTGGCGGAGAGCGGTATGTGCCCTTCGCCCGCGAACAGACCCGATGTCGGATCGAGCCCGACCCAGCCGGCACCGGGCAGGTACACCTCGGTCCACGCGTGCAGATCGGTGAAATCGGATTCAGGACCCGATGGACCGTCCAGCGATGGGATGTCGGAAGACAGCTGGATCAAGTAGCCGGATACGAACCGCGCGGCAAGTCCGAGCTGGCGCAGAATCGATACCAGCAACCACGCGGAGTCGCGGCACGATCCGATTCGCGTGCGTAACGTGTGATCTGGTGTCTGCACACCGGCTTCGAGTCGAACCGTGTACGAAACATCAGCCAGCACAGCATGATTGAGCGTGACGAGGAAGTCGATCGTCCGGATGCCTTCTGGGATCGAGAAGTTCTGCACCCACTCGGTAACGTCCGCACCTGGGCCGCTGCCCTCACCGAGTTCATCGACCGGCCGCAGGTACGGCTCGAGATCGACGGCAAGATCCTTCGGATATGCGAATCCGTAGTACTCCGCAAAGTCCTCGATGAAGAAGTCGAGCGGGTTGATCGACTCCATGTCCGCGATCAACCCGACGGTGATCGACAGTGATCGCGTCCGCTCGGGGAAGACAACACGGGCGAGAAAATTGCCGAATGCATCCTGCTGCCAGTTCAGGAAATGGTCGGCCGGCTCGACCTTCAGCGAGAACGCTTCGATCGGCGTGCGCGAGTGCGGCGCCGGACGCAGTCGGATGACGTGCGGATAGATCTCCACCAGACGGTCGAACTCGTAGCTCGTGCGGTGTTCCAGCGCGACCTTGATACCCATGCGCGAAGGTTACCGGCGATCGGTCGACTCGGCAGACCAGCGGCGTCAGCTTTGCCGCGCCCGCTGCTCATATCTGTCGCGCTCAGCGCCGAGGTAGGGGACGGCTCGCGACCTCCCGCGCTTCGTCATGCGGCAGACCGAACATCCGCAGGACGTTGACGGCAAGTTCGTCCGCGACGTCGGCGGCAGATGCCTCCGGAAGTTGAGCGAGCAACTGCGACGCTCCCAGCAGCGCCCCGCCCGTGCAGGCAAGGGCAATCTGTGGGTCACCGATCGACAGTCGTCCAGCATCGGCTGCGGCTTGCAGGTCGCGCATCGCTCGTGGCGCAAGACCGTTGTCCGCAAGCAGGTACTTGAAACCCCGCTGCTGCATGATCTTCGCGATCTGCGGGTGCGTCCCGTGCAGGCGAAGGGTCAACCGAAGGCCCATCGCGAACACCTCGGCCGGATCGTCGAAGTCCTTTGCGATCTCGTCGAGCAGCGCGCCGTGCTCCTCGAGGGTGTCCGCCATCGCCGCTTCGAACAGCTCCGCCTTGCTGGTGAAGTGGTTGTAAAACGATCCAAGTCCGACGTCGGCCCGCTCGGTGATCTGGTGAATGCTCGCGTCGGTGCCGCCCTCGCGCGCCAACATCTCGCGGGCCGATGTGACGAGCGCCGCGCGCGTCCGAGCCTTGCGACGGTCGAGCCGGCCCGGAACCGCAGCGTTCTCCATAGCCATAGCAAGAACGTACCAGCCTTCATAACTGACTATTTCATCATTAATGACGCACGTTGACAGAAAAGTGTCGGATCACTGAAGATGGCTAGAAGAGATTCACCCTGGAGGTATCGATGACGATTCCGGTTGGCCAGGCCGCCACACCCCACGCGGACCTGCACAGCGAGCACGGCGCTGCTCGCGGTGAGCACGCCGATCGGGCGCGCAATCCTGTGATCAAGGTCGAGGACCTCGCGTGGCTCGAGTTCGAGAAGCCTGATCTCGAGCGCGCCGAGCGCTTCGCTCACGACTTTGGATTCGCCACTGCAGCAAGAACTGTCGACGAGTTACACCTGCGCGGGACGTTGCCGGGTGTTCATTGCATGACGATCCGCAAGGGCGCGACGTCACGCTTTGTCGGCCCAGCCTTCCGCGCAGCCAGCCGGGGCGATCTGAGCCGGCTGGCCGACGCGAACAACGGCACAGTCGAGCCGTTGACCACTCCGGGCGGCGGCTTCGGCGTCACCCTGCGCGATCCGTCGGGTGGACTTGTTCGAGTGGTTGCCGACGTCGAGCAGCTTCCGGCGCTACCCGCGCAGGAGCCGCTGACCTTGAACTTCGGGAGCACCATCAATCGCACCAACGCGGTTCAGCGCCCACCGCGCGAGCCGTCCCGCGTGCAGCGCCTCGGCCATGTCGTCGTCGAGACTCCGGTCTTCCGCCGCGCACTCGACTGGTATCTGGAGAACCTGGGTCTGATCGTCAGCGACTTCATGTACTTCCCTGGCCAGCGAAAGCGAGGACCGACGCTGGCCTTCATGCGCTGTGACCGCGGCGCGACCGCAGCCGATCACCACACGCTCGCAATGCATCTCGGCCCGAATCGGCACTACGTTCACTCGGCGTACCAAGTTGCCGACCTCGACGCGGTTGCCGCCGGCGGCGCCTATCTCGCAGATCACGGTCACCACCACGCGTGGGGAATCGGGCGACACATCCAGGGCAGCCAGATCTTCGACTATTGGCGCGACCCGGACCGGTTCATGGTCGAGCACTTCGCCGACGGCGACATGTTCGACAACACCGTCGACGCCGGCTGGGCGCCGATGACCGCAAGCGGACTCGCCCAATGGGGTCCACCTGTCACCCGCGATTTTCTCGGCGCCACACCCTCACCCAAGCTCGTCCGAGAGATAGTCGCCGCCTTGCGCGACGACGACAACGAATTCGACGTCCGCCGCCTTTTCGGCCTACTCAAGGTTGCCACTTCATGACTACTTCCGTCCTCCGTACCGCCGGCGCCTGGTGGGTCGAAACACCCACCGGCGCAATCCGTATCGATACACCCGCAACCACAACGGGCGAACTACTGGCCGATCGTGCGGCTATCGACAGAGCGGCCGCCTCGGCGCAAGACCCGGTTGCCGTCGAGACGCTCGAGCTCCGCTCGCCGGTCACCGCGCCGTGCCGCGTCGTGGCCCAGATGCTCAACTTCCGCAGCCACGCAAAGGATTCCGGATTCGATCCGGATGCGGTGCCAACGGCCTTCTTCCGCAAGACATCCGGGTCCATCACCGGCCCGACGAGTGAGATCGTCAATCCCGCGCACGTGAACCTGCTCGACTACGAAGTGGAGATCGGTCTCGTATTCGGTCGGGATGTACCCGTCGGCACATCCATCACGCCAGCCAATCTCGCCGACTATGTCGCCGGATTGGTGATCACCAACGACGTGAGCGCCCGCGACGTACAGCTGCCGAAAACCCAGTTCTACGAAGCGAAGTCGTACCCGACGTTCACGCCGGTCGGACCGCGCCTCGTGCTGCTCGACGCCGACGAACTCGCTCGTTTCACCGAGCTTCGAATGCAGCTGTGGGTCAACGACGAGTTGCGCCAGGATCAGGTCGCGCAGGACATGATCGTGCAACCGGTCGAGGCGTTGAAAGTTCTCACCCGATTCCAAGCGTTGCAGCCCGGCGATCTGCTGCTCACCGGCACGCCCGGTGGGACCGCGTTGAAGGCGCCGCCCAAGCCCATCGAACTCATCGGGTCACTGTTGCCACCCGCGTTGAAGTGGAAGATTTTCTTCCGCAAGCAAGCCGGCAATCCGAAGTACCTGAAGGCCGGCGACGTGATCGACATTCGGATCGGCACCGCCGACGGCAAGATCGACCTCGGCCGCCAGACCTGCGTGGTGCGGGACGCGCGGTGATCGTGCCATGACCGCTCGACCGACGCTCGACCTCGATCTCTACTCGCGGGACGCGATCCAGTATCCCCACGCCACCTACAAGGCGATCCGCGGTGCGGGCCGCGCAGTCTGGCTCGCGAAGCACCGTATGTGGGCGATGGGCAGGTACGACGATGTTCGTTCCGCGCTGAAGGACGACACCACATTTCGCAGCGGCGAGGGCGTCGCGGCCAATCCGGTGACGAACAGGCTCGCCCGCCACACAGCGCTCTTCAGTGACGGCACGACGCACGTGGCCCGCCGCAAAGTTCTCATGCAATCCCTCGCAGCCAAGGCGCTCGCCCCGATCCGTGGGACGCTTGCGCACGAAGCGGAGGTGTCGGTCGACGAGTTGCTCCGAACGGACGACTTCGACGGCATTGCCGACTTCGCGAGCAGGCTTCCACTCCGAGTGGTGGCGGACCTTGTCGGCCTTCGGGTCGACAAGGATCTTCTGCTTCGGTGGGGCAGCAGCTCGTTCGACGGACTCGGCCCCATCAACCGCCGCAGCATCGGCGCGGCACCCAATGCACTGCGCCTACTGTTCTATTCCGCCCGGCTGACCAGAGCAAAGGTCAAACCCGACGGCTGGGCGGCGACCGTGTTCGACGCTGCCGACCGCGGCGATATCTCGCGAATCGAAGCCCGCACCATGATCATCGATTTCGTTGCGCCCGCACTCGACACAACGATCCTTGCTACCGGCCAACTGCTATGGAGCCTTGGCCGCACGCCGGGTGCATGGGACAGAATTCGCGATGACCCGGCACTCATTCCTGCCGCCGTTGTCGAGGCGGTTCGGCTCTCGTCACCGGTTCGCGGGTTTACCCGGACGATCGCATCCGATACCGAGATCGACGGTGCGCAGTTGAAGCGAGGTCAACGGGTCGCCCTGCTGTTCGCGTCGGCAAACATGGACGAAGCGAAGTATCCCGACCCCGACCTGTTCGATCTGGACCGTCGTGACGGCGGAAATCTCGGCTGGGGCTACGGCCAACACGCCTGCGTAGGAATGCATCTGGCGAAACTGGAGATGCAAGCGATCCTGACGGCGATGGTTCCGCGGGTCGCTTCTATTTCCGTCTCGTCCCCAAAGCCGCTGACCAACAACTGCTTGCAAGGCTTCGAAAGTTTCCGCGCGACATTCGCCTAGCCGGTGCCCGCCGCCACAGCGTCCGGGCGGTAGGACCCCGGCGGGCTGCCTGTCCAACGCCGAAACGCGCGTCGGAAGGCGCTCGGCTCGGAGAAGCCCAGCCGGTCGGACAACTCTTCGACTGTCTCGACCCCGCGCACGAGGCTCGCGATCGCCTCGTCCCGAAGTATTTCCTCTTTGATTTCTCGAAACGAGGTGCCTTCGTCGCGCAACAGTCGTCGTAAGTGCTGCGGGCTCACGGTAATTCGCTTGGCGACGTCCTCGGTGGTCAGCCACTCGCCACGACGCCCGCGTTCGAGAATCTTCCGAACCCGGCTGGATGTCGTCAGGTTGTAGTCCCGCTGGAAGAGCAGATCTGCCGGTGAGTGCTTGATGAAGGCGATCAACTCGTCCTCGTCGCGTACGACCGGCGCGTTGAGATATCGGCTATCGAAAGTAATTGCAGCCCTTGGCGCATCGAAAGTGGGCGCGAGCCCGTAGATGAGTCCGTACTCGGCGGCGTGCGGTGGGGCGGTATACGGAAGTTCTAGCGAATTCAGGGAGATTTGCTCGCCGATGAGCCAGCTGGCAAAGCGGTGAACGATGGCCGTCAAGATATCGATGACTATCTGGTCCTTGACCGTCTCGCCTACCGGATCGATCGAGATCCGGATAGTCGCCCCCTCTTCGATCATCTCGACGGCGTCGAATCCGGTTCCGATACGAGCAAATTCGACGAATCGGACCAGGGCTGTTCGAAGGTCCGGGGCATGGATGAGTCCGAGCGAGATCATCCGGAAGGTCCCGCGCGGAATGGGACGGGGTCCAGCTCCCAGTAATTCGTCGTCGGTCGCATCCCAGAGCGCCTGCACTAAGCCTGGATGCACCGATCCGCATTTGGGTGAGGGTGGGTTGAAACGACGAAATGCCCTGTCGTAGTGGGAGAATGAGATTTCCTGAGGATCTTATTCGGCCACAACGAAGGGCATCTCGCAGATGCAACTCTCTCA
>JBBSKP010000121.1:0-15653 GCA_038256175.1 Mycobacteriales bacterium
CCCCAGACGGAAGAATGGAGAAAGGCAGCAAACCAAAACAATATTGGCACTGACATTCATCGACACACTGTTGAGTTCTCAAAGAACACGCACACACCATCAAACCCGCAAAAGCAGGGCATCCGGGGCAACCGTTCCAGCTTATCCGAACATCTGCCTGGCGTCAAAACCCGGCTCAGATCAGAAGTTTGAAGACACAAGCCAACCTAGCGTTCGTGTCCTCGGAGTTTCAAAGCGCTCAGCCGTCCAACCTCGTGTCCCTGGCCTCTCGGCTCCGGGTCGGTGTCCGTGTCGCTCTGACTTGAAGAAAGTTACGCGAACAAGAACACCACGTCAAATCGCCAGGTCGGCTGCGATCTCCGCCCTATCGCCGCAGGTCAGGAGCCTGACAATCGCGCCCTCCAGAGCTACGGCGGCGATTTGCGACGATTGTGGCGCGGGCCACACCCCCAGAACTAGCTCAAAGCCCTGGCCTGCTCGACACCAACACGCTCTATATCGCCGCCGAGTTCCTGCAGGATCTCGACGAAACGGGGATAGCCACGATCGATGTGGTAGACGTCGTGGACCTCTGTCGTCCCATCTGCCACCAGGCCCGCGAGGACCAGTCCTGCTCCCGCGCGAATGTCGGATGACCACACTGGAGCGCTCGACAACCTGGGGATTCCACGCACAACCGCATGATGACCATCGGTACGAGCATCCGCTCCGAGGCGGATCATCTCTTCGACGAAACGAAACCGCGCTTCGAAGACGTTCTCGGTGATCATCGACGTGCCGTCCGCGACTGCGGCAAGACCGATTGCCATCGGTTGCAAATCGGTCGGGAAGCCAGGGAACGGCAGAGTCGAGAAGTTCACGGCGCGGGGCCGCTCGTTCTGGACAACCCGGAAGCCGTCCGGCTCGAACGACACCGTCGCTCCAGCCGACCGAAGCTTTTCCAGCACCAACGACAGGTGCTTCGGATTAACCCCGGTCACGCGAACATCCCCGGTCGTCATCGCAGCGGCAATCCCCCAGGTTGCCGCGACAATCCGATCGCCGATCACGCGATGCGTGGTCGGCTCGAGCTTCTTCACCCCGCGAATAGTGAGGGTGGTCGTGCCCGCACCACTGATGCGAGCACCCATCTGGACCAGCATGTTGCACAGATCGACGATGTCGGGCTCACGTGCCGCATTGTCGATAACCGTCTCCCCCTCGGCGAGCGCCGCAGCCATCAGGATGTTCTCGGTCGCTCCGACCGACGGGAAGTCCAGTCGAATCCGCGCACCTTGCAGCTCCTCGGCATGGGCGACTACGCAACCATGCTCGATCTCGGCATGCGCACCGAGCAACCGCAACCCCGCCTGATGCATATCTAGTGGCCGGGATCCGATCGCATCGCCGCCCGGTAGCGCAACAACAGCACGTCGACACCTCGCGACGAGCGGTCCCAATACGCAGACCGACGCTCGAAACTGACGTACAGCTGGGAAATCCGCGTGATACTTCGGCTCGGCAGGAGTGGTGATCCGCGCAACGTCGCCCTCGAGCACAACCTCGCAGCCGAGACCACGCAACACCTCCGCCATCAGAGGTACGTCGAGGATGTCTGGGCAATTGGTGATGGTCGTCGTACCTTCGGCAAGCAACGCCGCGGCCATCAGCTTGAGCACACTGTTCTTCGCCCCTCCGACCGCTACTTCGCCGAAAAGTCGGTTACCGCCAGTCACAAGAAAGCGTTCACTCACAGTGGGACAGCCTAGTCAGCGGTAGCCGGGACGAGCGACGTGAATGCAAAATGCGTGGTGGGTACAGGTAGCGAAGCAGGCTCCGGCAAGTACGGTTGCGTCATGGCCGTTCACCTCACGCGGATATACACCCGGACCGGCGACGACGGCACCACCGGATTGAGCGACTTCTCGCGAGTGTCGAAGAACGATGCGCGGTTGATCGCGTACGCGGACTGCGACGAGGCCAACGCGAGCATCGGCGTGGCGGTCGCCCTTGGGAATCCGCCGACCTCGATTAACGACGTATTGCGCCAAATCCAGAACGATTTGTTCGACGCTGGCGCGGATCTGTCGACGCCGGTGGTCGCGGAGCCGGAATACCCGCCGCTGCGCATCGCGCAGACCTATATCGATCGCCTCGAAGGTTGGTGCGACACCTTCAATGCCGAACTGCCAGCACTGAATTCGTTTATCTTGCCGGGCGGAACGTCACTCGGCGCCCTGCTGCACACTGCGCGAACAGTCGCGCGTCGGGCGGAGCGATCCGCATGGGCGGCGGTCGACGCCAACCCCGAGAACACGAGTGTGTTGCCGGCCAAGTACCTCAATCGGCTCTCTGACCTGCTCTTCATTCTCAGCAGGGTCGCCAATCCCGAGGGCGACGTGCTGTGGAAGCCCGGCGACGGGGCCAGCGCGGGCGAAATCAACGATTAGTTCAGCTGAGTCTGCGGCGCATAGAACGCCCTGACGGTCGCGACTCGACCCACGATAGAAATCCTGTGAGCGCACCACGATCCAGTGCGACCTCGAAGGTACGGTCGTCGTCACTCACTTCGAGTACGACGATCTCGTCGGTCATGATGTCGAATTCGCTAGCACGCGGCGAACGCCGGTCGTGCACGGCGATAGCCTGCCGTTCAATCCGGAAATCGGGACCGAACCGCAAGCTGGACAGCTTGTAGAAGACAAGGGAATCGTCGCCGTAGCGCAGCAATCCATGCCGCCAGCCATAGTCACCCGGCGCGGGGATGGTGCGCATAATTGCGGCGGTGCCGCCGCGGCGGAGCATCGCCAGCCGATACAGCGAAGCGGCAACGAGGGCGGTCAGCAGCGCAACCAGAATGATGAGCAGAACCATTCCGGTTTGCAATGCTGTGCCGCCTCTCGCTACCGCAGCGCTTGTTCGGGAGGGCTAAACGTTACGCCCGATAGCACGGAGACGAGCACGTCCACGATTGCGAGTGCGCTCATCGTCGGAATCGGCATCGCGCTGAGCCTTTTCCGCGTCGATATCGTCCGCCGGCTCGACGTCCTCAGCGAGGATCGTGACACCCTGCTCACTTACCGAGAGGAAGCCACCGTCGACCGCGAACATCAGCTCGCCGTCCTCGACCGAGTCGATCCGAATGGCGGCGTCGTCCACTAGCTGCCCCATCAGCGGAATGTGGTGCGGCAGGATTCCGATCTCACCGTTGGTGGTGCGAGCGAACACAAAGGTTGCTACACCCGACCACACGCGGCGATCGACAGCAACTAGCTCGACCGTCATTTCCGACACGTCAGACGTCCCCTTCCGGAGTAGCTCACCTTGATCGATCGACTAGAACTTGACACCAAGTCCCTCTGCCTTCTTCTGCAGATCCTCCAAGCCACCGATCAGGAAGAACGCCTGCTCGGGGAGGTGGTCGAAATCGCCCTTGGTCAGCTTGTCGAAGGCCTCGATGGTCTCCTTGAGCGGAACGTTCGAGCCCGGCTGCCCGGTGAACTGCTCGGCAGCCATCATGTTCTGCGACAAGAAGCGCTCGATACGACGCGCGCGGCTGACGAGCTGCTTGTCCTCCTCCGACAGTTCGTCGACACCGAGGATAGCGATGATGTCCTGCAGGTCCTGGTAACGCTGCAGGATACGGATAACTTCCTGCGACACGCGGTAGTGATCCTCGCCGACGATCGCGGGGAGCAGAATCGTCGAGGACGACGCCAGCGGGTCGACGGCCGGGAAGATGCCCTTCGAGAACACCGCGCGAGAAAGCTCGGTGGTGGCATCGAGGTGCGCGAACGTAGTCGCCGGAGCGGGGTCGGTGTAGTCGTCGGCGGGAACGTAGATCGCCTGCATGGACGTGATCGAGCGGCCCTTGGTGGAGGTGATTCGCTCCTGGAGGGTACCCATCTCGTCGGCCAGCGTCGGCTGGTAACCAACGGCAGACGGCATGCGCCCGAGGAGCGTGGAGACCTCGGAACCTGCCTGCGTGTACCGGAAGATGTTGTCGATGAAGAGCAACACATCCTGGTTCTGCTCGTCGCGGAAATACTCGGCCATCGTCAGGGCCGACAGGGCGACGCGCATACGCGTGCCGGGCGGCTCGTCCATCTGACCGAACACCAAGGCGGTGTCCTTGAGCACGTTCGCGTCCGCGAGCTCGACCCAGAGGTCGTTGCCCTCACGCGTACGCTCACCAACACCGGCGAACACCGAGGTGCCACCGAAGTTGCGAGCAATACGGTTGATCATCTCCTGGATGAGCACGGTCTTGCCGACGCCCGCACCACCGAATAGGCCGATCTTTCCGCCACGCACGTACGGCGTGAGCAGGTCGACGACCTTGAGGCCGGTCTCGAGCATCTCCGTGCGTCCCTCGAGCTGATCGAAGGCCGGCGGCTTGCGGTGGATGGACCACTTCTCGAAGTCTGACCCGTAGCCAGGCTCATCCATGCACTCGCCGAGGGCGTTGAATACGTGACCCTTGACGCCCTCGCCGACGGGAACCGAGATCGGCGCTCCCGTGTCGGTGACCGGGACGCCGCGGACCAGGCCGTCGGTCGGCTGCATGGAGATGGTGCGGACCAGGTTGTCACCGAGGTGCTGCGCAACCTCAAGCGTCAACGTCTTGGCCATCTCAGGGAACGTGATATCCGCGTGCAGTGCGCTGAAGAGCTCAGGCACCGCGCCACGGGGGAACTCGACGTCGACGACCGGGCCAGTCACCCGGACGACGCGACCGGCGCGTTCGGCGGCGCCAGCGTCTTTCTTATCGGTTACGGCGGCAGTCATCTAGTCGTCACTTCCTGTTGCGGCCAGCGCGTCAACGCCACCGACGATTTCACTGATCTCTTGGGTAATTTGGGCCTGGCGCGCACGGTTGGCCTCAAGGGTAAGCACCTTGATGAGGTCGTCGGCATTGTCCGTCGCCGCTTTCATCGCACGGCGGCGCGCCGCCGATTCCGAGGCTGCGGCTTCGAGCATCGCCGCGTAAACCCGCGTAGCCAAATAGCGCGGCAGGAGGTTCTCGAAAAGCTGCTGCGCCTCCGGCTCGAACGCAATCTCCGCGTGTTCTCCGCTGGGTTCGGCGGAGTACTCGACCTCCAGCGGTGCAATCCGGCGAGCTACTGCCGACTGTGTCAGCATCGATCGAAACTCCGTGAAAACAATATGGAGTTCGTCGACTCCCTTTACCTCTTCAGGTAGGGGGTCATCGAACGGCACATCCGTGCCCACCAGAAATGCACCAACGAGATCGCTCGCTATCTCCGCTGCGGCTGCGTATGTCGGCTGCTCGGAAATTCCGGTCCACGACTTCGCAACGTCGCGGCCACGGAAACCGTAGAAATTCAGCGCCTTCCGGCCAACCGTGTACACAACCGGTTCTTTGCCTTCGTTGCGCAGCAACGCGAACAACTCTTCACCGGTCCGCAGGATATTGGCGTTGTAGCCACCACATAGCCCGCGGTCAGAGGAAACAATCAAGACCCCGGCACGCTTCGGACTCTCGCGCGGGACCAAAAGCGGATGGTCGAGCGCCGACTCATCGGCCAACGTGGTCAACACGTTGGTGATTTCCTCCGCGTATGGTCGAGCAGCTTGAACCCGCGCCTGAGCCTTCGAGATTCGCGACGTCGCAATCAATTCCTGGGCCTTGGTGATCTTCTTGATCGACCCCGCCGATTTTATCCTTCGGCGAAGGACACGTATTTGTGCGCCCATCTAGAATTGCACCCCTACTTCTTCTTGGGTGCCGGGCGATGCACCTTCACCGATTCGGAACCCTCGTCGTCGGGATTCATCGCCTCAGCCTCAGCCTCGTTGACGACTACCGAACTGCCGTCGGTGGCGGAGAAGCTCTTCTTGAATTCGTTGACCGCGTTGGCAAGCGCCTCGGTGCCATCGTCGCCAAGCTTCTTCGACTCACGAATATCGGTGAGGATGTTCTCGTGACGTCCGCGAACGAAGTCGAGGAACTCGGTCTCGAAGCGCATGACGTCGCCGACAGGCACCGAGTCGAGGTGACCCTTGGTGCCGAGGAAGATTGCGACAACCTGCTCCTCGACGGGGTACGGCGTGTACTGCGGCTGCTTTAGCAGCTCGACCAGACGGGCACCGCGATCAAGCTGAGCCTTCGAGGTCGCGTCGAGGTCCGATGCGAACGCCGCGAAGGCTTCGAGCTCGCGGTACTGCGACAGGTCGAGGCGCAGCGAACCTGCAACCTCTTTCATCGCCTTGATCTGGGCGGCGCCACCGACACGCGACACCGAGACACCGACGTTGATCGCCGGGCGAACACCCTGGTTGAAGAGGTCTGTCTCCAGGAAGCACTGACCGTCGGTAATCGAGATGACGTTGGTCGGGATGAAGGCCGAGATGTCGTTGGCCTTCGTCTCGATGATCGGAAGACCGGTCATCGAACCCGCGCCGAGCGCGTCGGACAGCTTCGCGCAACGCTCGAGCAGCCGAGAGTGCAAGTAGAAGACGTCACCGGGGTACGCCTCGCGGCCCGGCGGGCGGCGCAGCAGCAGCGAGATCGCACGGTAGGCCTCGGCCTGCTTGCTCAGGTCGTCGAACACGATCAGAACGTGTTTACCCTGGTACATCCAGTGCTGGCCGATGGCCGAACCGGTGTAGGGCGCCAACCACTTGAAGCCAGCGGAGTCCGAGGCGGGAGCGGCGACGATCGTTGTGTATTCGAGTGCGCCGGCATCTTCGAGGCCCTGACGGACGGCGGCGATGGTGGAACCCTTTTGGCCGATCGCGACGTACACGCAACGAACCTGCTGGTTCGGGTCACCGGTCGCCCACGCCTGCTTCTGGTTGATGATCGTGTCGACGCAGACCGCGGTCTTGCCGGTCTTGCGGTCGCCGATGATCAGCTGACGCTGGCCACGGCCGATCGGGGTCTGCGAGTCGATTGCCTTGATACCGGTCTGCAGCGGCTCACTGACGCCCTGCCGATCGATGACCGAAGGCGCCTGCAGCTCAAGCGCTCGAGTGGTCTCGGCTTCGATCTCGCCGAGGCCATCGATCGGTTTGCCGAGCGGATTGATGACACGTCCGAGGAAGTTGTCACCAACAGGAACCGACAGCACCGTTCCGGTCCGCTTGACCTGCTGACCTTCCTGGATGCCCTCGTAGTCACCGAGGATGACGGCACCAATGCTGCCCTCGTCCAAGTTGAGCGCGACGCCGAGCACACCGCCGGGGAATTCCAGCAGTTCCTGCGTCATCGCTGACGGCAGGCCTTCGATGTGCGCGATGCCGTCGCCTGTGTCGGCAACGATGCCGATTTCCTCGCGAGAGGTATCGGTCGAGAACGTGGCGACGTACTTTTCAATCGCGCCCTGAATCTCTTCGGATGAGATCGTCAACTCCGCCATGGCTATCAGTTTCCCTGTTCTTTGAATGCGGTGTGTCAAATATGTGGATCGGCTCTAGTACTTCGGTTGTTGGTCGATCAGCTAAGCCGCATGATCGGCCTAACGGGGTAGCTTGCTTGCCGCACTCGCCAGTCGCGAGGCAATCGTGCCGTCGACGACCTCGTCGCCAATGGTGATCTCGAGACCACCAAGGACTGTGGGATCGATTTCGAGCTGGATAGACATGTTGCGACCGTAGATCTGCGACAGCACGCCGGCGAGCCGATCGCGCTGCGCGTCCGACAGCGGAGTCGAGGCGGTTACATGCGCAACCGATTCCCCACGCCGCGCGGCAGCGAGCTCAGCCAATTCGGGTACCACGACGTCGAAGTTCTCACGACGTTGCAGACGCAACGCCTGCCGGAGCAAGCGAGCCGTGTAGTCCGACGCCTTGCCTGCGAGGACATCGTCGAGCAAACCGAGGCGGCCTTCGACAGGCGTTTCGGTGTCGCTGAGCAATGTCGCAAGCTTCGGGTAGGCGTCGAGCGAACGGCCGAAGCGGAAGAGTTCGTCTTCCACGTTCTCGATCTGACCTTCGCGCTCGGCGTCGATTAGAACTGCAAGGTGCGCTGACTTCGCCAGAACTTCCGGCAGGTCCCGAGTAACCGACCAACGCTCCGCCACCGCGGTACGGATGAGGTCGAGTGCCGGTGCGCTCAGCTTCTTGCCAAGCAAAGCGTCGACCAGTGCCAACTTCGGCGCCGGGTCGTCCGTCCGCTCGGCGAAGTGCTTTCGCAACAACACCTCGGTCGTCAGCAGTTGTGCGACCGAACCCAACTCGTCCGCAAAGACTGCAAGGCCCTTCGAATCCAGATCACCAACCAGCTTGTCGAACTTGCTCGAGACTGCCAGCTGCGATTCACGGCTTGCCGCGTGCATCAGGAACCCTCCCCGTTCGACTTGTCTCCGGCCATCGACTCGAGTTCATCGAGGAAACGATCGACAGTGTTGGACTGTGCGCCTGGCTGGGCCAGACGCTGCCGGACCAGCTGGTCAGCGTCCTTGACTGCCGCAGAACCGAGATCGGCCTGCAGTTGCCGGATCAATTGCTGGCGCTGCAAAGCGATCTGCTCGACACCGTGCTGCTTGATACGAGCTACCTCGACGTCAGCCTGCTCACGCAGCTGGGCCGCGATTCGCTGGGCATCCGCACGGGCATCCTCGCGGATCTGCGCCGCCTCGCTCTGCGCCTGGGCAACAGCTTCGGCGTGCGCCTTCTTCGCTTCAGCCAGACGAGCTTCCGCCTTATCGGCTTCGCTGATCTGAGTCCGCACCTCGTCTTGCTGCTTCGCCATCAATGTGCGAACCGGCGGTGCGACGTACCGCATGATCACCCACACGATGACGGCAAAGCCGACGGCCTGACCGATGAAAATACCCACGTCTATCAACCCCGCCCGGTTTGGCCGGCGGACACTGCTGCGCCCGACCCGTCGACACCGAGAACACGGTCGGCGAGAGTGGCGGACAGCGTGCCGACGCCGGGACGCAGCTGAGCTGCAACTTGGTCGGCCTGAACCTGCAACGCCTCGTCGGCCTCACGCTGAATCGCGTCGGACTCGACGCGGGCCTTAGCTCGCATGTCGTCGAGGATCTTCTGACCCTCGCCGCGTGCCTCGTCCCGAATCTTCGTTGCCTCACCACGTGCGTCCGTGAGCTCACCCTTGTAGGCCGACTCGGCATCCGAGAATGCGCGGGCAGCCTTGTGGTTGTCATCGACGGTCTTCGTGACGAGATCCTCCCGATCCTGCAATACCTTGCTGATCGGTGGCACCACGAACTGCCAGATGACGCCGAGCACGATCAAAAAGATGATCAGAACGACGAAGAAGGTGCCGTTGGGAATAAGGAAGTTATCCCCCGCGGCCTGAACTGTGCTGTCCATAGCCGCGATTTACGTCGCGCCTGGCGTGGCGAACACGAACAGCGCCATGAAGGCGAGGTTGATGAAGTAGGCCGCCTCGACCAGACCAACGGTGATGAAGAACGGGGTGAACAGGCGAGACTGTGCCTCGGGCTGACGTGCGACACCGGCGATCAGCTGGCTACCGGCGAGACCGTCACCGATACCGGCACCGATTGCGCCGCCTCCCATGATCAATCCGCCTCCGATGAGCGCTCCGGCGACGATGGTGGGATCTGCCATGATTTCACTTCCTTCTTTTCTGTCGAGACTTGGGTTTGAAACTATCTGATAGCCGATTACGACTGGCGTTCAGCTGCTCAGTGGTCCTCGTCCTCCAGGGCCATCGACTGGCTGAAGTACAAGATTGTTAGCAGCGCGAAGATAAACGCCTGGATCAGGCCGACGAACAAGTCGAACAGCTTCCACACGGCGTTCGGCGCCCACAGGATGTACGGCGGGAACAGCGCGATCAACGCGACCATGATTCCGCCGGCGAACATGTTGCCGAAAAGTCGGAGCGAGAGAGAGATCGGCTTTGCAATCTCTTCGATGATGTTAATCGGCGCAAGAAATGCAACGTGACCCTTGCTCAATTGCTTCAAATGCATTCCGACACCGCGGCGACGCGCGCCGGCGAAGTGATAGAAGACGAACACGAACAATGCGAGCGCGTAAACGAAGTTGACGTCCGATGCGGGCGGCTTGAGCAATTCTGTGTGACCGAATTGCACTGGCAGAACCGACAGCCAGTTGGACGCCAGGATGAAGACGAACAGCGTCACTGCCACGGGCAATGCGAATGGCGCGACCTTCAGTCCGACTGCGCTCTCGACCTGATTCCGCATCTGAACTGTCACAGCTTCGAAGAACAACTGAACGCCGTTGGGAACACCGGATGTAATCTTCGCGCGCAAGAAGAATGCCAACCCGAGAACAATCAGAGCGGCAACGGATGTCGCGATTATTGTGTCGAGGTTGAAGGTCATTCCAAGCGCAGAAAACTGCGTGTGGTGCCCTACTTCAATGTTGGCTTCGGCGAGAACTTGGTCAGTCATGATTGCTGGCGAAGTCCTTTCAAGACCGGCAAGGTGGTATTGAGCACGATAACGACTTGGGAGATAGCCAGGCCGACGAAGACGCCGATGCCATCAGGCTTCAGCAGAAAACCTATCACGAGCGCAATCGCGGTGATGATGAGCAATCTGGAGGCCGACGAGTACGCCATCCGCTGTTTACTCGGATTGTCGGTGGCCGTCACCTTGGTGACAGCGTTCTGAACAAGCTTCATATTCGCCAGGCCAAGAGCCAGCCCGAAGCAAATCAGAAAGCCGAAAAGAACGTGATGCAACAGTCCAGTGATCATGAGCGCGAGCAATCCAAGGACGCCCGCGATGATTGCCGGACGGCGCAAGCTCGTCTGTACCGCTGGTAACAGCGGTGCGGAACTCGGCGGCGACGTTGCCATCTGCCTCTACTTCCTCAATCTTTCATGAACGTTCGGAACTGCAGTACCAAACTTGTTGCAGCACCAACAATCCCAACGGCTAACCCGATAACGATGAAGACCGGCGAAGTGTCCAAGCTGGAATCCAACACGAGTCCGACAACGAGTCCCAGAATGACGAATCCAACGATGCTGGCACCAAGGCCAATCAGTTGTCGGGGGCTGGGCGGTTCGCTTGCCACGTCAGACGCGGCTAACTGTCGGTGACTCGCACGCTGGAAACAAGCAAATACAGCTCCTTTTCGGTGTTCGCACAGTCTTCGCACCGGTCCTCAGACGTGCCAAAGCGACATCCGGCTGGACTCGGAACAGCGAAACCGTATCACAGGCGTCAGCAGGAGTAACCTGCCCACGACACAGTGTAGTAGATCTCCGCCACCGAGTCGAGTTCCTCGCAACTCGGACAAAGCAGTCACCAGTCTTCGTGGCGCCGTAAGGACGGCACCGCGGTGACAACAAGAGCGAAGACCAACCCTCCCGCGACGAGCAGAACAACGACCCGCCGGTCGAGCAAGGCGGAGCCGACAGCACCGAATGCGAGCACCCCGACCCATAAGTAAATGAGCAGGACAACACGCCTGTGGGAGTGTCCGATCTGCAGCAACCGGTGGTGCAGGTGCATCTTGTCCGGACTGAACGGGCTCACCCCGGCACGGGTTCGCCGAACGATGGCGAGCAGCAAGTCCAGGATGGGGATGAACATCACGGCGCCCACCAGCAGCAACGGCGACAACAGACCCAGAATGTCGCGGGTGCCGTAGGCGTTGAGCGGAATCCGGCCCGACGCACTTGTCGAAATGGTGGCGAGCATCAAACCGATGAACATCGATCCCGAATCACCCATGAAGATGCGAGCCGGCTGAAAGTTGTGTGGCAAGAAGCCAAGGCACGCGCCCGCGAGAGCCGCCGCTAGTAGTGCCGGCGGGTAGGCACTGACGTCGCCGCCCTGTTCGTGGAGCAATCCCAGCGAGAAGATGCAGCATGCGACGGCCGCGATGAGTCCGAGACCGGCGGCAAGACCGTCGAGTCCGTCGACGAAGTTCATTGCATTGATCATGACTACTGCGATGGCAACCGTGACGAGGCCTGCTTGCAGCTGATCGAGAATCACGGTGCTGCCGCCGCCGAACGGGTTGTAGATGACGAACCAGCTGACGCCCATGACGACAAGCACGCCTGCGGCCGTGACCTGGCCGACGAACTTCGTCAGCGCATCCAGTCCCCACCGGTCGTCGATCACTCCGACCGCCACGATGATGAATCCGGACACCATGGCTGCCGGAACGTCACGCGTGAACTCGAATCCACGGGCCAGCGCAGGCAATTGCTGCGCGAACAACAAGGCGACGGCGACGCCGGCATACATTCCGACGCCACCCATCCGTGGAATCGGCGTCGTATGGACATCGCGTTCACGCGGAATCGCTACGGCGCCGAATCGAATGGCAATCACCCGGACAGCGCCCGTCGCAAGGAAAGTCACAACCGCGGCGGTGAACATGACGAGCAAGAGTTCCCTGATCGGAACGCCAGCTCCACTTCCCGACTGGGCAAGCACCGTCGCGGCGGAGGCAGCAACGTTCACGTCGACGATGCTCCCGTCACTGCGGCATATCCGGGCTCGCTGGTCCTGGCCGCGGATATGCGGGCTTGGCGTCGACGAGCACCGAGACGTCCGCACCGACGGCGGAAAGCTCACGATCACCGGCCGGTGTGCCCGACTCGGCTCGTACGGCGCGCGTGATAAGCGAGGCGACCTGCACCATGTCGCTTTCGTCGAAGCCTTGGGTGGTCAGAGCCGCTGAACCCACCCGAATACCCGAGGCAACCATCGGCGGCGCAGGATCGTACGGGATTGCGTTCTTGTTCAATGTGATCCGGGCGGCGTCACAGCGTCGCTCCGCGTCGATACCCGTCACTCCGAGTGCTCGCAGGTCGATGAGGGCGAGGTGAGTGTCGGTACCGCCGGAGACCGCGCGCATTCCCTCGCTTTCCAGCGATTTCGACAGCGCTGCCGCGTTCGCGGTGACGTTGGACGCGTAGGCCTGGAATTGCGGTGCCGCAGCTTCCTTGAACGCGACTGCTTTGGCCGCGACCGCATGCATCAACGGACCGCCCTGAGTGAACGGGAACACCGCCTTGTCGATCGCCTTCGCATGCTCTGCTCGGCACAGCAACATTCCACCCCGCGGCCCGCGCAATACCTTGTGCGTGGTCGCGGATACGACATCGGCGTACGGAACAGGCGACGGGATCGCCTTGCCTGCGACCAACCCGATGAAATGTGCGGCATCGATCCAGAGAATTGCGCCGACCTCGTCGGCGATCTCACGGAAGGCGGCGAAATCGATCAGCCGCGGGTACGCGGTTGCCCCCGCGACGATGATCCGTGGGCGATGAATGCGGGCGAGGTCGCGCACCTCGTCGTAGTCGATGAGTTCGGTTTGCTTGTTCACGTGGTAGGGCGTCGGGTTGAACCACTTGCCGGAGAAACTCACCCGCGAACCGTGCGTGAGGTGACCGCCGTGCGGGAGGCTCATCGCCAGGATGGAGTCTCCTGGCTTGGCGAACGCCGCGTAGACGGCCAGGTTTGCGCTCGCACCCGAATGCGGTTGAACATTGGCATGGTCCGCACCGAACAGTGTCTTCGCACGTTCGACCGCAAGATTCTCGGCCTTGTCGACTTCCGCGCAACCACCGTAGTAGCGGTGACCGGGATAGCCTTCGGCATACTTGTTGCTCAGAGTCGAGCCCAACGTCGCCAAAACTGCTGGGCTGGTGAGGTTTTCGCTCGCTATCAGCTGCAACCCACCACGCTGGCGGTCGAGCTCGGCGACAACGATGTCCGCAATCTCCGGATCGGTGCGCTCGAGCTCGGCAAAGTCGGGTCCCCAGAACGGGACAGGTCCATCCGGTCGGGTCATCGCGGTCTCCCCGCTTCCAAACTCTCTACCGAAACCCCGAGCACCTCGGCGATATCGGCGGCCGGGATTGCGCCGGCTCGCAGGATCACAGGCTGGTCCGCAGTCAGATCGATGATCGTCGATGCGACGGCCTGCTCTGCGGGTCCACCGTCGAGGTAGACAGTGACCTCTTCGCCGAGTTGATCTCGCGCTTCCTTCACCGTTTGAGCCGGCGGTGATCCCGAGACGTTCGCACTCGATACCGCGAGCGGACCGATATCGCGAAGCAACTCGAGGGCAACCGGGTGCAGCGGCATGCGCAACATCACCGTTCCGCGAGTGTCGCCGAGATCCCAGGCGAGCGACGGGGCTTGCTGCACAACCAGACTCAACCCGCCGGGCCAGAATGCGCGGATGAGATCTCGCGCTTGCGGCCGCACTGTGTAGACCAATCCATCGATGGTGTTCCACGATCCGACCAACACCGGAACCGGCATGTCACGACCACGCCGCTTGGCCCGCAGCAGCGCAGAGACCGCTGAACTGTCGAATGCGTCCGCGCCGATGCCATACAAGGTGTCGGTCGGGAGCACCACTAGGCGACCGGCCTTCAGGGCCCGCGTCGCAGCATCCAATCCGGCCGCTCTCGAATCTGAAACCTGGCAGTCGTAGACCGTGCTCACACCCACATCCTTGCACTGTCACGACCGAAGGCCGACGCACCCACGCGTCCGCGCCGCCGGTGAACTTGTGGCGTCATCGAATTCACGCGGATTCAGCCGCCACTCGCCGGGCGACGACGAATCGGGGCTTCCCGGCAAGATCGGTGTGCTCCGCGACCTCCGTGAAGACGCCCCGACCGTCGAGCAGGTCGGCGACCTGACCACCGTTGGAATCGTCGTGTTCGATCGCCACTCCCCCACCGGCGCGCAACCACCGCGCGATGTTCGCGACCATCGGCACGATGACGTCGAGGCCTTCGGCACCGCTGAACAGGGCAATCTGCGGATCGTGTTCGGCAACTTCCGGTTCGAGAACGGCGCCGACGGGAATGTAGGGCGGATTCGCGACGACGACGTCGACGCGGCCATCGAGCCCCGCCAGCACCGCTGGATCGGTCACGTCGCCTTCGTACACAGTAATCGGCGAGTCGCCTGCGTCCGCGCGCAACTCGGCGTTGCGAGCAGCCCAGGTCAGCGCGCGCGGGTCGATATCGATCGCGTGGACAATGGCATCCGGCCGGGCATGAGCGATCGCCAGCGCCAACGCTCCAGATCCGGTGCACAGATCGAGCACCACCGGCGGGTGGGAGTCACACGATTCGAGGAAGGCCAACGCCCACGCAAGGAGAAGCTCGGTCTCGGGACGCGGAACGAAGACACCCGGGCCGACCTCGACGTCGATGTCACCCATCGCCAATATGCCCGTGATGTATTGCAGCGGAATACGTTTCGCTCGCTGACCGACCATCTTGCGATACGCGTCGAGAACTGCGGGCTCGACGAGAGGATGCATGCCGAGGCGAGTACGTTCAACCCCGATCAAATGTGCCGCAAGCTCCTCCGCGTCGTAGCGCGGGCTGTTCACGCCGGCATCGGCCAACTGCTCGGTGGCCTCGTGAATCGCAGCACGCAGGGGTTGTCTGGTCACGACTGACAGCCTGCCACGCGCGAGATGTTCACCAACCTTGCAGGTCGGCTCCAGCCGCTACTCGACTGCCAGTCGAGCTTCCCGATCTGCCTTACCGAGAGCGTCCAGCAGCGCATCCATGTCGCCGTCGAGCACAGCGTCGAGGTTGTGCGCTTTGAACCCGATCCGGTGGTCGGTGATCCGGTTTTCGGGGAAGTTGTACGTCCGGATCCGCTCCGACCGGTCGACGGTACGCACCTGACTCTGGCGGCCCGCAGAAGCCTCTGCGTCAGCGGCTTCCTCAGCGGCAG
>JBBSKP010000122.1:0-15646 GCA_038256175.1 Mycobacteriales bacterium
ATTGCTGCTGTTGCATTCGGCGCCTTCTCGCTGATGATGACGCTAGGCAGATTCACTGCGGACCGAGTCAGTTATGCCCTCGGAGCAGTCGCAGTCGTCAGATACGGCGCCCTGATTGCCTCGTCCGGTCTGGCTATCGTCATGGCCTCGGACTGGGTCGCACTGACCATTGTGGGTTGGGCGTTGTTCGGACTCGGACTTTCCGGTGGGATTCCGCAGATCTTCTCCGCTGCCGGCAATCTCAGCATTGGATCCGCCGGCGCAAACATGTCACGAGTGTTCGGCATGGGCTACATAGGCCTGCTCGCCGGTCCCGCAATGATCGGCTGGCTCACCAAACTCATGCCACTGACCACAGCACTCGCTGTTCCCCTTGTTGCCGTGCTCCTCTGCAGTCTCTACCGGCCGCCGAACGCATAGTTTTGGTGGCAATCGGCGCTCGATTTGCCGCCAAAACTATGCGTTCGTGAGTCACTGTCTGGCACCGATCGCGCGGCCTATTGGCCCGAGAAACAATTCAGGGTGCCGGTAGACCTGAGAGGCCGTTGCGTAGAAGATCAGCCACCCTTGGTCGATCAACCAATTGTGGCGCGGGTTGTCGCGCATCGCCGCATCGCCGCCGGAGTGCCATTCGCGGCTGTCGTATTCGAGCCCGATCTTCCACTTCTCCCAGCCAAGGTCGAGCCGTCGAATAATGCCACCCGCACACACGGCCAGTTGGGGTTCTGGACGCGGCAAGCCGCCATCGATGCAGCGCATTCTGGTGCGTGACTCCATCGGCGATTCGGACTTCCCACTGGCGTAGCCCAGCAATTCAGTTGCCTGGCGGACGCCGCGTTTGCCGCGGTGTCGTTCAAGTTCGAAGGCAAGCTCCTCGCGTGTCGTCCCCCTGCGCAATGCCAGATCGAGCACAGCCAACCCATCCAGCCGGTTACACGTCCGACCGAGATCGATCGCCGTTCGTGCCGCATTCGTGGTCCATACACCATTGACCTCGACCAGATCGTCATCAGTCACACCGTCGCGGTGGACAATTAGCCCCGAAGCTCGTGTGGTCCGCGGACTGTCAGACAATATGTGGGTGGTCGGATCATTGACCACAGAGATGCCGTGGAGTGCAGCAGCCGTGTGACGACAGGCCGCGACAGCGCAGGATCCGGTCGACAGGCCTTGCTGCCTCAACCGCAAGCGCTGGTGTCCGAGGCGTCGTGGCCTCACGGAACACACCCTGAAAGACCCGCTCCCAATGTCCTCGGATCAGAAGCGTGCGAATCTCAGCTTCGGTGTATTCGCACAACGCTTGCTGGCGCGTGAAGACACCGGATTGTTTGTCCGCGAGCAGCTGCAGGTTTGTTCGCACTCGATCAGCCTGCACCGACGGCAATCGAGTGCCATCCGGCCGACCTGGGCGAACAGATTGCCCTGTGGATGAATTAGGTCCTGTGGATACACGTCGAGCGCATAGTTTTGGTGGCAAATACGGGCTCCCCCGCGACCAAAACTATGCGCTCGACGTGTGTTACAGCGCCTTACAGCGCTTTTAGCTCCTCGGTTACTGCTCCGACTGACTTCTTTGCGTCGCCGAACAACATCGAAGTGTGATCGGCATAGAACAACGGGTTATCGATACCAGCGAAACCACTGTTCATCGACCGCTTCAACACGATCACCGACTTCGCCTGATCCACATTCAGAATCGGCATCCCATAGATCGGGCTGCCCGCATCCTCACGCGCGGCGGGGTTGGTGACGTCGTTGGCACCGATCACCAACACCACATCGGTACGGGAGAACTCCCCGTTGATGTCGTCCATCTCCTTGAGCGCGTCATAGGACACCTCAGCCTCGGCCAACAACACGTTCATGTGCCCAGGCATACGACCGGCCACCGGGTGGATCGCGTACTTCACTTCGACACCCTTGGCCTCGAGCAGCTCCGCCATCTCCTTGACCGCGTGCTGCGCCTGCGCCACGGCCATGCCGTAACCCGGAACCACGATCACCTGATTGGCGTACGCCATCTGAATCGCCGCATCCGCCGGGTTGGTTGCCTTCGCCGACTTCGATTCCCCGTCACCGGCCACCGCAGCCACACCCGCGCCACCGAACCCACCGGCCACGATCGCCGGAATCGACCGGTTCATCGCCTTCGCCATCAGGTTGGTCAGGATCGTGCCCGAGGCACCGACGATCATGCCCGCCACGATCATCGCCTGGTTGTTCAACGCCAAACCTGCTGCCGCAGCCGACAAACCAGTCAGCGCGTTGAGCAAGGAGATGACGACCGGCATGTCCGCGCCGCCGATCGGCAATACCACCATCAGCCCCAGCACACCGGAGAGCACCAGCACCGCAACGATCCACCACTGCGACACCCCACCATCGGAGGCACCGATCCCGATAATCACCGCGGAAGCAATCGCACCGACCAGCAGGAGCGCGTTGACCGGTTGCTGCAACCGGCCCAACGTGATCGGGGAACCGGACAGGATTTCCTGCAGCTTGCCGAACGCGATTAGCGAACCCCAGAACGAAATCGATCCGATGATCGCGGCGAACATCGACCCGACGATGATGTGCACCGTCGGCTCTTCACCATGTTTGAAGTTGGAAAAGCCACTGGTATCGAGGAATTCAGCCCACGCGATCAACGCGACCGTGCCACCACCGACGCCGTTGAACAACGCCACCAACTGCGGCATCGCGGTCATCTTCACCCGCCGCGCCGGCGGAATACCCAGCGCGACACCGATTACCAGACCGGCCACGATCAGAATCCACTGACTTGTGTCCCGGATCGCGATCAACGTCGCGATCACCGCCACCGCCATACCGACCGCAGCGATCTGGTTGCCACGGACCGCAGTCTTCGGCCCCGTCAACCCCATCAGGCCATAGATGAACATCGCGAACGCGACGATATAGAGCACGGTTACGAGATTGTCCATCAGGAGTTACTCTCCTCGGTCTTGACGGCCGCCGGCTTGCTCTTGAACATGCCCAACATCCGGTCGGTCACCACGAAACCACCGATCACGTTCAACGTTCCGAAGATCACGGCGATGAACAGGATGATCTGGATCAGCACCGACGGATGCTCGACGCGGCCCAACGTCACCAGCGCACCGAGCACAACGATGCCGTGAATAGCGTTGGTCCCCGACATCAACGGGGTGTGCAACGTGTTGGGCACCTTCGAAATCACCGCGAACCCCACGAACCCGGACAACACCAGGATCGCAATGTTCGACAACAGCTCCGTATACATCAGCTGGCCTCGCTCTCACGTGTCACGCAGGAATCGGCCACCACTTGATCGCTGAAGTCCGGCGCGAATCTGACATTCCCCGTCGCTCCGCTCGCCCCGCCTCCATCGACCAACATGAGTTCGATCAACGCGGAAATGTTCTTGGCATACAGCTCGCTGGCGTGCTCGGGCATCGTCGCCGGCAAATTCAGCGGCGACGCGATCGTCACACCGTGTTTGACGACGGTCTTGCCGGGTTCGGTCAGCTCACAGTTGCCGCCGGTCTCCCCTGCCATGTCGATGATCACGCTGCCCGGCTTCATGCCTTCCACCGCAGCCGCAGTCACCAACCGCGGTGCCGGACGGCCCGGAACCAGCGCGGTCGTGATGACCACATCGAACTTCTTGATCGCATCTTCCAACGCTTGCTGCTGCTTGCCGCGTTCCTCATCGGTCAGTTCACGGGCATAACCGCCTTCACCGGCAGCATCGATCCCCAGATCCAGCCACTGCGCACCGACCGAACGGACCTGATCGGCCACCTCGGGACGCACGTCGTAACCGGTGGGACGACCACCCAACCGCTTCGCGGTCGCCAACGCCTGCAAACCGGCCACGCCCACACCGAGGATGAGCACAGTTGCGGGCTTGACGGTCCCGGCAGCGGTGGTGAGCATCGGGAAGAACCGTGTGGACTCCGACGCCGCCAACAACACCGCCTTATAGCCCGCGACGTTGCCCTGCGACGACAAGGCATCCATCACCTGTGCGCGCGAGATACGCGGGATCGCCTCAACCGCGAACGCCTGAACACCGGCCTCTTTCAAGGCGTCGATCTTGTTGTCGGCGTTGCGAGGCGCCAGGAACCCGATGAGGGTCTGCCCCCTAGAAAGTTTCTGCAGCTCGTCCGCGTTCGGCGGCGCGACCTTCACCACGATGTCGCTGTCCCACGCGTCGCCGATCGACGCACCAGCCTCGACATAAGCCTCGTCGGGAATCAGCGCGCCGGAACCGGCACCGGCTTCGACGATCACGTCGACGCCCTTACCGACCAGCAACGTCACAATCTTGGGTACCAAAGCCACGCGTCGTTCGCCGTCGTTCGACTCGCGAACGACGCCCACACGCGGTCGTGGAGCGCTGTCCACGGACTCGGCGGTATTCGATGTCTCCAACTGTCCGACTTCCTTCTAGTTGCGGCACAGACCCAGCCCCGGGTGTCCGATAGCGTAACTGACGCGCGAGTCAGTTAACGCGCGACCGATGCCTCACGCGGTACGGAGGCCAGCGGTGAGCGTATCCGACATCCAACTGCAACGGTTTGGACGGATGTCCACTATCACCGTTTCGGGGGCCTGCCAGCGGCAGCGCACTGAATAGACTCTCCTTATGGACAGGCACCTTCCTGACGACATGCTCGAAAAGGTCAGAGCTGCTCGTCGGGTCGTGGTCCTCTCTGGCGCCGGAATGTCGGCCGAAAGCGGGGTTCCGACGTTTCGCGACGCCCAGACCGGTTTGTGGGCACAGTACGACGCAGCCTCGCTCGCCACCCCAGAGGCCTGGAACGACGATCCACCTCTGGTGTGGACTTGGTACCAGTGGCGTGCAGAACTAGTACGCCAGGCGTCCCCAAACGCCGGACACTTTGCATTGGCGCAATGGAGCCGGCAGACAGATGTGCGGATCGTCACACAAAATGTGGACGACTTACACGAACGCGCGGGCAGCGCACACGTCACGCACTTCTCTTGGCGTGTGAATACTGCCGTCGGACTCCCCGCCCTTGTTCGCACGTAACCCCGGCGGCGAGCCGACGCTTCCCGTAGTTACCTACCGCCGGCCCGCCGAACACAAGCTTACGCCGATTCGAACAAACGTTCTAGCGCTCTGTCTATATTGACCTGACTCGCGGGCAGCAGCGGCAACCGCACGTCCGGTGTCGGGATGCGGCCGCGGGCGTGCAACACCCCCTTGATCACGGTGGGGTTGGGTTCTGCGAACGAGGCGGCCGACAACGCCGACAAGCGATGTCCCATGTCCTGGGCTTTCACGAGGTCTCCGCCGAGCCAGGCGTCAGTGAGCTCGACAAACAACCGCGCACCGAGTTGGGCGGAGGCAACGATGCCGCCGGTCGCGCCGAGCGCAAGGAGCGGCGCGAGGAATAGGTCGTCCCCGGCGAGGAACGCGAAGTTCGGCGGAAGATCGCCAAGCAACTCCACCGCGTGCTCGTCAACGGCACCAGTCGCGTACTTGATGCCGACGATGCCGGGCAGCCGACCCAACGCGCGCAGGCAGGCCGCATCGAGCTGCTGCCCGGTGCGGTACGGAACGTGGTAGACGATCAACGGCACAGGACTGCCGGCCGCGAGCTGGGCGAAGTGGGCAAGCACACCTGTGGGTGCCGGGCGAGTGAAGTACGGCACGGGGACCAGCGCGGCTGTCACATTCGGCCACGCCGCGAGCCGAGCAAGTGCCGCAGCGCTTCCATGCGTGTCGTTGCTGCCCGCGCCAACGACGAGGGTCGCATTACGCTCGCGACAGACCCGGGCACATATGTCGACGACCGCATGCTTCTCGGCGTCGGTCAGGGTTGCGGCCTCGGCGGTCGTTCCCAACGCGACGATCCCGCTCGCCCCGTCAGCAAGAACATCGTGCGCAAGCTGCTCGAGGGCATCGGTTGCGAGCTCGCCTGCAGCGGTGAAGGGCGTAATCAGCGGTACGTGGATCCCACGGAGGGCCGTCGTCGAGTTCATGGCCACCAGCGCGTCCTAGCAACTTATGCAGGTCTAGTTCGCTTTTGTGGATTCGAGCATAAGCTGAACCGATGCTCGATGTGCGCCGCTTGCGCCTCCTTCGCGAACTGGCCTTGCGTGGAACCATCGTCGCCGTGGCACAGGCACTGTCCTTCAGCCCTTCGGCGGTCTCGCAACAACTCGCCGTCCTCGAACGCGAGGCCGGAGTGCCACTACTGGAGCGGACGGGCAGGCGAGTACGGCTGACGCCCGCTGGGCAGAACCTCGCTCGGCACGCCGAGGCCGTATTGCAACGCCTGGAACAGGCAGCGAGCGAGCTGGTCGATGCCCGCCACGGGTTGGCCGGCCCAGTACGGATCGGCACCTTCCCCACGGCAGCGCGAGCGATCATCCCGGCCGCTATCACCGCGTTGCAGCGCGATCACCCCGGATTGGAGCCGATGGTCGCCGAGATCGATCCCGCCGACGTCGCCGACGCACTACGAGCCGGAGACCTGGACCTCGCACTGATCCACGACTACGACTTCGTGCCCCAACAAGCCGAACCTGGGCTCGCGACGGCGCCGCTGTGCACCGAGTCGGTGTACCTCGCATCGACTGCACCCGCCGGCCAGACGATCATCGATTGCGAGCACCTTCCGTGGATCGCCTCGATTCCCGGCACTGCCTGCCACACGATGACTATCCGGGCCTGCCAGGCCGCTGGATTCGATCCGCGAGTTCGACACCACATCGACGAGTTCGCCACAGTGCTGACGCTGGTGGCCGCCGGGCAGGGAGTCGCGTTGATTCCGCAGCTGGGCGCGGTGAATCCACCGTCAGGCGTCGCCCTGACCCACATGCCGATCCGCAGGCGGACCTTGATCGCACATCGCGCCGGAGCGGACGCTCACCCAGCCGTCGCCGCCGTCAGCGCTGCTCTGCGAGCCGCACTCCCCGCCGGGCTCGAAGCGAACTGACTGACGCATCCGGTGACGGTCGTCATACAGTGACAGGGTGAGCTCATGTATTTTCTGCAAAATCGTCAGTGGTGAAGCTCCCGCGACGAAGGTGTACGAAGACGACGACGTGATGGCGTTCCTCGACATCAGGCCGATCATGCGCGGCCACACCCTGGTGATTCCGAAAGTTCATGCCACCGAACTCGAGGATCTCCACTCGGATATGGGCGCCCAGATCTTCCGTGTCGGACACGGTTTGGCACTCGCGCTCCGCCGGTCGGAGTTGGCCGCCGACGGCGCGAACCTGGTCTTGAACGACGGCCGATCCGCATTTCAGACTGTGCCGCATGTGCACCTGCACGTCATTCCACGACGCTCGGGCGACAAGCTCGCGTTCGCAAAGGGCTTCGTGCTGCGCCGTTCGAGCGGTCCGGAGGCGACAGCCGAAGCGATTCGGGCCGGCATGGTCCGGCTGGAGGAGGAACGGCAGTGACCGCTCCCCGCCCGTCGACGGTCGATTTCCATTTTGACCCGATGTGCCCGTTCGCCTATCAGACGTCGTTGTGGATCCGAGAGGTTCGCGAACTCACCGGGCTGGACATCAACTGGCGATTCTTCAGCCTCGAAGAGATCAATCGCGAAGAGCGACAGAAACATCCATGGGAGCGACACTGGTCCTACGGCTGGTCCCTGATGCGAATCGGCGCCCTGCTGAGACGACGCGACATGGACTTGCTCGATCGGTTCTACGCATCAGCTGGTCGCGAATTGCATGTGCTGGGCGGGAAGCCACACGATCCCGATGTTGCTCGCCGTCTACTCGCCGATCTCGACGTCGATCCGGGACTCCTCGATGAGGCACTCGCCGACCCGACAACACACGACGAGGTCCGCGCCGAGCATCAGCGGGTAGTCGTCGCAGGCGGTTTCGGCGTCCCGACGCTGTTCTTCGCCGACCGCCAAAGCCTGTTCGGCCCAGTGCTCATCGACCCACCGACCGGCGCTGCGGCACTGCGACTCTGGGATCTTGTTCTCGGAATGCTGGAGTTTCCCAACGTCTTCGAGCTGCAGCGCCCGAAAGGCGCTCGCGAAGCCACCGCGATTGCCCAGACCCTCGAGCCCTACGTTCGCGGTCGGGATTGGATCAGCATCAACCGAGGCAAGGTCATCGATCTATCCGCCATTGCAACATCGCCCAGCACCGAGGAGTCCCGTCGATGAACGAGAAGCAACCCGTAACCACGGCATTGTTCGACGAATGGTCTGTGCTGGACGGACTACTCGCGGGGCTTGACGACTCCCAATGGCTCGCCCCGACGCCATTGCCCTGCTGGACCGTTCAGGATGTGGCGTCGCACATCATCGGAACCGAATCGTTCCTGCTTGGCGAGAAGCCGCCGCACGTGGACATCGACGTGAAAGCATTTCCCCACGTACACAATCCCATTGGCGAGCTCAACGAACGGTGGGTGCAGGGCCTGCGCTCGAAGTCACCGGCCGAGATGCTTGCGATGTTCCGCGAGGTCACGGGTAAGCGCCGCGAAATATTGACTGCAATGACCGAAGAGGAGTGGAATACCCTCGGCCCCTCTCCGATTGGGGAAGCCCCCTATGGCCGGTTCATGCGCGTGCGCGTATTCGATTGTTGGATGCACGAACTAGATATCCGTGACGCGGTCGGAATCGCCGGGGACGAAGGCGGATCTCGCGGGGAGCTGGCATTCAACGACATCCTCGAGGCAATCGGCTTCGTCGTCGGCAAACGCGGGAAAGCGCCCGACGGATCGCGGATTTCGATCGAACTGACCGGCGACCTCGCACGCACGATCAACGTCAGCGTTGAAGGCCGGGCAAAGCTTGTCGAATCGTTCGACGGACCTCCCACGGCATCACTGCGCCTGGATTCCGGTCTGTTCGTCCGTTTGTGCGGTGGCCGGACGACGACGCCCGAACACACCGACGAGATCGAACTCGGCGGAGATCTCGAAGTGGCCCAGCGCATCGCGGACAACCTCAAGTTCGTCTTCTGACTCCGAGGTGCGACTCTTTCTTGCGTCGTATCGATTTGGGGCACATCGAGACCGGCTGCTCGAACTGGTTGGGGACAGGCGGTCGGCAGCCGTCATCGCCAACGCCGCGGACGCCTGGCCACCGTCGGCCCGTGAATCGGCGGCCACCAGCGACCTTGTGCCGCTACGCAAATTGGGCTTCACCGCCGAAGAAGTCGATCTGCGCGACTACGTCGACCGACCTGACGCATTGCGGGCAGCGTTGGAAGACGTCGGCTTGGTCTGGGTCCGCGGCGGCAACACATTCGTCCTGCGGGCGCAATTCGCGCGCAGCGGAGCAGATGTGGTGCTACCCGAACTCCTCGCTCGCGACGCGTTCACCTACTCGGGTTACAGCGCGGGCGCATGCGTCGTAACACCGTCGCTGCACGGCCTCGAGACGCTCGACGATCCTGGCGAGGTTGCGCCGACCTGCGGCATCGACCCGATCTGGGACGGCCTCGGATTGGTTGATCGGGCCATTGTGCCGCACTGGAATTCGGCGATTGAGCCGAACGACGACATCGAGGACGTAGTCGAGAGATACCGATCGGCGCGAGTTGCGCACTGGGCGTTGACCGATGACGAGGTGGTCGTCGTCAACGGCGCCGTTGTCGAAGTCCTCTAGCGATTTCCTTGCAGGTCAGCCGATATCGGCAAGCGGCGCGATGCGGTCCAAGGCTGCCCATGTCGTGGTGCATCGACGAATTGTCATCTCGTCGGCATCCCCGAGCAGGATGTCGAACAACACCTTGGGCGAACGCATCCAGCGGTCCCGGATTTCGGTCATCACGAATTCGTCGAACAGCCCCGAGCGGTCCAGCGCTACAAGCCAATCGTCGATCTCGCCGCGATGAATCTGCTCGATGGTGTCGTAATCGACTCCACCGTCCAGGAATTCGTACGCGAACATCGCAGAGATCAGCCCTTTCAGGCACGGGTCCTCGGATTTCATCACATAGTCCTCCGGCTTGGGGCGATCGACGATTTCGCTGACGCTATCGCCTCAACAGGCAATATTTGGTCGCGCGGGCGATACAACCTGGTAACAGAGTTACTGATGTGATAGATGTGATTAGAGTGTCGGAGCCCCGAATTCGTCCCAATGCACAGCCTCGTCCAGCGGACGGCCGGTCCGCCATCCGAATCGTTCTAGGTCAGGGACCTGCTGAAACTCGTTGACCGGTCCGATGCACAGCCATGCGATAGGACGAATGCCCGCCGGGACACCGACGAGTGCCGCGAGGAACGACTCGTCGTAGAACGACACCCAGCCGACACCGATCCCCTCAGCGGCGGCTGCCAGCCACAGGTTCTGAATTGCGAGCACCGCCGAGTACACCCCGGTTTCGGCAACCGATTGCCTGCCGAGCACATGGTCGCCGCCGCGAGCGTGGTTGTACGTCACAACGATTCCGGTGCCGCTCTCCTCGATGCCTTCGATCTTGATCGGCTCGAACACCGCGGCGCGATCGGGCGGAAGGCTCTCCCCGAAGAGCGTGCGTTGTTCGGCGACATGCCCAGCGAACGTCGCCAACTTCTCCCGATTACGCACGACGACGAAGTCCCACGGCTGGCTGTTCCCCACACTCGGCGCGCGGTGCGCGGCGTCCAGGATTCGCCGGAGCACATCGTCATCGATCAGCTTCCCGCTGTATTCGGCCCGGACATCGCGGCGCATCCGGATGGCGTCGTACACGGAAAGTTCGTTCGTCATTGCACCAGATTCTCACGATCCGAAACCGCCCGACGCGCGGCAGACGGACAGTAGCGTTGGCCACCATGGGCGGACGGTGGACGGCGACGTGGTGGGTTGGCGGTCTCTGTGCGGCGGCAGCCTCGTTGACAGGCTGCAGCTCCGACGAGTCCGGAACTGCCGAGCCCGTTCCAATCAGCACATTTGCACCGCCGTCGGATGCCGCGCGGCCGCCGTCGCTGCAACCGACGGAAGCCCTGCCGCCACTGACGACGCCATCGGCGGCGGCCCACCCTGACCGCTGCTTGGTTTCGGAGTTGAGCGTCACCCTCGGCCAAGAGTCCGGCGCTGCCGGCAGCGTCGGCTTCCCGATCGTCTTCACGAATACTTCGCGGCGCCAATGCGTTCTCGACGGTTTCCCTGGGGTCTCCTACGCGCACGATCCTGGCAGCGAACCGATCGGCGCCCCCGCGTCGCGGCAAGGTTCATCATCCGCTCCGGTGCGACTTGCTCCCGGCGACAAGGCCTCGGCGATGGTGCAAGCCGTGAACGTCACGAACTACCCGCAGGATCGATGCGCGCCGACAACGGCGCCCGGGCTGCGGATCTACCCACCCAACGACGTCGACTCCATCTACGTGGCGCGCGAAGGCACTGCGTGCACCGTCGCCAGCCCAGACACATCCGAACAACTCAAGGTCGGACCAGTGGTGGCCGGTGCGGGTGGCTGAGGCGCTAGTAGCGTTGCGGTCATGAGCGATGCGCGGCTGAAATCTCTCGTTGCCGAGCTGCCCGACGGTGCGCTGATCACTGACCCCGATCTACTCGCCGGATACCGCCAGGACTGGGCGCGAGACCCCGACGCCGGCACTGCGCTGGCGGTACTGCGCGCGACATGCACCGAGGACATTCAGGCAGCATTGCGTTGGGCCAGCGCGCATGGCGTGCCGGTAGTTCCTCGTGGCGCAGGATCCGGTCTCTCGGGCGGCGCCACCGCGGTCGACGGCTGCATCGTGATCAGCACCGAACGGATGCAGGCAATCAGCGTCGACCCGGTCACCCGCACCGCTGTTGTCCAGCCGGGATTGCTCAACGCCGAGGTCAAACGCGCCGTCGCCGAGCACGGCCTCTGGTACCCGCCGGATCCGTCGTCGTTCGAGATCTGTTCCATCGGCGGCAATGCGGCTACCAATGCCGGCGGGCTGTGCTGCGTCAAGTACGGCGTCACCACCGACTACGTGCTCGGGCTGCAGGTGGTCCTCGCGGACGGCACCGCGGTGCGGCTCGGCGGACCACGGCTCAAGGACGTCGCCGGCCTTTCCTTGACCAAGCTGTTTGTCGGTAGCGAAGGCACGCTCGGCGTGATCACCGAAATCACGCTGCGCCTGATCCCCGCGCAGCCACGGCAATCCACGGTCGTCGCCTCGTTCGCATCCATCGATTCCGCGTCCGACGCAATCCTCGCGATCACTCGAATGCTGCGGCCGTCAATGCTCGAATTCATGGATCGCGTTGCGATCAATGCTGTCGAGGATGCGATGAACATGGGCCTCGATCGCGACGCCGAGGCGTTGTTGATCGCACGTTCGGATGCACCGGGTCCGTTCGCCATGCAGGAAGCGGAGACGATGGCCGAGGCGTGCCGTACCAACGGCGCGTCCGAAGTGTTCAGCACCGACGACGCCGAGGAGGGCGAAGCCTTCTGCGCAGCAAGACGATTCGCGATACCCGCAGTCGAACGCAAGGGCAGCCTGCTCCTTGAAGACGTCGGGGTACCGCTTCCGAAGCTGGCTGCACTGGTGACCGGAATAGCCGAGATCGCAGCTCGGCGCGAGGTAATGGTGTCGGTGATCGCGCACGCAGGCGACGGCAACACGCATCCGTTGATCGTCTACAACCCCGACGATGCGGCAATGACCGAACGCGCACACGTGGCCTTTGGTGAAATCATGGACCTGGCAATCGCTTTGGGCGGCACCATCACCGGGGAACACGGGGTCGGTCGCCTGAAGAAGGTGTGGTTGCCCGACTACCTCGGCGAGGACGTCATGAATCTGACCCGCAGGATCAAGGATGCGCTCGATCCCGACGGAATCCTCAACCCCGGTGCGGTGTTGTAGCAACCATGACCACGCGGATCGAGCATCATCCTGAGAACAGCAGATTCGACATCTTCCTCGATGACGAGCTGACCGGCTACGCGGAGTACTCCGAATCACCGGGTGTTCGCAATTTCAACCACACGTTGACATATCCCCAGTTCAGAGGCCATGGACTTGCGGCACAGGTGGTCGAGTTCGCGCTGCAGGCATCCCGTGCGGACGGCTTCAAGGTGATCCCGACGTGCTGGTTCGTCGATGAGTTCATCGCCGCGCACAAGGAATACGCCGACCTGGTGGCCTGAGCGCCCAGTCGTCGCCTCGAGAGGCGGAAACCCGCACGTGAATGCCAAGGGCGGGCGCTCAGTGCAAGTGTTCATCCGTCGGCCAGCCCAGATCCACGGATGCGTAAGCCGGCGCTGACAGCCTCTGTTGGTGGGCATTTCCCGCCGTAGGTTTCTCGGCTACGGGACGACCGGTGCGGCCGCCGTCCTGATGGGAACCGGTGCCGTATCGAGCGCGAAGCCCTTCGCTGCCCCGGCACGGCTGGGCAATCCATTCACCCTCGGTATCGCCTCTGGTGACCCCACATCCGACGGTGTCGTGCTGTGGACCCGCCTGGCGCCAAACCCCTTTGCCCCTGATGGTCTCGGCGGGATGCCCGATCAGCCGGTGTCCGTCGATTACGAGGTCGCTTTCGACGAACGCTTCTCGGCCGTAGCAACTCGTGGGACGGTGCTCGCCACCCGAGATTTGGGCCACTCCGTGCACCCAGAGATCTATGGCCTCGAACCCGATCGCGTGTACTACTACCGCTTTCGCGTGGGCGACACGATCTCCCCGACCGGCCGAACGCGAACCACACCGCTACCGGGAACAACCAAGCGCGCGTTGAACTTTGCCTTCGCCTCCTGCCAAGCATGGAACGACGGGTACTACACGGCGTACGAACACATGGCGAACGAAGACCTCGATCTCGTGGTCCACCTCGGTGACTACATCTACGAGTACGGCCTGCGCAACAACAGGCGCGGAGTCGCAGTCGAGCAACAACTCCACGGCGAGCCATTCGATCTTGCGCGGTATCGGTTGCAGTACGCGAAGTACAAATCCGAATGGCCACTACAGCAGGCGCACGCTCAATTCCCGTGGATCGTGACCATGGACGACCACGAGGTCGAAGACAACTGGGCCGCAGACATTTCCGTGTTCGATCTGGAGTTGGACCAGATACCGGCTTTGTTCCGACAACGTCGGGCGGCGGCATTTCAGGCTCTCTACGAACACCAACCCTTGCGGGCGGCGCAGACTCCCGCGGGTCCGAATATGCGACTGCACCGCAGGATCGCCTATGGCAGCCTCGCCGAATTCACCATGCTCGACACCAGGCAATACCGAGACGACCAGGTCTGCGGCGACACCCGGACCAGCAACTGTCCGGAGCGCTTCAGCCCCGACCGCACGCTGCTCGGTGCGTCACAACGCGAGTGGTTGCTCGACGGCTTCTCGACCTCGACCGCGCGTTGGCAGGTGCTGGGCAATCAGGCTCCGATGGGGCAGACCGACGACGATCCCGGCCCCGGAGCCGACGTATTCACCGATCCGTGGGACGGCTATGTCGCCGATCGCAATACCGTGCTCGGCCAGGCGGCGGACCGGGATGTCCGCAATCTCGTCGTCATCACCGGCGATCGGCATCAGAACTACGCCGGCGATCTGCGTCGGGACTGCACCGACCCCGACTCCCCCATTGTCGCAACCGAATTCGTCGGCACATCGATCACCAGCGGAGGTGACGGGTCGGACTCCCCCGAAGAGGCCGAGCGCTTTCTCGCCGCGAACCCCGACTGGAAGTTCTTCAACGAGCAGCGTGGCTACGTGCGGGTTCACGTCACCGAGCAGTTGTGGCGCAGCGACTTTCGGGTTGTGACCTACGTCGAGAAGCCTGGAGCGCCGATCTCGACACGGGCTAGCTACGTTGTTGAGGACCGTGCAGCTGGCGCTGCCGGTGCGTGATTTACCCCAACCGGATGGGGTGAAACGCGCACAGGCGGCGAAGCCGCATCAACTGAACGCCATGACCCGATCGCCCCACGCTTCGCGTAACTCCTTGTCCGGGTCGCTCGCCAGAGTGTCGGCTGCATCGATCAACAACGTCATGCGCGCCTTCTCGTCGTACGGCGCCCAGTGTTTGGATCCGTCGATTGCGGCCGGTACACCGTGCGCGGCGAACGCGAGCCAGCGGCGCTGGACGCGGCCCGATATCTCCGTCGCCGTCTTCCGGCCGCCGAGCCAGAAGGTCGGATCGACGTTGATCGTGCCGAAATTGCCGAACACGTATGGCAATTCGCTGGCATGAGTAGCCCCGACCCGGGCAGCCTTCAGCATCGGCGTCGCCTGGTCGAAGCGATAGAGCCAGGTCGGCGCGTGCCGGCTGTGTCCTTCCGCGATCCACAGGCTCGGCATCCTGAAGCCGGCATCGCGGGACAGGGCAAGCGCACCTTTCGACTTCGCCAGGTCGGGGTACGCGGCGATGATCTCGGCGAGACGTTCGTGCGAGAGATCCGGATGGTCGTTGGCGATTCCGCGCAGCATCTCGTTGACGGCTTCGGGCGTCACGGGCATCATCGGTGACCGGATCAACCGGAACAGCGACGCCTCGTCGGCATTGGTTCCGATGATCAGCGGAATCCTGTGCGCCAGCCCCTTCTGAAACGCCGCGACCGGATACCGGGGCACCAGATCGCCGTCGACGACTGGGGCGACGCCGAGCGTTCCCGGCACCTTGGTCGGAATCTCGTATACGAGTTCGTCACTGGCCTCGATGATCTGGCGTGCGGAAAGTTCATAGAGTTCGCCGGC
>JBBSKP010000123.1:0-15541 GCA_038256175.1 Mycobacteriales bacterium
CTCTCTCCGATCTTTTTTCTGTCGGGGTTTCGAGTAGGGCTGTCTTGGTGGGGCGGGCGGGGCTCGAACCCGCGACCAATGGATTATGAGTCCACGGCTCTAACCGACTGAGCTACCGCCCCTTGTGCCAACGGGTCGAAACCTTACCGTCCGCGACAACGCATGCGTTGAGCGGGAGGTTCTCGGGCGAATCGTGGTGTTGCAGCCCGAGAACCTCCCGCTCAACGGCAGCAGTTGTTCGCACACGCCTACGCTGAACCTGTCACCGCTGCCGCCCGGGGAAGGTTCGCTCGCATGCCCGATTTGTTCGTGAAGATGCTGCAGGTCCATCAAGAGGTCTACAAGCGCTCGGGCGGCTTGATCGGCCATCGACTCCTGTTCGGAATCCCCACCTTGCTGCTGCATACCGTGGGCCGGAAGTCGGGCGAACCACGCACCTCCGCGCTGACGTACGGCACCGATGGTGACGACTACCTTGTGACCGCATCCAACGGCGGGTCTTCGCGACCCCCTGCGTGGCTCTTCAACGTCGAGGCGAAGCCGGACTGCGAGGTGCAGGTAGGTCGCAACCGGCACCCCGTCGTCGCTCGCACGGTGCTGCCGGACGACCCCGACTACGCCCGCCTGTGGGACATCGTCAACAAGGTCAACCGCAACCAGTACCGCGAATACCAGAAGAAGACGAAGCGGCCGATCGCCGTCGTTGTACTAACGCCAACCGATTAACCCGCGACCGACAAGCCGGCCGTTGCGGTCTGCTCGCGGACGAACTTGCCGAGCTCGGTCAAGGACTGACGAGCTTCCGGGACGAACGACTCGCCTGCCTGGAAGACGTGGATCTGACCCTCCCAGATCTTGAGCTCGACCGGAACGTGGGCTGCAGCCAACCGGTTCGCCATGAGCTCCGCGTCATAGAGCAGCGCTTCCGACGACGATGCGTGAATCATCGTCGGCGGCATCTTCGACAGGTCTTCGGCGGCGGGTTCGACGAGCGGGCCCACGATGCCGTCGACGGACACTCGTTTAGCGGTCTTTTTCAAGATCTGATCGAGCGCCTCGAAGGACCTTGCGGTGAACAAACCATCCGTCTTGACGTTCGGGTGATTCATTTTTCCGGCTGGTGCCAGTTCGGTCAGCGGGGAGAGCGCGGCAATCGCGGCCGGCGGTTCCTGGCCCTCCTTGATCAGCGACAGCGCGACCATGAACGAGAGGTACCCGCCGGCCGAATCGCCTGCGACGGCGATCTGCTCGGGCAGGTAGCCATGTTCGATCAGCCAGCGGTAGCCGTCCAGGCTGTCCTGCACCGCATCGTTGACAGGCGACTTCGGTGCCATGCGGTAATCGACACTCAGGACCGGCGCTCCGACCTCACGCGACAGGGTCGACACGATGCGGGCGTGGGTGTTCGGCCCGCATGCGATGAAAGCACCGCCGTGCAGGTAGAGGATCACGCGGCCGGTGCCGTCGGCCGGCCCGACGCCGTCCGCGCGCACGATTTCGGCATTGCAATTGTCGAGCTGTACGGGCGTCCGACTGGTGCCGCGGGGCGGAACCATCACGAACCGGGCCAACGTGTTCACGATGCCGAAAGGCCACGGCAGCGAGTGGATGAACGTTCCGAGGTGCAGAATCGGCCTGAGCGTAAGCCGACTTGCGATGACCAACGCTCGGCCCTGCCAGCTGATCGATACTTCGCGGATCACATTCGGCTCACCGGAACCGGCGCGCCGGCGTCGGGATGTGGCCTTCTGCGCACGATCATCATTCGCTGCGGTCATACTCTGCACTTTCTTCGCGATAGGCGTCATTGCCCGGGCCAGCCAAAAGTGCTGGTCACCCAGTCGATCGGAGGTGCGTGTCGGTCCGCAGGGGCACCAAACGGCAGTTTAACGGACTGATACGCCACTCATGGAAAGGGTGACACGGCCGAACGCCGAAATCAAGACGAGTGCAAACTACCCGTTGCGAACGGAATGCGGCGGCACGGTCCCACGCAGCAGCGCCAAGGCATCGATGCTGACCGGCTGGTAACGCAGTCTGGGTAGCCTATCGATCAACTCGCTCGCGGGGTCGACCACCCGATCGGCGCGAGCGGACAGAAATGCCCACTCGTGCTCGTCCGAGCCGTAGTAGACGACGGTGCCGAAGGTGTCGAGGAACCGCCGCCAGGCGTTGCGCAGTGTCTCGTTGCGCCAGACCGTCGGGCAGCCCACCTGGCACGTGAGCACTCCCCCGTCGGCGAGCGCCTCGGCGCACCGCAGCAGAAACTCCTTGCCGTAGAGCCGATTGTGCTGCGCCGCCGGATCCTCGTTCTCGTCCGGAAGATCGATCACCACCACGTCGTATCGCTGCCCGGCCGCGACGGCTTCGGCCAGGAACTCCCAGCCGTCTCGGTAGTGCACTCGCACCGTGCCGTCAGCGCGTTCGGCCGTGGCCAGTTCTCCCGCGTCGTATCCGTATGGGAGGTGTTCGGCGCATGCCCGCACTGCCGCGGCGTCGATGTCCACGTGGTCGACCAACTCGGCGCCCGCAGCCACCGCGATCTGGCTGACGACACCCTCGCTCGATCCGATGACCAACACCCGGCGGACCTGCTCGGCCAGCAGGAGCGCGGGAACCAGCAAGGCCTCGTGATAGATCAGCTGCGTCGCTTCGGTGCTCTGCCGCTCGTTATCGCAGAACATCGAAATCCCCTGCTCGGTTCGCCCGATGACGACGTGCTGGAAGTCGGTGTCCGCCTCGTACGCAACGTCGGACATCTCCCACGTCCTGGTCAGACCGGCGCCGACGGATTCGGTAATGGCGCGCCCAGCAGCGGGGCCGCGTTCGATCACCTGATGTCCCGCGATGTCGCCACCGAGCGCATCCGCGAGTAAACGCACCGCATGCTGCGGATCGGCGCTCGGACCACACGTGAACACATCGACAAAAGCGGCGCCGATTTCGGGATAGGTGTGGATCGACGCATGCGATTCGGCAAGCAGCGCAAGCACCGTCACGCCCTGCGGTTCGAAGCGATGCTCGATGACGTTGCACACCGTCGCACCGGCAGCCGTGAGCGCCTGACGCAGCGCATCCTTGAGGAATTGCGGGTCGTCCAATCGCAGCGGCTCGATCCCGTGCAATTCGGCAAGAACGTGCCTGCCCGCGAACTGGTTCACACTGTTCCGATCAGGCGTCACCAATGAGCTCTCCACCGACGAGACAGTACGTGACCAGCGGCGCTATGCCGTTGAAGGCCACCGATGAGTAGCTGGCCGTGTAAGCACCGGCGTCGAGAATATCGAGCTGCTCCCCCGCGCGCAGATCGAGCGGCAACTGGTAGGGGGTGTGTTGATAGAGCACATCGTCGCCGTCGCACGTCGGACCCGCGAGAATTACCGGGCCATCGGCGCAGTCGTGCGGAGAAACCGTGTCGATCCGGTAGGCGATGTACTCGTTCTCGGTTTCGGCGAGGCCGTTGTAGCGGCCGACGTCCAGATAGACCCAACGGTGGGAGTCGTTCGCCGACTTCGTCGACACGAGAATTACCTCGGTTCGGATCAACCCGGCATCCGCAACCAGTGCCCGCCCTGGCTCCATCACCAATTCCGGCACCGCATCCGGGAAATGTGCCTCCACCGAGCGCTGGATCGCGCCGGCGTAGTCGGCGAGCGACGGAGCCGATCCCGCATACGGCCGACCGAACCCGCCCCCGATGTTCAAGCGACGCACCATGATTCCGTCGGCCGCCAACTCGCCGAATAACTTCGCCGCCAAGGCGATACAGGAATCCCACGCGGAGGGGTGCAGTTGCTGGGAGCCGACGTGGAAGCTCAATCCCGCGGCGTCGAGCCCGAGCCGAACGGCCCTGCGCAGCAGGTCGGCAGCGACGTCTGGCTCGCAACCGAACTTGCGCCCGAACGGTGTCACCGACGGCGGTCCGTCGACCAGCAGCCGTACGCACACCTGCGCCCCAGGGGCGAATTCGGCCAGGTTGTCGACGTCGCCTTCGGCGTCGCTGACGAACTCGCGCACACCCCGGGCGTAGGCGTGCGCGATGTCAGCCGGCTTCTTGATCGTGTTCCCATAGGACAGCGAGGTCGGCACCGCACCCTGCATGATGCACAGGTCGATCTCGGCCGGACTCGCGACGTCGAAACCTGCGCCACTGCGTGCCAGTACCCGCACGACGGCCGGCTCGGGGTTGGCCTTGACCGCGTAACAGATTCGGGCAGTGGGGAACTCGGAACGCAGTTCGCCGAGGCGAACAATGACCGCATCGGTGTCGACAACCAGGCACGGCGTCTGCGGCGCATGAGTTGCCAGGAACTCCCGGATTCGAAATTGTGCGTCACTCACGCCGACAACGATAGAGCGGCCGTCGCACAGTTAAGGTGTCGAATGACGACGGCAGTCGTCGTCATTGAATCGAGCTGAAGTCGAATAGTGCAAGAACAGCCACAAACCTCAGATCTGAGCGAGACGGTCGAACGTGTCCGACGTGGACCCGGGCGCCCCGCGGACCCCACTATTGCCGGGACGCCGGCGCGCTGAGCTCGTCGAAAGTGCCGACCGCGTATTTACGCGAGACGGTTACGCATCGCCGACATCACCGCCGAACTCGGAGTCGGCCAGAGCACGTTCTACCGCTACTTCAAGAACAAGCGCGACATCCTCGACTCCGTCGTCGACTACGGCTACCAGCGGATATTCGACGCCATGTTCGACGTCGCCCAGCCCGAGGGCGCCATCGCATTGTTGAGCCAGCCCATCACGACCGACGATCTAGCCGCAGCGTGGGCCGACGGGCTGAACAGGCTGTGGCGCACGCTGCGGGACGATCCAGGCCTGGCAAAGATCGTGTTTTTCGAGATGACCGCGATCGACGATCAGCTGACCGAACGGCTGTTCGCGCTCAACGATTTCATAGCAACAATCACCGCCAGCATCCTGCAACGCGCGGTCGATGTCGGTGCGATCCCGGCGCCCGACGACCTGCAGGCAACCGCACGTGTTCTCAATGCGATGGTGGTACCGATCGCAATTCACGCTGTCCAACCGAACGCGAGCGACTCCGATGCCACGGCACTCATCGAGGCATCTGCAGCCCTGTTGCGCAACGGTCTGATCAAGTAGGAGCAATCATGGACGAGGCAATGCTGTTGACCGACGCCTTCGATCGCGTCCGGACCAGCGTTCACGCAACGCTGACCGATCTTCCGCTCGATGGGCTCACCTACCGAATCGACAAGGACGCCAACACAATCGCCTGGTTGATCTGGCATCTGACGCGGGTGCAAGACGATCATGTCGCCGGTGTTGCGGGCACTGAACAGGTGTGGACGTCCGGCGGATGGATCGAGCGATTCGGTCTCCCGTTTCCTGCCACCGATATCGGATACGGACATTCATCGAGTGAGGTCGCGGCCGTCGAAACCGGCGTCGATCTGTTGCTCGGCTACTACGACGCGGTGCACGCACGCACACTCGAGTACGTGCAGAACCTCGTTTCCGAAGACCTGGATCGGATAGTCGACGAACGCTGGGATCCGCCCGTCACGCTGGGTGTCCGGTTGATCAGCGTCGTCAACGACGATCTGCAGCATGTAGGCCAGGCAGCATTCGTCCGAGGGGTCTACGAACGACGCTGACCTTTTCGGATTGACACGCCAGTCCGAAATGGCAGCTCCGCTGCTCATGAGTCTTTTCGGAGGGCCGGTCCTCCGAAAAGACTCACAGGGCCGAAGGGCCTGTCGGGCTATATGCGCCGTGACGCCTGCGCTACCCGAACGCGAGCAGTGGCTCCGCACCGTCGCGGGAGGCATGAGCGGGTAGGGGTTTGTCCGCACGCGCTGCCTTGATCGCCGCGTCCTGTTCCGCGGGACTGACCATGCCGTAGTGAGCGCGCGCTTCTTCGGGTGTCCAGGTCCGAGGATTCGTCGGCGCGATCCCGCACAGGATCGGGTCCACTACGGGCACGGACAGCGGAGTCATCGTCCTCACCACGAATCGCTGCGCGGGAATGCTTTTGGCCAAAAGGCGCATGCCGGCGCGCATCACGACCGTGACCACAGCATCGGTGACGCGTGACTGTTTGACCCCACCCATCTTTCGCATCCAATGCGGAAGAGTGGCGATTGTCGCCCTGCGGAACAATGCGGAGCCAGCCTTGGCGACCGGCCGCAGCAGCGGGGTTTCAGGGAAGGTGCTCGAGGCGCTGTCGAGAATCTTCTCGAAATGCTGCTGCGTTGCTTCGGTGGCACACAGAACCGGTCGCATGCGGGCGTAGTAGGCGCGCATCTCCGCACGCGAGCGAGGGACATCGTCGACATTGATCGTCTGGAACTCGGCCGCAATCGCACACTCGGCCCAATACTGCGCCTCTTCTTGTGCAGTGAGTTTTCCCGGACCGAATTTTTCGTACGTGTACAACACCGAATGCCACTGGGTCAGATGAATCCACAACTGCGCTTCGGGATCGTTTGCGTCGTAAGGTAATCCGCTCATCGGTTCCGTTCCGACCACGTGCTTGTGGATCTTGACCAGGATGTCGGAAGCCTTCACAACCGAACGGCTGTCACCGAAGGCGATGGTCGACACGTACTGCATCGTCCGGTCGTAGCGCAACGCGGGGCGCGTCATGACGGCTCCCGTGTCGTTGACCGACGCGAGTAGGAACGGCTCGAACATCTCGGTCGCCGTGGTGCGCTGGAAGCCGACCGACAGCGAAGTCGGATAGCTGAATACCTTCCACGTCACGGAATCCGGGCCGAAGATGCCGTAGTCCTCGTGGGGAATTACGTCGCTCTTGCTCATCGCATGGTTCCTCTCGTCTATGTTGGTGGTCCGAAAACCATGGGCGCCAACGTCCGTCGTGCATAGGCACGGACGGAGTCGTCGGTGCGGAGGTCGATTCCTTGCGTCGTAGGAAGCAATACGCACGCGGCGAACAGCATCGCGATCGTCTGCCCTGCTTCGTCGGCATCGAGATGCGTTGCGTGTCCGCCCGCTTGCGCTGCCCGGATGCTCATCGCGACAACACCGCTACCCAGTTGCAGTAGTGCGGCGCCATCGGCCAACCCAGCGGCGATCAATTGCCCGGGCTCGAAGCTGGCGGTGCGCGAGATGATTGGATGTTCACGTGCCATCCGCATCGATGCGACGAAGGCTTCGACCAGCTGCTCTGCGGAATCAGCGACCCCTTCGACAGCGCGTGCAACTACTTCCGCCATTCGGCGGCCTTCCCGCATGGTGACGGCTTCCATCACACCGTCGAGATCGCCGAATCGGCGGTACACCGTCGCCCGATTGACGCCTGCGCGTCGTGCGACGCCTTCGACCTTCAACTTCGCGACGCCACCTGTCGCAACCTCCAGCACCGCAGCATCGAGAATCTTCTCGGCTGTGCGGTCTCCAGGTTTACCTTCGCCGCCCGTCATCCCCCGAACGACTAGCGACGCGATGTTCAAGGCCATGCAGGTAGGTTAGCGTCGCCATGCAGCAAATGCAACAGTAAGTTGTTGTACTGTTGCATTCGCTGCATAGCGGTCCGCCCCGCAATGCGCCCGTGAAGGTCAAGTCGCGCCAGCAGCCTCGCGCGGAAGTCGTCCGGTACCGAACAGCCCCGCGACGGCGAGTAAAGCGGTGAGCGAGAGGGCAACTCGCAAAGCGTCGAGTCGCGCATCGGAGTTGACGTCGAGAATGGCATCGACAGTAGGCTCAGCGACCGACGCGTCGTCCAAGGCGTTTCGCAGCTGCGTGTCGGACAGGAACGGGACGCCACTTGCCAATTCGGTTGTAGCCGAATGCTTCACCGACGCCGGCACATCAGGGTTGGCCTGAACTCCGGCGATAACCGCGGTGCTCAAGGTGGCGATGAGCACCGAACCGATGAGCGCTGTTCCCAACGACGCACCCAGATTGGTTGCGGTGTTCTGCAGTCCGCCCACCTCCGCGCTCTGGGAGTCCGGCACCGCCGATACAGCTACGGCACCCAGCTGGGAGGCCAACGCACCAAGCCCCAGGCCCATCAGCAGCATCCGGACCGCGACAATCCCAGCGTTGGCCCCGGGATCCATCCCTGCCACCAGGATGACGATGCCGGCGATCATCAGCGACAGGCCGGATCGGACTACCAGGCGCGGGTTGGCTCGCGGCCAAACCTTGGGGATTCCGGCAGCCGCAACCAGCAGCGCGACGGACAGTGGGACGATCCGAAGGCCGGTCTGCAGAGCATTGAGTTCCAGGACCACCGACAGAAACAGTGGCACCGTGAAGAACGCCCCGGCTTGAACGACGAACTGCGCAAAGAACATCGTGAGTCCACCGGTCAGTTGCCGGTTTCGGAACAACCCGATGTCGACGAGCGGCTCACCACCTGTGTCGGCGAGATGTGTCTCCCACCGCAGGAACGCGTAGAGCACCAGCAAGCCGCAGAGCAGCAGCCAGACAACCGGGGAAAGTCCAACGATGTGCGGTCCACCCGGCTTCGCCTGCACCCATCCCCACTCGCTCGAACGCAAGACTCCATAGACGAATGTCCCCAAACTCACGATCGAGAGGACCGATCCCACCAAGTCGAGACGAACCTTCGACGCGGGCACATCCTCGATTCGCCGGAGTACAACCAGGATGCCGAGCACCAGGACGACCTCGCCGAGGAAGACGTATCGCCACGACGCGAACGTCGTCACCGCTCCCCCGATCAACGGGCCGGCTGCTACTGCCATCGCGCCCGCCGCGACGACCAAACCGTACGCGGCAGCACGCCGCTCGGCTGGAAAGTTGGCCGCGACGAGCGCCACGATCGCAGGCATGATCAGAGCCGCGCCGATGCCCTCCAGCAGGGACCAACCAATCAGCAGCACAAACAGATTGGGCGCCAGCGCGGTGACGGACGAACCTGCGCCGTAGATGATCAGGCCGAGGGCGAACGCCTTTCGTCGGCCCATGATGGTGCCGATCTTGCCGCCCGTGATCATCAGCGTTGCCATCACGAGTGTGTACAGCGTGATGGCCGTCTGAATGCCGGTGATGGTGGTATCGAGATCCCCCGCGACGGTTGCCATCGACACATTCATCACGGAACTGTCGAGCGTCATGAGGAACTGACTGGTGGCCAACACCGTGAGCACAAGACCGGCGCCCGCCACCACGGCCGGCCGGCTGTCGGCATTCATGACTTAGGCCAGCGCCTTGCCCTTCAAGGTCGCGAATTCGGCCTCGGTGATGGTTCCGTTGTCCAACAGCGCCTTTGCTTCAGCTATCTGCGCTGCAGACGACTTGCCCGCTACCTGCCTGATGTAGGCGTCCTGTTGCTCCATCGCATTGTGCACCGCAGCCATCTGGCGGTCCGCCATCTTGTCACCCCTGGTGATCATGTAGACCAGTGCGGTGATCAGCGGGAGGATGAACAGGCACACAATCCACAGTGCCTTGATCCAGCCGGATGTCTCGCGATCCCGGAATAGGTCGCCGATGATCGTGAACATGACCATCAAATACGCGACAAACAGGAAACTCGTGATGATGATCCACAAAATATCCCAGAACGAATCCATTGGACACGCTCCCCTTTTCGTCGACGGGATTAACCTTCTGCCTAGCCTTGGCAGTTGAGCGATCAATTTCATCATCCGAAACAGGTGAGATTTGCACGCCGACTTCCGCGACTATTCGACCATCGGCTATTGCCTGCACGAGCCTCGAATAATCGCTCACGCTCTGCGTCAGGTAGCTCTCGGCATACTCCGCGAGAGCATGTTCGAAACGCTTGCTCGAGCCGAGATAACTGGCGATTGCCACCCGGTCCCCTGACCTTGCGTGGGCGTAGGCGAGCACCCTGCCACACAGTCGCCCGTACAGCAGCATTCCCTTCGGAGGCATCTCTTCGATGACCGCAGATCCCTTGCCCGTCACGCAGTTGGCGCACATAGAAGTCGCGTACGACTTCGTCGACGCCCCTGCCCCGTTGCCAGCCGAGGAAGATGTCGCTCGTCGCCTGGATCAATTGCTGGCCGTTGATGACTCGTTGGCCTTCGTGTTCGATCGACGGTGCGTCAACGTACGCGGCGAGCACCGACTGCTGTGCCTCTTTCACCTGAAGGAACAGCGGGTCGTCAGAGTCCACACCCTCCATCAGAACGATCCACGCGCGAGTGCCGACGCTGCCGACACCGACTACCTTGCGTGCGACTTCGACCAAGTCGAACTCGTCGAGCAGCAGGCGTCGATCCCATTGCAGCGTCTCGCGATACGCACGCATCCTGTTGAGCACCTCTTCGTTGATAGCTTCGAGGTCCGCACCAGACGCCAACTCGTCGATCGGAACCACCAGCGGCGGGTTGTTGATGATGATGCGCCGCCTAGCGTCGACTACTTCGGTCAGCTTGCCGAGGGCCTGAATGCTGTCCCTACTCTTGGCTTTTCGAATCGCCGCGCCAGTAACTTTCCGCATTCGCCGCTTACCGCGGTTGAGCAAATCGTCGAGACCAGTGGCGGTGTCGACATGCTCGACCGTAACGAACCGGGACCAATTCAGGGACTCGTGAGGCTGCCTGGGACTCCAACAGGTCCAGCGGGTCCGGGCGCCCACGCGAATCATGGTCGGCGAGCGATTCGAGCGGTGTTATCTGTCGCGCTTGTTTGCCGCGTTGTTTTCGCTCTTCGCGGCTGGGGTTATTGCTGTGCTTCGGGGGGGTCTGTCAGAGTCGTCATCGAAACTCCCTTCGCCGAGATCTGTGTGCAATGCTCTAGTGGTGACGCCCGTCGCGCTGAGGATGACGAGCATTGGGTGGGCGTCGCGATCGTCGTGGGTACCGCGCTATCGACATTTATTGCGCACGCGTTGGCCGAGGCGATCGGCCGGTCAGCCCGTGTGGGCCGACCTTTGACGTTGTCCGAGCATCGTGCTGAGCTCCGCGATTCCGTACCGATTTTGAGCTCGGCCGTCCTTCCGTCTGCGTTCCTGACAATAGGGTGGCTCGGCTGGCTCGACCCCGTGGTTGGGCAAGTGATTGCGGAGGCAACCGTCATCCTGCGCATCGGGTCCACGGCCGTCATCATCGAGCGCCTACGAGGCGAAAAGACCGGACGAGCAACATATCTCACCGCGATCGGCCTCGCCGTCGTCGCCACCGATGCCGCTGTGATCAAGCTGAGGCTGACGCACTGACGCATTGCTGACCTCACGCGCGGCCTGCGAGCCTGCGAAGACGAATCCAGTCCATTGCTGGTTTCGGCGGCTGCACCCCCGGACGATTCCGCGGAACAAGGACCCGCAACGCGCGGGGTGCGATGGTGCACCGCACTGGACTTGGGACGATCAAAGCCTCACCGTCGATCCCCACTGGAATCTCGGGGTCATCGGACTCGACGATTATCTCCGGGCCGCTCTCCTGTATGAGGCCACGCTCGCTGGTACCAGCGATCAAGCCGATCGCCTGCCGCGCCGAGCGCACCGAGATCGTAATGACGCCGAGCGTGCCGCGGTCCAGCCGGGCCCGTCGTCCGAGGCCGGCCAGGTCGCGCGTTTCGTACAACCCGTTGCTCACCAGCACTGCTTGCGGTTCCTCGATCACCACGTCCCCCACCCGAGCGACGAGGCGTGCACCCACATGACCCCTGAGCACGTCCGGAAGCGTCCGCAGAATCGTGCCGGTCTTGTCGTCTCGATACTCCGGGCTCTGCACAACCTCGGCGTACGCACCGAAGGATGCGTTGTTGACGAACGTGCGGCCATCCATTACGCCGAGGTCGACTCGCAGTTCGACGCCGTCGTGCAGTGCGTCGAGGCACCTCGACGGATCCTCGACGTCCAATCCGAGGTCCAAGGCGAAGTGGTTACGGGTCCCTGCACTGATCACGAGGAAGGGCAGGTCGTGTTCGGACGCGACGCCTGCAACGAGTGCTTGCGTTCCGTCACCACCCGCAACGCCGAGGAGGTCCGCACCTCGCGTCACGGCGTCCCGTGCCAGCGCGGCAACATCTACCGTCCCGGGCCCATCGAGCAGGATCACTTCCGCACCAAGGGCTTCGGCTTTCTCCTTAAGCCCGAACGTCCCAACTTTCCCTCCGCCCGAGTGCGGATTCATCACAAGGACCGCGCGTTGTGGCGGCGATGCAGGGTGTTCTGGCATCACCCAATCGGATTGGACACCAGCGAGCGCGACGCGGGCACACGCACCGGCAATCAGGAGGAGCCCGACCGCCACCAGCACGACCAACATCAGTCGCGCCTGAATGAGGAGTACGAGAACAACGACTGGACTCAGCACCGCCACACCCAAGCACAGCCACCGAAACACGCCCCTGCTCAACAGGAACCAGAAGAACGCGGCCACCGTCACCACAACACCGCCGATAGCAACAATCAACAGTGCAAAAGTTTTCAAACCGGCGAACACCACAAGCACAGCCACCGAGCCGAATACAGCGAGGAACGCCGCACGAGCCAACCATGGTCCCGCGGTGCCGCTCGCCTCTCGCAGCGGCATCCTCAGACCGCCTCGGAAATAGGGGGTTTCAGCCATCTAGTCGAGGGGTCGATGTCGATGAACAGCGCTTTCGCCAGCAGAGTCATAGGAATGGCGAGCAACGCACCCAACGGACCGAGAACCCATGCCCAGAAGACCAGCGCCAGGAACGAGATCGTGACCGACAGCCCGACAGCGTCACCAACGAATTTCGGTTGGATGATCGATTGAATAACCACATTGACCACGCTATACAAAACGATCACCGCGAGCATGAGTTCGGGACCACCCGACAGCAAGGCCATGAACGCGCGCGGGATCACTCCAAGAACGAATCCCACGCTCGGTATGTAGTTCGTGGTGAACGCCAGGAGCCCCCACAGAATCGGAAGCGGCACACCCAACATCCACAACGCCGCCGTATCGATCACGGCCACGATGAGACCGAAAACCGTTGCCACCACCAGATAATTTCGCGTGCCGTTCGAGAACGAAACGAGCGCTGTCGCAATTTCCGGTTGAAGTCCGACGACCTGCTTGATCCGTGCCGAATACGAGCTTGCATCGATGGCCATGAAGAAGAGCAACACGATGATGAATACCAGGTTGGACAACGCCGCGAGAGTTCCGCTGAGGATGTCACCCACCAGTCCGAAGACGGTCTTCGCATCGACGTTGGTCAGCAGCTCGCGGATCCGTTCGCCGTCGACTCCGTTGCTTGCCAGCAGTGATCGAAGGTTGTCGACCATGTCATCGAGGTTGTCGGCATACTGCGGCAGGGTCGTACCAAGCTTCGCGATGGACACCACGATCGACAGCACCACGCCCAGCAGGATGCCCCAGACGCGGACCAAAGCGATCAAGACGGCAAGCCAGTTCGGTAGTCCCTTGCGCCGCAGCCACTCCGGAAATGGATGAACGGCGACGGTCAGCATCAACGCAAGGAATACCGGAGCGACGATATCGGCAAACGCATGAAATTCCGGCCACAGCGACGACAGCCGACGCAATACCCAACAGCATGATGACGCCGCGCGGAAGAGTCCACGCTCGACGGGCCGGTTCTGCTGCGACCGAATCCTCTGCGCTACTCATCAGTCTGGCAGTCTGCGTAGTTCGATGAGGGTGAGACCGAGGGACTCCAGTCGATCGAGGACGGTGCGCAAGTTCGTCGGGTCGCCTATCTCTCCGTGCATCGACGTCGACCCGACCGCCGAACGTCCGATCGTCAGATCCGGAAAGGCGGCCTTTGCACGTTCGGACAGCTCCCCGTCGATGATGAATTGGTATCGAGGCGGAGCGTTCATTGTCAGGTCCTTTTGGCCCAGCGTGGGTGCGTCATGTGACCTCAGTGTGCCGGTGGGCAGTGCCCGATTCGTCATCCGCAACGGATGAAAAGGGAGCATGGCTCTACAGCAAACCGATGGTTCGCGCGATCACCAGGGCCTCGCGGCGCGAGGTGACCTCGAGTTTTCGGTAGACGCCACGAAGATGTGTCTTGACGGTATTGACCGACACGTACAACTCCCGTGCGATCTGTTCGGAAGTCTCACCTGACGCGAGCTGACGGAGAATGTTTATCTCGCTCTTCGTCAGCAGTGCGACGGTCACGGTTCGGTCCGGATCGATCATCTGGCGAGCCATGTCCGCGAATTCGTTGAGGTCGCCGAATCGTCCATGGTGGTTGGCCAGGAGTGCACGGACGGCTGGACCGGCATCGATGAACGGGCGAACTATCGACATGGGCTCAGCTATCGAAAGCGCCTGTTCGAGAGTAGCATTGGCGCTTGTATCGCGATCGGCACGCGAATCCAGTACCGCATCGAGTAGCCACGCCGCAATCGCGGTGACTGGCGCCCCACTGAGATCCGACGCCAATACGTCGGACAGCACATTTCGTGCGTCCATGCTTCGCCCCTGGGTCGCAAGCACTTCCGCCCTGCACAACTGTGTCTCGATCGTCTGGCCGAGTTCGCCCTCTGCAATACGGATCAGCTGGTCGGCCCACTCGGTTCCTCCCACGCGCAGACAGATCCGCGAAACGTGCGGGAGTAACCCAGTCCGGGCTATGGGGTAGGCCGCCTCCGTGAGCAGGCGAACCATGTCTTTCCGGAGCGTTCGGGCTGCGGCATGCGCATCGGCGGCCAGATCGAACGCCACGACGCCTTCGAGAACGCTGGCCCGCGCGTCGGCTGCTGGCACTCCGCCTCTTGCCACGTTCGCACCACGCGGTACGCCGCGAAGATAGTCCGCGAACGCCGCCGACGATGCGCATTGCGATACCTCGACCTCGTTCGCAAGCGCGTGATGTCGGGCGTAGTCGAGCGCTTCGTTCGCTCGCGAGGCAGCGGCCGAGATATCGCCCGCAAGTTCCGCAGTCATCGCAAGACGCGCGAGACAGCGCAGTACGACCCGATATCGGCGAGACACCTGAGCGAGGACGATCGCCTTGCGCAGCTGTTCCTCGCTTGCAGCGAGATCGCCGCCGAGTAAGATCGCCTCGCTCAACTGCATGTGTGTGCAGCAGTCGATGTCGAGATCTCCTGTGGCATCGCATGTTCGAAGCTGCCCGAGAAGAGGATTCCACGACGGATCGGCGGTCAGAACCGCGGTTCCGAGCGCGACACCAGCATAGAGCGCACCCCAGCGTTGCCGCAGCGGCAGGAAATGTGGCAGGCCGATCGCCCGCGCCGCATCGAGATAAGTCGAGGCGGATATCGCGTCGCCCGCGTCGAGTGATGCCGCCGCGCGAAGTATCAGCATGAACGAACGATCTGTGATGCCGCTATCGACGTTGTCGAGAATCCGGAACATCTCCGAACCTTGACCGTCCATGATCACAGCCAAGCCGAACTCTTCGACGAATGCAGTCAGCTGGGCGGCGTCGTGGGTCTTAGCCTGGATGCACCGATTGAGTTCTGATCGGATTCTGAAAGTTGCTGGGGTGCTGTGAGCGTGTGAGGACGTGCGTGGGCATCCGACCTCTAGATCGGGTTGTTCCACGTGGTCTTTCACGTCGAGGGGGACGGGGTGTGTCGTGTTAGGCGGTGAGCGCCCGTTTTCGGTGGAACGTGTTGTCGAACAAG
>JBBSKP010000124.1:0-15358 GCA_038256175.1 Mycobacteriales bacterium
CGGCGACCAGTTTGCGGACGCAGCGTTCCAAATCGCGCAGCGCGTCGACGACGTCAGCGTCGCACAGGGGTGTGAGCTTGGCGTCGAGCAACCCGTCGGCGGCGTCGCAGAGAGGTTGCATTAGTCCAACATCGTTCGAACTCATGTGCTAAGTCTAGACGAGCCCACCGACAAGAAACTGCTGGAAACTATTGGGGCAGTTGGGGTTTAAACCGGACTTCGTTTGCGCTGCTGGTAGCCCACCTGGCGATCCGACCACGGCAGTTTCGCTGGCCTCAGGCCTGCCGTGGCCAATGACATCGCGTCTGGCCGGGATCGCGCGCTACCTCGGCTTCAGCTGTGGCAGTTGAGGTTTACCCCCGTCCAACCCTCTAAACGTTTCCGAACAAAATGACCTGATCTGTTTCGGCCGACCTAATGTCAACAGTCGCAATCTTGTCGGGCGCGATGTTGGTGGTCGCCGACGGAGTGACGACATCGCCGGGCTGGGCTTTCCACGTCGCGAGGTGGGATTGCGCGCCGTCGGTGCTCGTGACGTACATCGCGTATTCGCCGCTGTAGGACCGGGTGCTGTCGGTCGCATAGCGGCACTCCAGGTCGATCCGGCTTGTTCCGTCCGGATTGGCAACGACCTTGAATCGTGCCGAAAGGGGTGTGGCAATGAGACTGGTCATCGACCGTTCGGCAGTGATCTGCTCGGTGCTGTGCCCTGTCGAGTCGTCGCCGACAATCCCAGCGACAGGAAGCGCGATCGCAACTGCGGCGGCAGCGGCTGCGACGGCCGCCCCGACCGTGATCAGCCTGCCGCGGCGCCGCTTGCGTTCGGTCTCGGCAATAAGGCGCGCCAGCATGCCTTCCGGTGGTGGCGGCGCGAGCTGGTGCACCGTGGCGCCGGACTGCGCGCCGACCATCGACAGCGCCATGTCCCGAGGCACGAGCGCGAGCATGCCTGGTACACCGGCCAGTTCGGCCACAGCGTCTCGGCATCGCTCACATTCGGAGAGGTGTTGTTCGTAGGTGCGGCGATCGGTCGGCGTGAGTGCGCCGAGCACGTAGGCCGCATCCCATGTGACGTATGGATCGAGCTCGTCGATCATTTCGTCACCCCCATTTCCTGAAGCGCGAGGCGCAGTGCGCGAATTCCGTAGTGCAGGCGTGATTTCACAGTGCCGTCCGGTACGTCGAGTTCTTGCGCGATTTGGTGCGTGGTCAGTCCGCGGTAATACGAATGCACGATTACTTCCCGGTGGTCGACGCGGAGAGTTGCCAGCGCGTCGGTCATCAACCAGGAATCGAGGGCTCGATCGGTCTGGTCTGGACTCTGCTGTTCGGGAGGGGAATCCGTCCCGAATTCGCGTCGGCTCCGGGCACTTCGGTGCTCGTCGAAAGCCAGGTTCCGCGCGACCGTGAACAGCCAGGCTCGCGACGACGACGTCGACTGATCCAGCACATTGGGGCGCTGCCACGCGCGGAGCAAGGTTTCCTGCACGATGTCCTCGGCCCGGCCGGGGTCGCCAATCAGGCCGAGCGTGTATCGCCACAAGGCAGCTGCATGTTCGGTGTACAGCACGCGCATCAGTTCGACCTGGTCGTCGGGTATTCCTCACCTCCCGCTGAACAAACGGTACAGAGGCGCGAACGGTTCAATTGGGCATTTGCCCCGCCCGCAGTCGATGGCCCAGCTTCTTTTGCCCCCGGCCCGACGCAAAGCGCACTACCGTAGGACAAATGAAGCGGATCATCCATCCCGATGGCATTCTCGCGCCCGCCTACACAGGCCGTAGTTCCACCGATCCTGTTCCAGCGCTTCGTCTTCCGGACGGCGACATGGATCCGGACATGGCCTACCGGTATATCCACGACGAACTCATGCTCGACGGCAGCTCGCGGCTGAACCTCGCCACGTTCGTAACGACATGGATGGAACCGCAGGCTGAGAAGTTGATGGCCGAGACGTTCGACAAGAACATGATCGACAAGGACGAGTATCCGGCGACGGCGTCCATCGAAGAACGTTGCGTCAACATGGTTGCCGACCTGTTTCACGCGCCGGGTCTCGACCACACCGATCCCAGTTCGGCGACCGGCGTTTCCACGATCGGCTCCAGCGAGGCTGTGATGCTCGCAGGCCTCGCACTCAAGTGGCGCTGGCGCGCGAAGCAAGGCAAGAAGGCTGGGACACCGAACCTTGTTATGGGCAGCAACGTTCAAGTCGTATGGGAAAAGTTCTGCCGCTATTTCGAGGTCGAACCGAAGTACTTGCCGATGGAACCCGGGCGCTACATCATCACGCCTGAGCAGGTTCGTGACGCAGTCGACGAGAACACGATCGGCGTCGTTGCGATCCTTGGCTCGACCTACACCGGCGAGTTCGAACCCATCACCGAGATCGCCGCGGTCCTCGACGAGCTGGCTGCCGGCGGCGGTCCGGACATTCCACTACACATCGACGCGGCAAGCGGCGGATTCGTCGCGCCCTTCATACACCCCGACCTCGAATGGGACTTCCGTGTGCCGCGGGTGGCATCGATCAATGTCAGTGGCCACAAGTACGGACTGACGTATCCGGGAATCGGTTTCGTCGTCTGGCGCGACAAGAACCACCTGCCCGAGGAACTCGTATTCCGCGTGAACTACCTCGGTGGCGACATGCCCACCTTCACGCTGAACTTCTCGCGTCCGGGCAACCAAGTTGTCGGCCAGTACTACAACTTCTTGCGGCTCGGTCGTTCCGGATATACGGCAGTCATGCAGGCGTTGCGCGACACGGCAGTTCGGATGAGCGGGCGTATTGCCGCGATCCCCGAGTTCGAGATCATCGCCGACGGTAGTGCGATCCCCGTGATCACTTTCCTTTTGCGCGACGGAGTCGACTTCACGGTCTTCGACGTATCCCATGAACTGCGCGCACGTGGTTGGCAGGTGCCGGCGTACACGATGCCGGAGGATGCGACCGATGTTGCGGTGTTGCGAATTGTGGTTCGCGAGGGATTCAGCGCGGATCTTGGCCGCATGCTATGTGAGTCGATAACCGCGGTCGTAGAGGACCTACGCGATCGCGATGGCGGGCATTCGACCGCGACGCATTTCGCCCACTAGCACGGCGAGCTCGAGCGGGCTAACAGTGCTGCGTTTCGGCGCGAAAGTGAACGCTGGTAGCCCGTTCGGCGTTAGTTGCGCTCGATGTCGATGGGATGAGTTGCGAGCATCGCCAGCGGTAGCGGCTGCCGCCGGAGCACGTGTGCCCAGACGTCGAGTCGTTGTGGTCCGATGAGGTCGGAGGCCAAGGCGGACAACACTATCCAGTCGTTGCGTTCGAGTTCGCCTTCGAGTTGTCCGAACGTCCAACCGGAGTATCCGGCGAAGACTCGGACACCTTCAACGAGCGGGGCGAGCTGGTCTGGATCCGAGTCGAGGTCGACCATCGCGATGCGGCCGTCCACCCGACGCAGACCGGGGAAATCCTCGATGTCGGCACCGACACGCAAGGTCGCCAGGCACAACGCGGCGTCACGCTTCACGGGCCCACCGACGTAGAGCGCCTTCGGTCGCGCAGCCAGATCCGCCCATTGCGGCAACAGGCTCTGCACCGCGGTGTCGCTCGGGCGATTGATGACGACGCCGAGGCTGCCGGCGTCGTTGTGTTCGATGACGTAGATGACGGTGCGACGGAATGCGGGTTCGACGAGTTCGGTCGACGACACGAGCAACGTTCCCGGACGAACCTGGAATTCGGAGGCCGGAATGCCGACCTCGGCGCGATCGTCCCAGGAGTTCCCGTCGCCACGCTCGCCGCGGGTGGTTCGGTCCTCGGGTTCCTCTGCGTGTGCCACGAACACATCATCTCACCGTTAGCACGGTGATGTCCGTCAAGACGCTCGCACAATTCAGGCGAACCCGACCGTCTCGAGGAGTACCTCGAGGTGGAATCCGAACAGCGCTGTCCGGTCGGTGAAAGTGCTCGGCCCGTACTGGTCGAACAGGTCGAAGTTGACCGCGCCGAACAGTGCTGCCCAGACGAGGACGCCGCGGGCAATGAGGTTGTCAGGTGTCGCGATGTCGAACTCGGATCTGATCGCGGCGAAGTCGGGGTCGAGCACTTCGGGGACTGCGATCGAGTCCGGTATCGACACTGCGCCAGCCTGGTATGCGGCGTCGTAGAGCCGGATCAGGGCGACGATCACCCGGGTGCCGGGTCCGGTGGTCTGCTCGGCGGGGGCCTCGTATCCAGGAACCGGACTACCGAACAGCAAGCCGTACCGGGCGGGTTCGCCCAGACCCCAGTCTCGGACAGCCCAGCCGATCGCGCGGAATCGTGCCCGGTAGTCGGTCTGCGGCTCGCGTTCCAGGGCTGCGTCAACCGCGTCGCCCAAGTCGTTGTACCCGTCGACGACGAGCAGTGTCAGCAGTTCGTCGCGACTACTGACGTAGCGGTACACGGCCGACGAGACGACACCCAGGTCTCGCGCGACGGCACGCAGTGACAGCGCTGCGGCGCCATGGGTCGCGAGATGTTCGCGACCGATTCGAATGATGTCCTGCATGGTCTGCGCGCGTGCGCGCTCACGCGGAGTGCCTGTCATGGGCCAAGAATGCCTTGCCCTGAGAGCAGCGTCAACAAAAAAGAGCAGTGCTCTTGACGAGCTGGCGACTCGCGGCGCATGCTGAATTTCGAACGGAGAGCAGTGCTCACAAAACTGATGAGCTCACAAATCGGACGAAGGAGTTTCCCATGAGCGCGGTGCATGCAGTCAACGGAGCAGGCCAGGTCGGTATGACGATCGCCGAGCAACTCGCCGATCAAGGCCATCAGGTGCGCGTACTCACGCGCTCGGGCAGCGGTCCCGACCACCCGCTCGTCGAACGATGCAAGGTCGACGTTTCGGATCCGGCCCACCTCGCCGACGCATTCGACGGCGCCGTCGCCGTCTACCACTGCATCCACGGATCGAAGTACTCGGCGAAGGCATGGCGGGCGGAGCTCCCGGTTGCCGAACGGGCCGTGCTCGAGGCGGCAGGCAAGGTCGGAGCCGTCGTGGTCTTTCCGGAAAGCCTCTACTCCTACGGCCATGTCGATGCGCCGATTACCGAGGACACCCCACGTGACGCCACCATCGGAAAGCTCGGTGTCCGCGCCGAACTGCTCCGCGCACGCCAAGCATCGCCGACCCCGACGGTGAGCGTTGCCGCGTCGGACTTCTTCGGACCGCACGTCATGATGTCGCACGCTGGCGAGCGCATGGTTCCGACGATCCTGGCCGGGAAGACGATGCGAGTCATCGGCAACCTCGACGTGCCGCACTCGTTCACCTACGTGCCAGATCTCGCCGCGGCAATGATCGCGGCGGCAACGACGCCCGAACTGTGGAACATGGTTTTGCACGCCCCGACTTCACCGGCGGTGACGCAACGTCAGCTCATCGAGGCGTACGCAGCAGCGGCAGGGGTTTTCGCTCCGAAGATGTCAGCTATCCCCGTCTGGGTCCTCCGTGCAACAGGCGGCTTCTCCGAGGCATCACGCGAACTTGCCGAAACCGGATACCAGTTCGCAAGGCCGTTCGTCTTGGACTCAGCTCGTAGCGAGGCCGTGCTCGGAATGAGCCCGACACCATTCGACAAGGCGATTGCCACGACCGTCGACTGGTGGCGTGCCAAGCAGTCCTGATGTGAGATCGGCTATCGCCAAAGCGAAACGATCACGGCAACAATTGCCAGGCCGACCACGTGGTAGCCCGAGGTGATTGCTACCCACACCATCGGCCGGGGCTTCTTCGGGTCGAAGAAGCCGGTGACCAGTAACGCCATCGCCGCCAGCCCCACCCCGGTGACCAGTCCGAGGACAATTCCATCACCGAACGAGTCCGAACCAGTTGCCTCCGCTACCAACGCGATCGCGATCGCCGAGATGAAGCAGGTAAGCAGGGGCATGAGATACAGCGTGACGGGCGTCTTTTCGCCCTCCGCTGCCTCCCATCCGACGGCCTCGCTCCACTGCTTACCGAACAGGGCATTCGAGTACCAGAGTCCGCCGAGCGCGAAGAATGCAATGGCACCAACGATTACGGCGAGCCAGTTCAGGTCGCCCAGTAAGGACAAAGTCATCGAATCCTCTTTCTTTGGTCAACTGAGCGCGAATGTTGGCATACCCGGCGACTAATGTCGACCACTGTGATCGAGGACGCGCCGGGGCGGGACGTGTCGAACCTGTCAAACGTGTCGAGAGTCGTGACCGTCCTACGCGGCAGCCCCGGGCTTGCCCGCCTCGCGACGGTCCGGCTGGCGGGTCAGTTCGGTGATGGGATGTTCAACGCCGCGCTCAGCGGAGCGATCTTGTTCAATCCGGAGCGTGAGACCGATCCGATTGCGATCGCTGCGGGCTTCACGGTGCTGTTGTTGCCGTACTCGATAGTCGGGCCGTTCGCCGGGGCGTTGTTGGATCGCTGGGATCGGCGGATGGTCTTGCTTTTCGCCAATCTTATACGCGCCGTGTTGATTATGATCGTCGCCGCAAGCCTGCTGGCAGGCGTCGGTCAGGGCCCGCTACTGGTTCTCGCACTTTCAGTGGTGGGGGTCAGCCGCTTCGTCCTCGCCGGAATCTCGGCCTCGTTGCCTCACGTTATTCGTGAATCCTGGCTGTTACCAATGAATTCCGTGCTCGCAACCGTCGCGTCCGGGATCGCGGGTGTGGGCGCCGGCGCGGCCGTTGCGGTCATTGCGCTGGTCGGTGCGGGTGACGTCGGTTCGGCAGTTGCTGTGATCGGCAGTGCGTCCGGATCAGTAATCGGGGCAATGGGTGCTTCACGATTCGCAGCCCGCGCGCTCGGGCCGTCAACCACGACAACCAGTCGGAGCGGGGCGGATGCAGTGCGCGCGGTGGCGGCCGGCCTGCGGACCGGTGCGGTTGCCGTCTGGACCGCACCGGGTGTCACTACCGCAATGATCGGGATCGGGGCGCACCGAATCGTGTTCGGCGCCAACACCTTGATCATGGTGCTGATCCTGCGAGATGCCGACGCGCCGACCTCGTTGCCCGGCGGTCTCGTCGGGTTCGGCGTGGCAATCGCAGCCACCGCCGGCGGAATGCTTGTCGCAGCGGTGATCGCACCGTTCTTGATCCCTCGCCTAGGCCGGTCACGCATGGTGACAATCGCACTCGCCTTCGCGACCGTAGTTCAGCTCGGTCTCGTCGCGTCACTCACGCTTGGCCTCATGCTGGTCGGCGCGTTCCTGCTCGGCCTCGCCGGTCAGACAATCAAGCTCACCGGCGACGCGGCAATGCAGATCGATATCGACGACGCAAGGCGCGGACAGGTTTTCGCCCTGCAGGACACGGTATTCAACATCGCCTTCATCCTTGCCCTCGCCGGCGCTGCGATCTCCGTTCCGTTGGATGGCCGATCGTTCGCGGTCACCGTCGTCATGGCCGGTGTCTACGTCCTGGGACTCATTGCGATTGCCTTCAATTCACGCCGCACCGTGAGCTAATCGATGAAGCCGAGCTCGTCGCGGCGGAACACGCCATCGAGTGCGCCGTCACCGTCCGAGTCGACCAGCGAAATGTCGGGTTGGCCGCGTATGAGGATCGCCTCGAACTGCTGGTTGTGGTTGGTGCCGAACGTCATACGGCCGATGAGCACGGCGTCTGCATGCGAGTCGCCGTCGCAATCCAGTACTCCGTCGTCGGCTGTACCGTCGCCGTCGTAGTCCACCGAAACGATGTCGCGGTTGTCGGTGTCGACGGTCTGCTGTCTGCCTGCGCGGTCTGTCCACTCCATACGGGACTCCCCGCGTCCGGCGTGTACTTGGTCGTCGACCCGGTGATCCCATACGCCGAAATGGGAAGGGTCGGTGTAGAAGTCGTCGATGATGCCGTCGTTGTCCGTATCGAGTGCCGACATGTCTGCCACACCATCCGCATTCGAGTCCCACATAGCGTCGTCGACCCGGCCGTCCCCGTCGAAATCGAGCGCGACGGCGTCGGGGTCGCCCCTGGAGCCAAGGTCGATGTCCGCGGTCGACGACCACACCGCCGCGGCGCCAGTTCCTGTGCCGAACGAGTACTCGAGTGCGTTCATATTCAGGTAGACGCGCACGAACTGCGTTCGGTTCCAACTCGATCCGCTGTTCGGGAGTAAATTGACGGCAACCGTGCGCGAGCGCCTGCGCACCTGACTCAACGAGGAGCCACATGGGAATCCTGCCGAAGAATCCTGCCGAAGTGCTCAAGCGGGCGGATTCCACCCTGCACAGCGCCGACGCCACGCTGACCCGAGTCGACGGGACGCTCGGCAATGTCGACGGCACACTGTCCATCGTCAGCGGCACGCTGACCAGCGTGGACGGCACGCTCGCGACAGTCGAGACGACGCTTTCAGAAGTCAGCGGAACCCTCGCCGAAACCAAATCGACGCTCGGCGAGGTCAAAGATCTACTTGCCCAACTGACCAGTCAGTTGGAGCTGCTCGCGCAGGTTCCTGCGATCTCAGCCAAGGTCGACGAGATTCACACGATCGTCTCGGCCAAATAACGGACGGTCGCTCACGATGCTAGGTTTCTAGTCGATCATGGTGAGTCGGGGTGAACAGGGGAGCGCACGTGCTCGAGCGCGTTGGTGCAGCGGTGTGCGCGCTGCTGGTCGTCGGCGTCGTCGCCGCGCCGAGTAGTTCGGGGGCGCCGTTGCCGTGGGCACCCCCGCCCGTAAATTCTTGTGGCGAAGTAGGTTTCGACCCGGTCGTACGTCAACCGGACCCCAATGCGCCTCCTGCTCCGCTGTTGCCGCCGCTTCCGCCCCGGATCGACATCCCGGTCCCGTGGCCGGTAATTGTCCCGGTCCCCGTTCCTGGTCCGCAGCCTGACAACACGCGGATCGATCCGCCGCCTCTGCCCAAAGATCCGTGTGCGAACCCCTGCCCCGAGGTCACAGACAACGAGCCCGCGAAGCTGTCGCCCGCGCCATCCGGATCGGGTTCGGGTTCGGCGAGCGGTTCGTCCGGATCATCGGGCGCCGGACTGCTCGGATTGCCACAAATCGAGATAAGGCCCGACCTGGAGCCCATCCCGATCCCCGTACCCGGACAGGGTCCAGGTACGGCGCCGCAACCAGCACCGCCGCTGGTAGTTCATCCCCCAGAAGCGGGTCCGTTGACGGACCCGGTCCCTGCGCCAGCGGTGGGTGAGGTCAGCTTCGTCGGCCAGCTCACCGGCCATGGTTCGGAGAACCGCACAGACAAGCGTTGGCAAGTGGACGGCACCGACCTCGGCATCTTCTGGGAATCGAAGCCGGGCCAGGTGGCTGTGGCTTTCGGCGACACCTTCGGCAAGGGTTGGAAGTACGGCGAGATCGGCGGCGAGGACGACGACTGGCGCAGCAACGTTCTCGGGCACAGCACAGACCGCGATCTGTCCGACGGACTGACGATCGACAGCATGGTGCAGGACGGCCCCTGCCATGCGGCGGAGCTGCTGGACAGCCGCAAGATCAAGAACTTCGAGACCACCACGATCCCCACGTCGGGGTTCGCGATCGGTGACCGGCAGTTCATGAGCTACATGTCGGTAAACCATTGGAGTCGCATCCCAGGGATGTGGCTGACCAACTACGGTGGCCTGGCGTATTCCGACGACAACGGGCAGACCTGGACCAAGGATCAGCACGCGCGATGGGACAACATCTTCGGACTGGGACGTTTCCAGGTCGCGTCGATGGTCCCGCAGGGTGATTACGTCTACATGTTCGGAACTCCCAATGGGCGGCTCGGCGTCATCGGTCTCGCGCGAGTGCCGAAGAAGGACGTGCTCAATAAGACCGCGTATCAGTATTGGGTGAACGGCACCTGGGCTCCCGCCGCGGAGAATTTGGCGACACCGCTGGTGTTCGGCCTGGCAAGCGAGCTGTCCGTCCGATATGACGCCGGCACCGCACGCTGGCAGATGAGCTATCTCGACACGACGAGCGGCGCCATCGTCTTGCGCCAGTCGGCAAGTCCGCAGGGTGTGTGGTCCAACCAAACGCCGCTGGTCAGCACGGCGGATTACCCCAAGGCGTACGGCGGATTCATGCATCCGTGGTCGACCGGCAAGGACCTGTATTTCACGATCTCGGAGTGGGACAGTTACAACGTGTATCTGATGCGCGCCCGGCTGAACTGAACGGCGTAATTGCGCAGGTCACTTTCGGTGAGCGGGTTGTGATTGCGCTCAACGTTGGACCGACACGCGGCAAACGCTTCAGATCGCCAGTATTGTCGGTCGAACCATGACCTCGTATTTCGATCCGAAGTTCTGGTCCCCGTTCCGGGCTGCCGAAGTGGGCAAGTCCTGGGTAGACCAGTGGGCTTCAGTGACCGCCTCTTGGGTCGATCCCGTGGCAACCCTCGGTGCAGGAACAGTGACGGCCCTGCTGCCCGACGTGCTGATGACAGCGCTGACGGATGGCATCGCAAGCCGCTTCGGTGGCAAGCAGATCGACGTGACCGTGTATGGCACGCAGGTCCAGGGAGTTTTGGAAGGGCTGCGCCTCCGTCGCCGTGGCTCTGTCTTCGAAACCGAGATCGAATTGACGGACGTGGATTGGAACGGCCACACCTTCGAGCGGCTGAGCGCGGTCGCGAACGGTGTGCGGCTCGTCCCAGGTGTCCCCACCCGGCTCGAGGCGCAGCAGATAGACCTCGAAGGGCGGGTCAGTGTGGCGTCGGTCGTCGATTGGCTCAACGAGCGCGGACTCGACTGGAGCCTGCGCGCCGAGGAATCCGGTCTCATCCATGCACACCACCCCGGTCGGCGGCTGACGGCGACTGTCGACGCCGCGATCACCGACGACATGGTTCGAATCAACGTCATCCGCGCGCGCTGGATGGGTCTGCCGGTGCCGCAGGGTCTGCTGACGTCCCGAACGTTTCAACTGTCGCCGCTGCCGAACGACGCCCGTATCGTCCGCGCCGTCCGTGAGGGCACGTCGGTTCGATTCAGTCTCGACGTTCCGGCAGTCAGCGGCTCGCTCGATCTGGCGCAGATCAGGACCGCGATCGTTGCAGGAACCGGCTTGATTGTTTGGTAGCTCGCGGCGACGGTAATTGGTACCGGGTTCAGTACTAAATGCGGTACCGTCAATCATGCCCGCGCTGAACATCAACTTCTCGGACGAGGAAATGGCCGCGCTGAGAGACGCAGCTGCCGCTTCCAGCCTGTCGTTGAAAGCATTCGCACATACCGCTGTCGTCGATGCAACCAACGATCGCAAACGGCGAGTTCGAGAAGCCGCAAAGATAATCGCGCAACGCTCTAGCGAGTTGAACCGGCGACTTGCGTGACAGAATTCCTTGACCGCGACGACGTGCTCACCGCGGGAGCAGCCGCGGTTGGGCACGTTCTCGACGTCGGAGACTACGGACTCCTCGATGCCGCAGTTGCTCGTCCGCGGGCGACGGCATTCGGCCTCGACGCGTACGACGGGTTATTCGCGAAGACGGCAGCGCTATTGCAGTCGCTTGCACGAAATCACGCGCTCATCGACGGAAATAAGCGGACTGCGTGGGCGGCGGCGTGGACGTTCTTGTATATCAACGGAATCGAACTCGACCCTGAATTCGACGTGGATGTGGCAGAGAGGTTCATGAACGACGCCGCGCAACGCGCAGATCGCACGGTCGACGAGATCGCATCGCAGCTCGCCGAATTCGCGAACTAAGTTCCGAGTGTCTCCCGTCACAACTTGCTTGACCGGCCTTCGTCGAGCGCAATAAGTTCCGAGCAAATGTTATGCATTCGGTCATAATAGGGTGCGCGCGCTGCCCGATGAAGGGATTCGATGATGCCAGCCATCTTCGCCGCTTGTAGTATCCGGCGCGCGGGATGAGTGGCAACGAAAGACCCGATGGGCAAATCGCTTACGAGACGCCGCCTTTCAAACGGCGCGTGCTCGGGGTTGGCGCGTTTGTTGTATTGGGACTGTTCATTTGGGTCACCATCGGGGCATACAACAAGTCCTTCAGCACGTTTGTGAACGTCAACCTCGTCGTCGACAGCTCGGGCAATTCGTTGCCGGACCATGCCGACGTCAAGGTTCGCGGCATCACCGTCGGCGAGGTCAGGTCATCGCACTCGAGCGGAGGAAAGGTCAATGCGGTACTGGCCATCGTTCCCGAGCAGGCCACGCACATACCGGAAAATGCCACCGCGCGACTGCTTCCGAAGACCTTGTTCGGTGAGAAGTACGTATCCCTGGTGATCCCGGAGGTTCGAAGTTCGGACACGATCCAGGCGGGCGACACTGTGCGCCAGGATGCGAGCGGCAACGCGATCGAACTGAACGCGTTGCTCGACCGACTCCTTCCGTTGCTGCAAGCCATTCCGCCGCAAAAACTTTCGTCAACCCTCGGCGCCGTGTCGCAAGCGCTGCAGGGACGCGGGGAAGCGCTCGGCGTCACCATCGATCGGCTCGACACAATCTTCACCGAGGTGAACGCGGAGCTTCCAGCTCTGAAGTCGGCGCTGCGAGGGCTGGCGACATTCTCCGAAACGTATTCCGACGCAGCACCGCAGCTGGTCAATGCTCTCGACAACTTGCGCACCACCAACGCGACGATTGTCGCGGAGCGTCCGCAGATCGACTACTTGATCACGATGCTCACTGCAACCGGTGGAGCCACAACGGACTTCCTCGCTGCGAACCGCGACAACATCGTGTCGATCGCCGCGGATTCCCGCGAAGCGCTCACGCTGCTGGCAACGTACTCGCCCGAATATGGTTGCGTCCTAGCAAATATGGCGAAACAGGTTCCCCGAATCGACGACATCATGGGTTCCGGGACCGACCGTCCGGGCACACATGTCACGATCGAACTGGTGAATCCGCAGGGCCGCTATTTGCCCAACCAGGACGAGCCGCGCTGGCTGGATACTCGGGGCCCGACCTGTTCGCCTGAGTCGCCCCTCGGTACGGACGCCGGTGTGCGGCGCGAGGGTGGCATCAACGATGGCTCGTACCACGCGCCGACTCGGAACCCCGGCGAACCACTCGAATATCTTCCCGTTCCGCAGTTTTCGGTAATGCATGCTTCTGCGCGATCGACTGTGCTGGCGTCGCCGATGGAACAGCAGGCACTTGCTGCCGTCTATGGCGCGGCGACCGGTATCGCACCGGCAGACGTTCCAGGTTGGGTCACCAAGATCGGTGCGCCGGCGTTGCGCGGCAGCGAGGTGCGGGTCAATTAGCGCGGACGTCGTTCAGGAGCCCTTGATGAAGCTTTCGATCGCGGGCCACGTCGTCGTCCGTGCCTCGGGTCCGGCGACCATGCCGAGGTGGCTTCCGCCGACCTCTTCGTAGCGGGCCTCGGCTGCGCCCGTCAGGACGTCAACCCCCGAAGCAACGGCAGCGGCCGGCGCCAAGATGTCGGAACGGCTGCCGATCAAAAGAGCACGGCAGGTCAGTTCGCTGAGGTCGATGACGCAGTCCGGACTGAGGTTGACCCTGCCTTTGGCGAGCTCGTTGCGCTGGATGAACTGCCTGTACGACTGGCGGCACAAACGGCCGGGATAGCCGGGCATCTCGCCGATGAATCGGTCGATCGATTCCATTCGGGCCAGCGCCTCGGTGTTTGCGATGTTGCGGGCGATGAAGATCGGTCGCGTGAGTTCACGGGAAAGTGCTTGCACCCGGAAACCTGCGCGGACTGCCTCCTTGGGGATGCCGCCGAACCATTTCGTCGGCGCGGTGACCTCGCGTCCCCCGGTGAATCGCGCGATGGCACGCGGCAACGCAACGCCGGGATTCTTACGCTGATCGAAGGGCGTTCCGATCGCGGTGACCGACGAAATGGGGAGGTCAGGGTGTGCGGCGGCGGTCATGACGCTGATCGTGCCACCGAATGACCACCCTATGAGGTCGACAGGTGCACCGCCATGTTCTGCGGAAGTCCGGCGAACAGCTGTCGGGATGATGTCGTGGGTCCACTCTTCGAAGCCAAGATCGCGGTCGGCGTAGCCGATCTGTCCGTAGTCGATCACGTAAGGCTGCTTGCCGATCTCGATCAGGTATTCCACCAGGCTCTGGCCCGGGCGCAGGTCGTAGCAGGACACCGTCACTGCGAGAGGTGGTACCAGCAGAACCGGTCGGCCGGTCGCCGGTATAGCGCGATCGTAGCGACTGAGGTGGCGGTGCGGTTTGTCGTACATCGTCGTCGACGGCGTCGGCACGCGGGGTTCGATGCCGTCCCCGAAGGACAACGCCCACGCATTGCGTAAGGCGATCGGCAGGTCCGCAACGATCGTCCCGCTCACGAATTTTCTCCCTTGTCGACGTTGGCAGCGTTAACCAGGATCGGGTGTCCCAGATGAATTGGGAAGCAAAGGTGATGAATCCCCTAGTTCCGAGGTGGTCACCATACGATTGAGTATGGAATACGGTACGATTAGGTATGGTATTTGTGGCGGGGCAATACGACGTCCTGATAGTCGGATGCGGGCCGACGGGCGCAACTCTTGCGAACCTCCTTCGATTGGGTGGCCACCGCGTCGCCATCTTCGATCGAAGTGCCGAGGTCTTTCCTGTGCCGAGAGCAATGGTCATCGATGACGAGAGTCAGCGAATCCTGCGATGCATGGGCGTACTCGAACGCCTCTTTCCCGACGACATCGCACCCTTCAACACCCACCGCTTTGTAGACAACCAGCGGCGGGTCCTCGCGGGTCTCGATACCAAGGTCGCCGAGACCCACGACATCTCGATGGGAGCGATCTTCCATCAGCCGGCGCTCGAGGAATTACTGCGCAGCGACTTTGCCCGGGGGAGTGGCGTCGATGCGTTTCTCGGCCACGACGTCACCTCCGTCGACTGGGACGATCACGGCGTCCAACTTGCCGCGACAGATATGGCCACCGGTGCCGAGTGTCATTACCGGGCAAGCTATCTCGTCGGTTGCGACGGCGGGTCGAGCATGGTTCGCCGGGCGATGGATGTGCAACGCGTCGACTTCAACTACGCCAAAACGTGGATGGTCATGGACACCGTAGTCGAGGACGCAGCGTTCTTCGCAGCGCTCCCCGAGGGTTCTGAATTCCTGTGTGACTACGGGCGGGCGGCGGTCTTCGTGAAGGGCCGGCGTAACTTTGTCCGTTTCGACTTCGAGGTGACCGCGCAGGAGCAGGAGAACTACTCGAATGCGCATGCCGTCGAACATATTTCGCGCTACTACGACCCCAAGTTCTTCGAGGTTGTCCGGCTAGGAGCGTGGGTCGGTAACACGCCGGTCGGGGTGCTCGGCTGAGCGGCAGATATGCGGGATCATGAGGTGTGCCTGGCGATCTCGGTGTTGATGGTTTGTTCGAGGTTCACCCGTCGGAGCGGGTCGAACCGCATTCC
>JBBSKP010000125.1:0-15225 GCA_038256175.1 Mycobacteriales bacterium
ATCACCAAGGACTTCGTCTACCAACGCAGGCTATGGGACCGCTCGGCAGAACTGGTCGGCCTCAGCTGAATTCGGCCCGCACCCTTGCATGAATGTCACACGGTGGCATTTCGAGTGCCACGGTGTGACATTCATGCAGGGTCAGGCGGCTACCACCCGCCGTACGGCCGGGTGATGATCTCCAGGTTGTGGCCGTCAGGGTCATTGAAGTAGACCCCACGTCCACCGTCGTTGGTGTTGAATTTGCCCTCGACCGACTTGAACGGATCGGGCCAATGCTCCATCCCGTCGGCGAGAATCCGCCCGTAGATCGCGTCGAATTCCTCCTCGCTCACGAGGAATGCGTAATGCTGCGGGAGAATCTCGATCGCCATGTCGGCGTAGTCGAGAGTGACGCCATGCTCCAGCTGCACTGCGAGAAACGGCCCGGCCGGCACTGCGTCGGGAAGGCCGAACAGTCGCGTCAGGAACGACGCCGATTCTTGCTTGTCTTTCGCGAAGACGATCGTATGGTTGAGAGAAATGGTCACAGCAATGACCTTTCGGGGTACCGCGCCTCCATGCCTGACGCTGTCCGCCACCGGCACGCGACGCTGCAACTACCCAAACATTCGTGACCCGTGGGCGCAACCCACCTGTTCGATAATTAGAACGTGTTCTACGCTGTAGGCGAACCGTCCATCCGCGCCCCTGGAGGCTGCCGTGAGCTTCGTCCTCGTCGACCACCCGCGTCCAGGCATTGCCCTTGTGACGTTGAATCGACCAGAACGTATGAATGCCATGGCATTCGACGTCATGGTGCCGTTGAAGCACGCGCTCGAAGAGATCAGCTACGACAATTCGGTTCGCGCGGTCGTCATCACCGGAGCGGGTCACGGGTTCTGCTCCGGTGCGGATCAGACCTCGGCCGGCAGCCCGCCACACATCGATGGGCTCACCCGACCGACAGTCGCGTTGCGCGCGATGGAACTGCTCGACAACGTCGTGCTAACATTGCGCCGGATGCATCAGCCGGTGATCAGCGCGGTCAACGGCGCCGCGATCGGTGGCGGACTGTGCCTCGCCCTTGCCTCCGATGTGCGAATTGCCGCCGATAGCGCCTACTTTCGCGCGGCTGGCATCAACAACGGTCTCACCGCAAGCGAATTGGGCTTGAGCTATCTACTCCCCCGCGCAATCGGCACTTCACGGGCCTTCGACATCATGCTGACCGGTCGCGACGTGCACGCCGACGAGGCCCAGCGAATAGGGCTCATATCACGCTGCGTATCAGACGAATCCCTGCTCGACGAGTGCTTCGATATGGCTGAGCAGATGGCGCGGTTCTCACGCCCTGGAATCGAACTCACCAAGCGCACACTGTGGGCCGGCCTCGACGCGAGCTCACTGGAGGCCCACATGAACCAGGAGGGGCTCGGCCAACTGCTGGTGCGCCTGCTGACCGACAACTTCGAGGAAGCTACCGCTGCCCGAAAAGAGAAGCGCGATCCGGTGTTCCGCGACGCTCGTTAACTGCCGGGCGGCAGTTCGCCATCGAGCCCGAACGTGATCACGCGCTGCGGATAGATCCGGATCAGCTCGCCGGAGAACCCTCTCATCGCCGGTTCCTGATCGCTCAGCGCCTGCGCGGTCCCTCTGATCTCGACCATCCGAACCCGCCATGGCGATGTAGATGCGATGTCGTCGACGACGAAGGCGACGCGATCGTTCGTCGACAGATTGCGGAACTTCTTGCTCGCCCCCAGGTTGTGTCCACCGATGTCGATGGTGCCCAATTCAGCGTTGTACGTGAACCCGACAGGGCTGTTCTGGGGCGCCCCGCTGGGATTGACCGTTGCCAGCCTGCCGAGGGACTGGGTACTCAGGTAGGCGATCTGTCCGGGAGTCAGAGTTGTCATGAAACTCAGGCTAAAACCTCGAGTGCGGTCGAGGTCAAGCTCTGTCGAGGTCAAGAACTGTCGCGTCAAGAACTAGGGACCATCCCGTAGAACCGCTCGACCCGCACTGTCAGGATCAATCGGCGATCATCGACCATCGCTCTGCGGTATTCGTCCCAATCCGGGTGCTCGCCGCTCAGCGCGTTGTAGTACTCGACAAGGGCATCCACGGTTGGATCGTCGGTCGCCTGAGCCGTCGCGGAAAGCTCCGCAATCCCCTCAGCGACGGCGTAGTTCCAGCCACCAGACCCGTTGACCTGGAGGCTGACCCGTGGGTCGCGGCGCATGTTGGCTGTTTTGGCACGGCCGTCGGTGATCGAGATCGTGAACGACCGAGTTTGCGGGTCGTACCGATAGCTGATGTTCGAGATCTGGGGTCTGCCATCGCGTTTGAGCGTGACCAGGGTGGCGATTTTCGCGTTGACGAACAGGTCTTCGAGATCTTTGTCGGCCATATCAGTTGAAGCTACTCGCCGAGCAGCTTCTTCTGAACCTTCCCCATCGCATTGCGCGGCAGCGAATCGACGAGCCGGATCTCGCGGGGCCGCTTGTGGACGGAGAGTTGTCCTGCCACATGCTCGATCAGCTCGTCGGATGTCACGGGTCCCGCCGCAACCACATAGCCGACGACGCGTTGGCCGAGGTCGCCATCGGGCACTCCCACGACGGCAACTTCGCGCACCATCGGATGGCCGAGCAACGCGGTCTCGACTTCGCCCGCGCCGATCCGGTACCCGCCCGACTTGATCAGATCGGTCGATTCGCGGCCGACGATTCGGTGAAAGCCGTCTGGATCGATCACGGCGACATCGCCGGTCTTGAACCAGCCGTCCTCGGTCCACGATGTCGCCGTTGCGTCGCCGAGCCCGTGATAGCCGTCGAACAGCATGGGGCCGCGCACGTGCAAGTCACCGATGCTCTCGCCGTCGTGCGCAACGTCGACGCCTGCCTCGTCCTGCAACCGGGTCTCGACGCCGGCCAGCGGTAGGCCGACCCAGCCTGGGCGTCGCTCGCCATCGGCGCGGGTCGACAACGTGATCATCGTTTCGCTCATGCCGTATCGCTCGATCGGCGCATGCAAGGTCAGTTCGCGCAGGCGCTCGAACACAGGAACGGGAAGCGGCGCACTGCCCGAGATGAGCAGCCGCGCACCAGCGAGCGCCCGGGCAGACTCAGGGTCGTCTGCAATCCGCGACCACACGGTCGGCACACCGAAGTACATCGACCCCTTCGCCTGCGCGTAGGCCTCCGGCGTTGGCTTTCCGGTGTGAATCAACGGCGAGCCGAACCGCAAGGGACCGAGCACGCCCAGGATGAGGCCGTGCACGTGAAACAGCGGAAGTCCGTGCACCACAACGTCATTCGCTGTCCAGGCCCACGCCTGCGCCAGTGCATCAAGACCCGCCGCAACGGCCGAGCGGCTGAGCAGAACACCCTTCGGCGGACCAGTGGTCCCCGACGTGTACAGGATGAACGCCGTGCTGCGCCCGTCCGGCTCGGGGTAGGTGTGCCAGGAACGCGCATGCAATCGAACAGGCACGACGGGCAGATCGGTCCCGGCGGGAGCCTCACCGAGCCATGCCTGCGCACCGGAGTCTCGAAGAATGTGCGCCAACTCGGCCGGACCCGAATCCGGCGGCACCGGAACGACCGTGACGCCGGCGATCAGGCAGCCGACGATGGCGAGCACAGTTGACGCGTTCGGCCGCGCGAAGACTGCCACCCGCTCAGCGCGCGCAATTCGTTCGGCGACCGACGTGGCAGCACCGACCAGATCGCTGCGCGACAGCATCGCGTCACCGATCGTCACCGCATTGTCGATATCGTCGCCATTGGCGACCGCAAACGGGTTCAGTGATCGCAGTAGCACGCGTTCACCGTACCGGCAGCGCCGCGACCTGCGGCGGCCAGACCACACCCAGCACCGCGCCGATGACCGCGCCGAACAGGAACCCTTCGCCGTGCGCGTCATGCAACGCGAGCAGCACGACGCCGCACAACACCACTATCGCTATCAGAATCACGTCGCGGCGACGTGGACCGACAACCGACATCAGCCCCGCCATCGACGCAGCCAACGCAAATGTCGCGCCCGAGCTTCCGGCACCGACCGAGGGATCGACGGCGGTGGTGAGCAATCCGAATATCAATTGTCCACAACCGAATACGACGAACATCCGGCTGGTTCCCCACACACGATCGGCTGCCACCGCCACCAATGCGAGGACCACGAGATTGAATGCGGTGCCGAAGAATCCATCGTCCTGGACGAGCACGGACGTGACGACGCGCCACCACTCGCCGTCGTTGTTGATCGAGGCCGGCGTGCGCCGCAGTGCGGTAAGCAATCCGGGGATCATTCCCTGCAGTGTCGACGGCACTGCGACGAGGAGCCACAACCCGAGCGCACCGTAAGGAAACCGTCGATCTGCGTCAGGTACAACCAGCGCGCGGCCGAGCAGCAGCGAAACGGCGAGAGCCGCAACGTAAAGCAACGCGTTGCCAAGGCCGCCACCTGACGTGTTCAAGTGTGTCCACCCTCACGACCGGGTCGCGAGCGAACGAAGGAAGAATCGTAGATTTGATGGGCGCTCGGCAAGTCGACGCATAAAATATCCATACCATTGCCCACCGTAGGGGACATAGACCCGCATGGTCGCACCCCCCTCGGCAAGCCGAACCTGCTCCAGATCACGGATGCCGTAGAGCATCTGGTGTTCGAAATCCGCTGAGCTTCTACCTGTTCGGCGTACCAGGTTGGCCGTGCGCGCGATCATCGCCGGATCATGCGACGCGACCATCGGATAGCCCGCCCCTTCCATCAGGATATCCAGGCAGCGTTCGTACGACGCATCCACATCCGCGACGCGCTGGAACGCCACCGACTCGGGCTCCCGATATGCGCCCTTGCACAGCCTTATTCGGGACTTGGGCCCGGCGAAGTCACGGCAATCAGCCTCTGTTCGGTGCAGATAAGCCTGCAATACCGTACCTAGCCATGGGAATTCGGTGCGCAGGGTACGCACGATCGACAACGTCGAATCTGTCGTCGCGTGATCTTCGGCGTCGACGGTGACCCAGATCCCGGCGTCCTGCGCCCGCGAACAAATCTGCCACGCATTATCGGTCGCGATCTTCGCACCATCGCCCGCTAGTGACTGCCCGAGCGCGGACAACTTCAACGACACCTCGAGCGGCGCGATGTCGCCACGGCGAGCCGAGTCCCGTAGCGCGCTCAGAGCAGAAAGATCAGAGAGCAACGCAAGGTATTCCTGCACAGCCGAATCGGCTTGGGCGCGGTCCGTCGTGTCCTCGCCCAGGAAATCGATACTGATCACCCGCCCGCTGTCGAGCAGTTCACCGACAACACCGAGCACCTGCGGCCGGGTCTCGCCCGCAATGAACCGCTCGACAATGCGCTTGGTCACCGGAGCGCCGGTGAGCGTCCTCTTCAGCCTGGGTGATTTCGCGGCCGCAAGTATTGCGGGGCGCAACGGATTGGAGAGGGTCATGTCGCTACCCCTGCATGTGCGGGTAGCGGTAATCGGTTGGCGGGACGAAGGTTTCCTTGATCGTCCGCGCAGAAACCCACCGCGTCAGGTTCAGCGGCGACCCTGCCTTGTCGTTGGTGCCGGACGCACGTGCTCCGCCGAACGGTTGCTGACCGACGACAGCCCCCGTCGGTTTGTCGTTGATATAGAAGTTGCCGGCCGCGAACCGCAAGACGCTGCAAGCAGTTTCGACTGCGGCTCGATCGTCCGCGATAACAGCTCCGGTCAGCGCATAGGGTGCGGCGGATTCGACCTCGGCGAGAATGGTCTCGAAGGCATTCGGCTGGTCGTCGTCGTAGACGTGCACGCTCAGCACCGGACCGAAGTACTCGGTGGAGAACGATTCATCGCGTGGGTCGGCCGCCAGCAACACCGTCGGCCGCACGAAGAAGCCTTCGCTGTCGTCGTAGGTACCGCCGACCGGGATCTCCACTCCCGTCGCGGTGCGTGCCCGTTCGATGGCCGCGACGTTCTTGTCATACGCGCGCTGATCGATCAATGCCCCACCGAAATTCGACAAGTCGGACACGTCGCCATAGGTGAGCTCCGCTGCCTCGGTGAGGAACTCGTCGCCCATCCTGCGCCACACCGACCGCGGTACATACGCCCGCGAGGCGGCCGAACACTTCTGCCCTTGATATTCGAAGGCACCGCGAATCAGTGCGGTGCTCAGCGCTGCGGGGTCAGCGGAAGCATGCGCGACGACGAAGTCCTTGCCGCCCGTTTCCCCTACCAACCGCGGATAGCCGTTGTAGGTGGCGATGCGTTGGCCGACCTCGCGCCACAGAAACTGAAATGTCTTGGTAGAGCCGGTGAAATGGATTCCTGCCAGACGCGGATCCGCCAATGCCACCTCGGACAATTGGACGCCGTCGCCGGTAACGAGATTGATCACGCCGGGCGGCAGGCCCGCGACCTCCAGCAGCTTCATCGTCCAGTACGCGGCAAGGGTCTGCGTCGGCGACGGTTTCCATACGACCGTGTTACCCATCAACGCCGGAGCGGTCGGGAGGTTTCCCGCGATAGCACTGAAATTGAAGGGTGTTATCGCGTAGACGAAACCTTCGAGCGGGCGGTACTCCAGCCGGTTCCACACTCCGGGCGACGATATCGGTTGCTGGGCAAGAATCTCGCGTGCGAACGACACGTTGAAACGCCAGAAATCGATGAGTTCGCACGGCGCGTCGATCTCTGCCTGTTGCGCGCTCTTCGATTGTCCCAGCATGGTTGCCGCCGCAATGGTCTCGCGCCAGGGTCCGGCGAGCAGGTCCGCGGCGCGCAGCAGCACGGCCGCTCGTTCGTCGAAGCTCGTCGCGCGCCACTGCGGTGCCGCCGCGGTCGCCGCATCGATCGCAGCGGCCGCCTCGTCGTGGGTCGCGTTGGCCAGCGTCCCGAGCACGAGACTATGCCGATGCGGCGCAACGATATTCGACCTGGTTCCGCCGTGTGTTCGACGCTCGGTGCCGCCGATCACCATCGGTACGTCAACTGGGTTGACGGACAGCTCGGCCAACTTCGCCGTCAGCCGTTCGCGCTCCGGTGAACCGGGGGCATAGCTGTGGACAGGCTCGTTCGCCGGCGGTGGAACCGTGGTGATGGCGTCCATGAAGTCAGGTTAACGCCGATCTACCCCGGAAGCAGCTCTCGAACCGTGTCGATGGTGTCGGCGTCGCCCGCGTCCTTGTCCGGCCGGTAGCGAAGAACGCGGGCGAAACGCAGTGCAACCCCACCCGGATAGCGCCTGCTCGTCTGCACGCCGTCGAGCTCGATCTCGACCACGATCTCGGGCCGCAGAAACACGGTGTGCGAGTCTCGTTCGCGCTCGTACTTGGGAAACTCCTCGGTCTGCCAGGCCAGCAGCTGATCGGTCATGCCTTTGAAGGTCTTTCCGACCATGATCGGTTCACCACCGTCGGGATCGCGCGCGCCCAGATGCAGGTTGGACAGGAAGCCCGTTCGCCGCCCGTAACCCCACTCAGCACCGAGCACAACCAGGTCGAGCGTGTGCACCTCTTTGACCTTCTGCCATGCGCGACCCCGTCGACCGGCTGCGTACGGCGTCGCGAGCGACTTGACCATCACACCTTCGTGACCACCGCGCAGAGCCGCGGACATATGGTCGGCTGCCTCCTCCGGAGTCGGCCGCAGAAGTGCGGGAATCCGGTGATCCGGCGCCACCCACTGCAACGCCTCGAGCCGCGCGACAAGTGGTTCGTCGAGCAGGTCACGGCCGTCGAGATGCAAACAATCGAAAAAGTACGGGTGCAGCAAGAGCTCCCCCGAGTCCGCCCCGAAGCGGCTCATCGTCTCCTGGAACGGCCTCGGCCGCCCGCCATCGGTCAACGCCAGCGTCTCGCCATCGAGGACGACACTGCGACACGGCAGTGCGCGGACGAGCGAAACCAGCTCGGGCACACTGGAAGTGATCTCTCGCAAGGTGCGGGTGAAGATGCGGACGACGTCGCCGTCACGGTGAACCTGAATCCGCGCACCGTCGAACTTGTACTCGACGCTGATCTCGGACCCGAGTTCGGCAATGGCGTCCGCCAGGGCCTCGGCCGGCGAGGCCAACATCGGCTGCACCGGCCGGCCGACCTCGAGTCGAAATTCGGCCAGCTCGGCAAGTCCGCCGCGCAGCGCGGCCGCAGCCGTGGTCGGTAGGGCACCCGAGAGCATGAAGGCCCGTCGCACCGGCTCGGCAGGGAGTCCCGCGGCGGCAGCGACTGCGTCAGTCATGACACCGACGAGCGCACCTTGCCGCAGCTCTCCGGTGAGCAACCGGAACAGAAAGCTTTGCTCCTCGGCAGTCCCCCGCGAGAACAGCGCGCCGAGGACCTCGCGGCGGCGGTTCACCGACCCGGTACCGGACAAGCCGGCCAGCTCGGTCAGCGTGGAATCGACGTCGACGACGGTCAGTGACGGCTCCGCAACAGGTGCCGATTCGGCCGTGACGAGGGTTCGCCAGCCCGTGCCGATGCGACCTTGTCGGGGTTCCCCCGCGAGCCACGCAACGGTCGGCTCGAGCTCATCAGACGCAAGCGCCCGCAGTAGCTTCGCTAGCGACTCGATCTTCACCTTGCGTGAACGAGTCCCGCTGACCTCTGCGGATGTGGCAACGATGTCGGCGAACAGCACTTAGCCATTGTGGCCGAGGCCACCGACAACTACGAAAGCCGCGCAGCAGCAGCCGCAATCCGCTCGTCAGTCGCGGTGAGCGCAATCCGAACATGCTGGAACCCGCCGTGCCCGTAGAACTCGCCGGGCGCGACCAGAATGCCCTTCTCCGCCAGCCAGTCGAGCGTGTCACGACAGGGCTCGCCGCGAGTGGCCCACAGGTACAACCCGGCCTCGGAGTGGTCGATGGTGAACCCGGCGCCGCGCAGCGCCTCGAGCAGAATTGTGCGCCGGGCGCGATAACGCTCGCGCTGGTCACGTTCGTGCGCATCGTCGCTCAACGCGGCGGTCATCGCGGCTTGCACCGGGAAAGGCACCATCATCCCGGCGTGTTTGCGCACCTCGAGCAACTCGGCGACAAGTGCTGGGTCGCCGGCCACGAATCCGGCGCGGTAGCTCGCGAGGTTGGAGGTCTTCGACAGCGAATGCACGGCGAGAAGTCCGGTCAAGTCGCCGTCATTGACTTCCGAGTCCAGGATCGACGGCGCCTCGCCGTCCCAGGTCAGCCCGAGATAGCACTCGTCCGAGGCGACGATCGCGCCTCGCTCACGCGCGTAGGCCACAACCTTGCGGAGATGATCGACGCCGAGCACCCGACCGGTCGGATTCGACGGCGAATTCACGAAGATCAGTGCCGGATTCGCGGGGCCGAGCTGATTGAGACCGTCCGCCCGAGCGATTTGTGCGCCGGCCAGCAATGCCCCGACTTCGTACGTCGGGTATGCCAACTCCGGGATGACAACGAGATCGTCGGTCCCGAGGCCCAGCAACCGGGGCAACCATGCGATCAGTTCCTTGGTGCCGATGACGGGTAGAACGGCATCGGCCGACAAGCCGCCGATCCCGTACCGACGGCGCAGCGAATTCACCGCCGCCTCACGCAGCTCGACCGTGCCATGCGTCGTCGGGTAACCAGGCACGTCCGATACCGACGACAGCGCGCTACGAATGAGCGGCGCCACCGGATCGACCGGCGTTCCCACCGAGAGGTTCACGATGCCGTCTGGATGCGCCTCCGCCCGCGCTTTCGCGGAGGAGATTGTGTCCCAAGGAAAATCAGGGAGCTGCGCCGACACAGGTCGACGCTGATTCGGCCCCACCGACAACTAGTCCTCACCCATCGGCGGCAGCGCCTTGATGAACGGCGGATCGAAGTCGGTCTTGCCGAGTTTTGCCGCACCGCCAGGAGAACCGAGTTCATCGAAGAAGTCCACGTTGGCATTCACGTAGCCACTCCACTGGTCTGGAGTGTCGTCCTCGTAGAAGATCGCCTCTACCGGGCAAACCGGTTCGCAGGCGCCGCAGTCCACGCACTCGTCGGGGTGGATGTACAGCATGCGACCACCCTCGTAGATGCAGTCGACAGGGCATTCTTCGATACACGCCTTGTCCAACACGTCTACGCACGGTTCAGCGATGATGTACGTCACTGCTGCTCTCCATCTCCATAACCCTGAATCTCCAAAACAGTTGCAAGCGAACGTCCGCTCGTAGTCATTATCCCTGCGCTCATAGGCGCCCCCGCTACCAAGCCTGCCCTAACTCGACACGATCCAGCGCTCACCGGCATGCGCAGCCCGAGTAAGTGCACCGAACTCGCCGAAATAGTCCGCGACGACGCCGACAATGGGCAGCTTTCCCATCAGGTGGAAGAAGCGATTCGAGTGTGGCCGCCTACCGAGTTCCGCAGTAATCCCCTTGACGATGCGCGCGATCCGCCACAACGTCTTGGCCAGCGCAAACGGCGTCCACGACCGTTCCTGGTCGGCCGCGAGCGGCGCTTTGGCAGCTTCCACAGCGAGCCCGCTCACGTCGTCGGGAATGATCCGGTGACACAACACCGCTGCCAGCATTCGCACCTGATCATGCCGATCGGTCACACCACGCTCACGTGCCACCGCACACAGCAGGATCGCCTGGTTCGCGAAACCCAGCGCATCCTGCAGCGGGAACCGATCGGCCAGCGCACCGAAGACGCCCGGGTAGGCGACGATCAGCGTGTTGAGCGCGCCGACTCGCCGGATCCACCACCGTGAGCGCTCGTCGATGGTCATCGCGTCCCACGCCTTCGTCCCCGGAACATCGGCGACGTTGAGCGTCCACGCCAGGACGTCCAATGCGCGATCGAGCGGCGAACCATCCGACGGCTCGGTTCGTTTGGTGCGTTCCTTCAATCCGAGTGGATCGGTACCGGCGAGCACATCGAGGACGGGGTTGACGATCCATACAACTCGGCTGAGGACATCTGCGACATTCTTGTCGCTGATCACCTCCGACTTTTCGCTCGTCACGCTACTCGCGCCTGCTCTGCGTAGGCCGTCGTGCGTTGCTGTACGGGGCGGCCGATTCCCTCGGCGATGGCGCGCAGATCGGCGATCGTCTTGGCCGAACCATGTTGCGAGCCAGCCATTCTGGAGATCGTCTCTTCCATCAGGGTGCCACCGAGATCGTTCGCGCCGCCTTGCAGCATCACCTGACTACCGGTGACGCCGAGCTTCACCCAGCTGGTCTGGATGTTCGGAATCCTGCCGTGCAACATGATTCGAGCCAGCGCATGCACGGCGCGGTTGTCGCGGTTGGTCGGACCGGGCCGCGAAGCGCCGGCCAAGTACAGCGGCGAACTCTGATGGACGAACGGCAGCGGCACGAATTCGGTGAATCCGCCTGTCTTGTCCTGGATTCCGCGCAGCACGTTCAGGTGACCGACCCAATGCTTCGGGTTGTCGACATGGCCGTACATCATCGTCGAACTCGAACGCAGGCCCACATCGTGAGCGGTCGTGACAACCTCGACCCAGGTCGCGGTCGGCAGCTTTCCCTTCGTCAGAATCCAGCGGACCTCATCGTCGAGGATCTCCGCAGCGGTGCCCGGAATGGTGTCGAGGCCGGCCTCGCGCAAACCGACGAGCCAATCGCGAATGGTCAGCCCACCCCGTGATGCGCCGTTGACGATCTCCATCGGACTGAAGGCGTGCACGTGCATCGACGGCACGCGCTTCTTTACTGCGCGAACCAGATCGCCGTAACCGGTTGCCGGCAGTTCGGGGTCGATGCCGCCCTGCATGCAGACCTCGGTGGCGCCTTCGACGTGCGCTTCCCATGCCCGGTCGGCAACCTCGTCCATCGACAGCGTGAACGCATCGGCATCGCCCTTACGCTGGGCGAATGCGCAGAATCGGCAGCCGGTGTAGCAAATATTGGTGAAGTTGATGTTGCGGTTCACCACGTAGGTCACGGTGTCGCCGACCGCATCCTTTCGGAGTGCGTCGGCGAGCGCGACCACCGCTTCCAACCCAGGTCCGTCCGCAGTAGCCAGGGCCAGATACTCGTCGTCGGTGCAGTTCGCCGGATCCCGCTCGGCCGAGCGCAACGCGGCAAGCAGATCGGTATCGACCTTGACCGGCGCGGACAGTTCGAGCACCTGCTCGCGCACGGTCTCCCAGTCACCGAACGCGCTGCCCAGATCGCTACGGGTCTCGGTATTTCGACCGACAGTGTCGATCGCACTGTTCAAATCGGTTCGCCCGGCCGACTCCCACGACTCGTCGGGTTCCTGCCACGGCAGGCCAACAGGCAACGCGTCGAGCTTTGCGAGTCCGGTCTGCGGGTCGGCGAGCGCCTGCACATGTGCCGTGATGCGCGGATCGATCCAAGGATGACCGGCGAGAACGTATTTCGGCTGCGCAGCAGTCCGCTCGGTCAGCTGATAACCGGCCGCCGCGGTGATCTCCGCCAATGTCTCGAGATTCGGCCACGGCCGTTCGGGGTTGACGTGATCGGGCGTGAGCGGCGAAACACCGCCCCAGTCATCGACTCCCGCGCCGATCAACGCGAGGCATTCGGTGTTCGACACCAGGTTCGGTGGCGCCTGGATCCGCATACCGGGGCCGAGCAGCATCCGAGCGACGGCAATTGTCGCGGTGAACTCCTCGAGGCCCGCATCCGGGACATTTCGCATGGCAGTGTCGTCCTTGGCGAGGAAGTTCTGCACGATCACTTCCTGGATGTGACCGAATGCCTTGTGCACCTTGCGGATCGCCATGATCGACTCGGCGCGCTCCTGCAACGATTCGCCGATTCCGACGAGGATGCCCGTCGTGAACGGAACGCTGAGGCGACCGGCATCCGTCAGGGTGCGAAGCCGAACGGCGGGATCCTTGTCAGGACTGCCGTAGTGGCATTCACCCTTTTCCGTGAACAGCCGGGTCGAGGTCGTCTCGAGCATCATCCCCATCGACGGCGCGACCGGCTTGAGCCGGGAAATCTCTTCCCAGCTCAGAACTCCCGGATTCAGGTGCGGGAGCAGCCCGGTCTCCTCGAGCACCCGGATCGACATTGCCCGCACGTAGTCGAGCGTCGAATCGTAGCCACGCGAATCCAGCCATTCCTTCGCCTCGGGCCACCGCTCCTCCGGGCGATCACCCAACGTGAAGAGCGCCTCTTTGCAACCGAGTTCGGCACCCTGGCGAGCGATCTCGAGCACCTCGTCGGGCTCGAGGTACATGCCTTTGCCTTCGGCGCGCAGCTTTCCCGGCACGGTCACGAAGGTGCAGTAGTGGCACTTGTCGCGGCACAGCCGGGTCAGCGGGATGAAGACCTTGCGGGAGTACGTGACCTGTTTGGGCCTGCCCTCGGCTTCGAGTCCGACGTCGCGCACTCGGGATGCGGACGAACACAGATCGACCAGATCCGCGCCACGCGCTTGCAGTAGAACGACGGCCTCGTCGACGTTGAGGGTCGCACCGTCGCGCGCCCGCCGCAGTACACGGCGCATGGCAGACGCGTTCGGAGGTGGAGCCTGTGGAGCGGGCACGGATGGGTCCGGCAGCAGAGTCACGCCTTCGATCATGCGCCACCTTCCGCCGGGCCTGCCACCGGAGGGGTCGCCCGCGCCGACACCGAGTTCGTCACATCGGACGATTTGCCAACATCCGCGCAAGCTTGCGCTGATCACGATCCAATTTGCGAGCCTCGTATGCGATCGGGAAGTAGCGCACGCGCTCGGGAAGCTTCGGGACGGTCCGGCTCACCACCCAGCCGATCGCTCGCAGCTTGCGCTCGTCGGTCGGCGTCCATTCGAGGCCCAGCTTGCGCCGTGCCTTCTCCGGAGTCGTACCGATTGTGACGAACCGCTGCAGCTTGCCTGGGTAATGCATGCCGAGCGCCCACAGCGGGCGTAGCGGGGCCGGTAATTGCAGCGGCGGCGGAATCTTGGCCGTCGTCGCGAGGAAGTCGTGCGCGGTCTGGTGTGCGATCAACGTGTTGTCGAGGATGTCGTCGAACTTCACGAGGTACTCGTCGTAGTTCCGCGGGATTTCCTTTTCGGCGACGTGCAGGTTACGCATCAGCTGGACGATCTCCTGGTACAGCGCCTCGATCTCCTCGGCGGTGTACGGAGTCGTCGAAAAGTATTTCGCGCCCGACACATACGCATAGGGAGCGGTCAACGGCACCCACGCCCAGGGTCCCGACGACAGCGCCGTGTGCCGCACGCCGTGTTCGTCGGTCGAGTTCAGGGTCTTGTGCATGACGCGCAGCCGATCACCCTCGGCAAGGGCTTCCTCGCCGCCGTAGATCCAGGTCATGACCGACGCGATGCTGCGGACCGCGCGACCGATCGCATCGGTGCGGAACTTGGAATGCTCGGCAACAACCGTGCCGATAGCGGGATGCATCGTCTGCAAAAGGAAAGCGGATCCTGCCGTCAGGGAGAAGGTGATCAATCCGACGTCGTCCCACAGTCGGGAGCCAGGCTCGATCGGCCGCCTCCCGGGAACAGTTGGTCTTGCGGACCGGCTCGAGATCCGGGTGGGCATCGAACTTGTTGTATCGCCGACTGCCTGAGGCAATGAGACCATGACTCTTCCTTTCACGCGTCGTTGCGTTACCGTAGCTAACAGCAGCGAATTGGACACATACAAGTCGCGTTCCAGACAGGGTGTGCGATGGTCCCCCAGCAAGGCCAGAACCAGCGCAAACAACCCCACCAGGAGCGCGCGCGAGCCACCGTCGAACGGATCGTCGAAGCATCTGGTCGCGTTCTTGCGCAAAACGGCTATGACGGTTGTTCGACCAATCGGATCGCCACGGAAGCCGGCGTCAGCAAGGGATCGCTGTATCAATACTTCGCCGACAAGGACGAAATCCTCACTGCGCTCGCGCGCTCGATCGCCGATGGATTGATGCACGACGTCGGCACAGCGATCGACGGGTACCTCGGCGTCGACATCTGGACTCTCGGCGCGGGCGTGCTGACCGCGACCTTCGACGCGGTCGAAGGTAGGCGGGACGTGCTGCGCCCGTTGTTGCTCGAGGCGCCGCATATCGACGTCATCGACATGACATCGGCAGTGGTCGTGCGCGCCCACGACATCGGGAGGACCTACATCGCACTGAATCCAGACCAATTCCCCGATGGAATCGATTCCGACGCAACCATTTTTGTGTTGTTCTCGGCGTTGCGCGCGACCCTGGTCAGCTACGTGACCGGGACGACCGACCTTTCCCGCGATCGCCTCACAGCCGCGCTCGCGTCGGTCTTCGTCCCTGCGCTGACGCGCTGA
>JBBSKP010000126.1:0-15089 GCA_038256175.1 Mycobacteriales bacterium
AGTCTTTTCGGAGGGCGGAGCCTCCATAAAGACTCACGGGGCCGGAGGCACTAAGCCGCACGTGCCTTCTTGAGCGCCTTCGACAGGTCCTTACCGGTGCAGCCTTCTCTTTCGGCCTTCTTCATCCGCATGATGACAACGGGGCACTTCAGGCAACGTTTCTTACTCCGGCAACACTTCTTCTTGGGCTTGAGCCCCGAGACCTTGCCAGCCTTGACCTTGCCCATTTCCGGTGCTCGCTCCTTTGCAGTTCGCGCTCCGGATCAACCCCGGCTGTTGTCGAGTTAGCTTACCCTCATTGGGGCTGTCGAAACGTTGGGTGCCTGCGGAGCGGTAGTCTGTTCATGGCCGCAATGCCCGAACCGGGCGTATGCACCGCATATTCGATCGTCTATATGCATAGCGGCAGCCCTAGAAGCCGCGAGTTAGACCCTTTGCGCGGATAGAATCAGCCCAGGAGATCACAGCGTGTCGCGCATCACCTTCCGCAACGTAGCAATCGTTGCACACGTCGACCACGGCAAGACGACACTCGTCGACGCCATGCTTCGCCAATCCGGCGCATTTGCCGAGCGCGCGGAGCTCGTCGACCGCGTGATGGACTCCGGTGACCTTGAACGCGAAAAGGGCATCACCATCCTCGCGAAGAACACCGCGGTCCATCGGCACAACCCCGACGGATCCATCACGGTCATCAACGTGATCGACACACCCGGCCACGCGGACTTCGGTGGCGAGGTCGAGCGTGGCCTGTCCATGGTCGACGGCGTCGTGCTCCTGGTCGATGCATCCGAGGGGCCGCTGCCACAGACCCGTTTCGTGCTGCGCAAGGCGCTCGCAGCGTCGCTGCCCGTCATCCTGCTCGTGAACAAGACCGACCGTCCCGACGCGCGGATCGCGGAGGTCGTCGAAGAGAGCCACGACCTGCTGCTGGACCTCGCGTCGGACCTTGACGACGAAGCTGCCGAGGCAGCCGAGCTCGCTCTGGACCTACCGGTGCTCTACGCCTCCGGCCGCGAGGGCAAGGCATCGAAGGAGCAGCCGGAAAACGGAAACGCGCCCGGCGCCGAAAATCTCGATGCGCTGTTCGACGTGCTGCTCAGCTACATCCCCGCCCCGAAGGGTGATCCCGACGGCCCGTTGCAGGCGCATGTCACGAACCTCGACGCGTCCGCCTTCCTCGGCCGCCTCGCGTTGGTGCGTATCTACAACGGCACGCTGCGCAAGGGTCAGAACGTGTCGTGGATGCACGGTGACGGCATCAAGCAGATCAAGATCACCGAGCTGCTCGCCACAGAGGGAGTCGAGCGCCATCCGGCCGAAGAAGGCGTGGCCGGTGACATCGTGGCCGTTGCCGGAATTCCGGACATCATGATCGGTGACACGCTCGCAGATCTCGAGAACCCGGTCGCGCTCAAGCGGATCACGGTCGACGAGCCGGCCATCTCGGTCACGATCGGTATCAACACGTCGCCGCTGGCCGGCCGCAACGGTGGCAAGAAGCTCACCGCGCGTCTCGTCAAGGCGCGTCTCGATCAAGAACTGGTCGGCAACGTGTCGCTCAAGGTGATCCCGACCGAGCGTCCCGACACCTGGGAGGTGCAGGGTCGTGGTGAATTGGCGCTTGCCATCCTCGTCGAGCAGATGCGTCGCGAAGGCTTCGAGCTGACTGTCGGCAAGCCGCAGGTGGTCACCCGCACTGTCGACGGCAAGATCCACGAGCCCTTCGAAGAGCTCACGGTCGACGTGCCGGAGGAGTACCTCGGTGGCGTCACACAGCTCCTCGCCGCTCGCAAGGGCAAGATGGTGCAGATGACCAACCACGGATCCGGTTGGGTCCGAATGGAATTCATCGTTCCGTCGCGTGGTCTGATCGGCTTCCGTACCGACTTCCTCACCGACACCCGCGGAACCGGCATCATGAACGCGGTCTTCCACGGCTACGCGCCGTGGGCCGGCGAGATTCGCGCGCGCCACACCGGTTCGCTCGTGTCCGACCGCAACGGCACCGTAACGCCGTACGCGATGACGCAGCTGGCGGACCGTGGCACGTTCTTCGTGGAGCCGGGTTCGGACACCTACGAGGGCATGGTCGTGGGCATCAACCCGCGCCAGGAGGACCTCGACATCAACGTCACCCGCGAGAAGAAGCTGACCAACATGCGTCAGTCTTCCGCCGACGTGATGGAGACCCTCGCGCGCCCGATGAAGCTCGAACTCGAAGGCGCAATGGAGTTCTGTGCGCAGGACGAGTGCGTCGAAGTTGGCCCCGATGTCGTCCGCGTCCGCAAGGTCACGTTGAGTGCAACCGAGCGCGCCCGCGACCTGTCGCGCCGCAAGGCTCGCGACAAGGCGGCGCTGTAAAGTTCGCTACGCGCATGTGAGTGCTCGGTCGGTCACGAGAGCGACCGAGCACTCACATGCCCGACGAAGGAGGGCAGTGTTGCGGTTTGCTTTGGCGACAGCGGTCCTGGCGTTGGCGCTCGTGGGTTGTACGGCAGATCCGCCGCCGCCCATCGAAAGTACCGACAGCCCGAAGACGACAGCGGCGGAGCCGACCAAGAACACCGTGGTCGTTGCCATCGACGATGTCGGCATCGGCTTCAACCCGCATCTGCTCGCAGACCAGTCGCCGACCAGCATGGCAGTCGGTTCGCTGGTGCTGCCCAGCCCTTTTCGGCCGGTGTCGAGCCAGGCTCGTAATGGAGCAACGGATTGGATCTTGGACCCGTCGGTGCTGATTTCCGCTGACGTCACCTCGCAGGATCCGTTCACGATCACCTATCAGCTTCGCAACGAGGCGCAATGGTCCGACGGCGCGCCGATCGCAGCCGAAGACTTCCGATACCTCTGGCAGCAGATGATCGCTGCGCCCGGTGTGGTGGATCCCGCCGGATACGACCTGATCGCCGACGTCGGTTCTTCCGGCGGCGGCAAGACCGTCACCGTCACGATGAACGCGCCCTACCCGGCGTGGCGGGAGCTGTTCGCCGACCTGTTGCCCTCACATCTGGTGAAGGATTCGCCGGGTGGATTTGCCCGCGGACTTGCCGAGAACATCCCGGTATCCGGCGCGCATTTCCACATCAAGTCGATCGATCGTGGCCGCGACGAGATCCTGCTCGAACGCAACGATCGCTTTTGGGACGAACCGGCCAAACCGGACCAAATCTTGATGCGACGCGGCGGAGTGCCTGCGCAACTTGCCGATTCGATGCGATCCGGCGACGCGCAGGTGGCCGTCGTGCGTGGCGGCAGCGCATCGCAAGCTCAGCTGGCGGCGATTCCGACGGTGCGAACCGCATCGATGTATCAGCCTCGGATCCTGCAGCTTGCGCTCAACGGCCGCGATGGAGATCTGGCCGATGTCCGCGTACGCAGCGCAGTCATCGGGATGCTCGATCCGGATGTGCTCGCCATGGTCGGCGCGAACAGCCGGTCGGCGATGGTTCCCGCACGGGCGCAAGTGCTTTCGCCCTCAGATCCTGGATACCTACCAACTGCTCCGCAACGGATTACTGCCGAACGGGCGTACGCGCTCCTCGGCGAAGCTGGTTTTACGCACGCCGATGCGGCGACTGCTACGCCCAGTGTTGCGCCGACGCAAGTGCCCCCTGCTACAGCACCCACGGTCACCGCGCCCACTTCTGCTGCGCTGTCGCCCGGCTCGATCACCAAGGGCGGCAAGGCACTTGCGATCAGAATCGGTGCTCCCGAAAACGACGACACCGCAATCGCGGTGGCCAACACCGTCGCCGATCAGTTGCACGGATCCGGGATTGCTGCCACGGTGCGTGTGCTTGCGCCCGATGAACTCTTCGGTGCAAACCTGGTAGACGGCGACATCGACGCGGTCGTCGGCTGGGTGCGCGCAGGCTCCGATCCGGCAACGGCGCTCGCATCCCGCTTCGGCTGCCCGCCTGCCGGCGAGCAGAATTCAGGCGGCCCGACAGCGGACGTGTCCCCATCTCCGGCCGCGAACGCCGCGCCTGGAAATCGGGCACCGAGCAACTTGTCGGGCGTGTGCGATCCGACGTTGCAGCCTGCCATCGATGCGGCCCTGCGCGGGACCACGGACGTGGGACAGGTTCTGGCGCAAGCGGAACCGAAGTTGTGGCAACTCTCGACCGTGCTACCGCTGCTGCAGGACACGAGCATCGCCGCGGCCGGTGCGGGCGTCGAAGGTGTTGGCTTGGCCGGACCGATCCAGGCAGGCATCTTCGGTGACGCCGCCGGTTGGTCGAGGATCCCGGAGTGAGGCGACTGCTTCTGGTGCACGCTCATCCCGACGATGAGACGATCACCACCGGCGGCACGATTGCGCACTATGTTCGGGCCGGCGTCGAGGTCACCGTCCTGACCTGCTCGCTTGGCGAAGAGGGCGAAGTGATCGGCGACGAGTGGGCGGAATTGGTCGCCGACCGTGCCGATCAACTGGGTGGCTATCGAATCCTGGAGCTGACGGCTGCGTTGCGCGAGCTCGGCGTTGCGCGACCGCGGTTCCTGTCCGCACCGGGGCGGTGGCGCGATTCCGGGATGGTGGGAACGCCGGCGGCAGCCAACCCGCGGGCCTTCGTGAATGCGGACCGCGACGAGGCGGTTGGGGCGTTGGTGTCGGTTATCCGGTCCGTTCGCCCGCAGGTCGTCGTCTGCTACGACTCGGTGGGCGGGTACGGGCATCCCGACCACATTCAGGTGCACCAGTTGACGACCGCAGCCTTCGAGGCAGCCGGCACCGTCGGCTACCCGGATGCGGGGGAGCCGTGGTCACCCGCGAAGTTGTATTGGACCGTGACCGAACGCGAGGCACTCGATCGGGCTCTCGATGCCGTCGACGTGGTTCCCGACGGTTGGCGGATGCCGGCGCGCGACGAGTTGCCAAGTGTTGCAACCGATTCAGTGACAACTACGCTGGACATCGGGCACGTCCTCGATGCAAAGTGTGCGGCCTTGCGCGCGCACGCCACGCAGGTGACGGTGTCGCCGACGGGTACCGAGTACGCGCTGTCGAACAACATCGTCCAGCCGATCTTGACCGAGGAGCATTTCGTGCTCGCGCTCGGGCGCGAGGGGCCGGTCGGTGCCGACGGGCGCGAACGAGACCTGTTCGCAGGCCTGACGGATAGACTCGATTGATTGTGACGTTCGGGAAGGAACGTGATGTACAACTTTGATTTGCAGAACATGATCGCGGCGTGGGTCGACAGCATGCGCCCCATGGGGCCCGCGCAGCACGAGCTCTACCTCAATGTGCTGTACAAGTTCGTCGATATGCAGAGCCACTTGCTCGAGCTCCTGGGATACCCGCCCGTTCCGTGACGGTGACTTCCCCTGCTCCCGATCTGATTCCAGCCCACATACTCAACCGAACCATCCTCGTACTACTCGTTTTCGATGGTCTGATCTCCCTCGTCCTCGGGGTGCTCTATTTGCCGACCTATCTCGGCACGGTGCCGTTCCCTGTCAGCGCGTTCGTCTCCGGTGCTGTGAACGCTGCGCTCGTGTTCGGAGCGCGCACGGTCACCGATCGGATCGGCCTGCAAAGTTTGCCGTTGATCGCCTGGATCTGCGGGTTTCTGGTGTGCGCAACAGCTGGTCCCGGGGGTGACGTGTTACTGACGCAGTCCTGGGAGACCTTGCTGTTTCTCGTGGTCGGGGCGGCGCCGCCGGTCGTGCTCCTGTACATCGGCGCGAATCGCACAACCGCGTAAGGCTGCGATCACCGCAGACCTGCGGCGGTGGCCGCATCGCCGAGCACCGTCTCGAGCATCGCTGGCGTCAGCCTTCCGGTGAACGTGTTTTGCTGGCTGACGTGATAGCAACCGAACAGGGCAAGCTCGTTGCCCGGTCCTGTCAGGTCGATGCGGGCGCCGTGGCCGAACTTCGGACGTGGGGTCGGTATGGACCATCCCGCGGCAGCAAGTACGGGTAGCAACGCCTGCCAGCCGAACGCTCCGAGAACAACGATCGCGCGCAGCGTCGGCGACAGCAGCTCGAGTTCGGACTCCAGCCAGGAGCGGCAGGTGTCGCGCTCTTGGGGCGTCGGCTTGTTGTCCGGGGGAGCGCAGTGCACGGGCGCGGTGATTCGAGTTCCGCGAAGTTGCAGGCCGTCGTCGATCCGCACGGCAGTCGGCTGATTCGCCAGCCCGACGGCGTGCAGCGCAGCGTAGAGAACGTCGCCGCTGCGGTCTCCTGTGAACATTCGGCCTGTCCGGTTTGCGCCGTGCGCCGCTGGTGCGAGCCCGACTATCAACAACTGTGCATCAGCTGAACCGAACCCGGGAACGGCACGGCCCCAGTATGTTTCATCGCGATATGCGGCGCGTTTCTCCCGCGCGACCTGTTCGCGCCAGGCGACGAGGCGCGGACAGGCCCGGCAGGCTGCCACCCGCGCATCCAGTTCCGCGATCGTTGCCACCGAGGTCACAGCATCATCATGCGCTCGATGGATCGATCTGCGCGATCTGCACCTAGGCTGGGAAACATGTCGCTGCAGCCCGGGGACCGCTACGCCGGACATACCGTGCGTGCTTTGCTCGGCCACGGCGGCACAAGCACCGTGTATCTGGTCGACAATCGGTTGTACCGCCGGGTCGAGGCGCTGAAGATTCTCAATTCCGAGGGCGCCGACATCGAGCAGACCCGGTTCCGATTCGACCGCGAATTCGACATCGCGCACAGCCTTGATCATCCGAATATCGTGAGCGTGTACGCCCACGGTGAGGTTGCCGACGCGCTGTGGATGACCATGCAGTACGTCGAGGGTGGCAGCGGTGCGGCACTGATCCCGCAAGGGCGTGCACTGCCCGATGTTCCCCTTGTCCTCCGCGTCTTACGGCAGATTGCCGAAGGGCTGGACTACGCCCATTCGATGGACGTGGTCCACCGTGACGTCAAGCCGTCCAACATGTTGATCGGTTCTGCGGCGCCGCGCATCGCCGTCCTCACCGACTTCGGTATCGCCCGATTCTTCGACGACTCTCGTCCGTTGTCGCGCCATGGCCGGGTGCGTGGATCGCTTCCGTACGCGGCGCCGGAAGTGCTTCAAGCGCAACAGCTCTACCCAGCGACGGATACGTATTCGTTGGCAGCGGCCATGATTGAGTTCCTGACCGGGAAACCGCCTTTTCCGCTACCGAATTCGTTCGCGATCGTGCACGCGCATATCTCGACGCCGCCGCCCCGGATTTCGACGCACAGGCGATGGCTGCCTCGCTCTGTCGACGTGATTCTCGCGAAAGCGCTCGCGAAGAATCCGGCGGAGCGGTACTCGTCGTGCGTGGAATTCGTCGAACTCATGGCGAACACGCTGCGCGATATCCCCAGCAATTTGTCCGTCGATGTGCCGAAGTGGCACCGCTGGCGGCCTTAGGTTCGGGCGCCTGCGTCCGGAAACAGCGCGACGACAGTGTCTTCGACGATGCGCAGGTGATCCGACATCGCCTGGGCCGCGGTGTCGTAGGACCCGGCGGCAATGGCATCGACAATCGCGCGATGTTCGGCGCCCGAGGCTTCCTGTCGGTGCGATCGCTCGTTGAGGAGCTTCGACTGCTGCGCCAGCGCGTCCCGGATTTCGCCGACCACTGCGGCGAACACGCCGTTTCCGCTGGCCTGCGCGATGGCGAGGTGAAAGGCGCCGTCGAGTTGCACCCACGTCGCGGGATCGGCTTCGGCGTCCATCTCTTCGACGAGGCGCCGCAAGATGGCGAGCTGCTCGTCGGTGCGTCGCAGTGCCGCGAAGCCGGCCGCCGGAACTTCGATGTGCGGGCGCGCTTCGCGCAGGGCGACCGAGGAGTAGCCATCGAACATCGGATCGGCGCGCGGCTTGTCCGAGATGACGAAAGTGCCTTTACCGGTGTGTGTTTCGGTGAAACCGAGCGCTGTGCTCGACCGTAGGGACTCTCGAACGACCGAGCGGCTCACGCCGTATCGTGCCGCGAGCGTCGCCTCTGCCGGAAGCTTGGTTCCGACCGGCAGTTCGCCGCTCTCGATCGCCGCTCGGAGGTCCGCGAGAACGGCCTCGGCGGCCCCGACGCGCGTGGCAGTCGGCTGTCTGTCGGCCCAGCTGTCGGACAGGTTCATGGTCATACTCTGCCGGACGCGTTCGACCAGCGTCAATCTTGGGTCTTGACGCCCAGGTGTCCAATGCCTCATCCTGTGATGCGTGAACCTGTCAGACAGCCGGACAGTCAGTCATCTTTGATGATGATCTAGGCCCGCGGTGTTCGCTGAGCTGGGTCAACGTGAGATAGCGAGCATTGTCAAAAGTTTGATGGTTGAGTTTATGCAGCGCGACCTACCTCGATCCGACAACCGCGAGGACATCGATCATGGCAACGCCAGCTCAGGACACCCCGTACGACAACTCCGCCCTCGCGCACGAAGAAGAGGGCTATCACAAGGGGCTCAAGCCCAGGCAGTTGCAGATGATCGCGATCGGCGGTGCGATCGGTACCGGTCTGTTCCTCGGCGCAGGCAGCCGGTTGTCCAGTGCGGGACCAGGGCTGTTCATCATCTACGCCATCTGCGGATTCTTCGTATTCCTCATCCTGCGGGCGCTCGGCGAACTCGTGTTGCATCGGCCCTCGTCGGGCTCGTTCGTGTCTTATGCGCGTGAATTCCTCGGTGAGAAAGCAGCATTCGTCGCCGGCTGGATGTATTTTCTCAACTGGGCGATGACAGCGATCGTCGATACCACCGCCATCGCAACGTATTTCCACTTCTGGGGCGCATTCGAGTCCATATCGCAGTGGCTCATCGCGCTGATCGCACTGGCCCTCGTGCTGTCGATGAACCTGATATCGGTCAAGCTCTTCGGCGAGATGGAATTCTGGGCCGCGCTCATCAAGGTGGTCGCACTCATCACGTTCCTCGTGGTCGGCACGGTATTCCTCGCGGGCCGCTACGACGTCGAGGGCGCGAAGACCGGATTCAGCGTGATCGCCGACAACGGGGGACTTTTCCCGGCGGGGATCTATCCACTGGTCATCGTCACATCCGGAGTTGTGTTCGCCTATGCTGCAGTGGAACTGGTCGGAACTGCCGCCGGTGAAACGGCCAATCCAGAGAAGATCATGCCGCGCGCGATCAACTCGGTGATTGCGCGAATCGCGGTCTTCTACGTCGGGTCGCTTGTGCTGCTCGCCCTTCTGTTGCCATACACCGCTTACTCGGCAGGGGAGAGTCCTTTCGTCACGTTCTTCTCCAAAATCGGCTTCGACGGCGCCGGATCGATCATGAACGTCGTGGTGCTCACCGCAGCGTTTTCCAGTCTCAACGCCGGCCTGTACTCGACGGGTCGAATCTTGCGATCGATGGCGATGAACGGGAGTGCACCGTCGTTCACGGCGCGAATGTCCCGCAACGGTGTGCCTTTCGGCGGCATCCTGTTGACCGGATTCATCACACTCTTCGGTGTCGCGCTCAACGCATTCAACCCCGGCCAAGCATTCGAAATCGTGCTCAACATGTCGGCCCTCGGCATCATCGCGTCGTGGGGGACCATCGTCATCTGCCAGCTTCAGCTGTACCGGTGGTCGCAGAAGGGCATTCTGGAGCGACCGAAGTTCCGGCTGTGGGGTTCGCCGTATACCGGTTACGCCACTCTCGCCTTCCTGTTCGGGGTGCTCGTCTTGATGGCGCTCGACCATCCGATCGGCACCTGGACGGTCGGGACGCTCGTTGTGATCATTCCTGCCTTGATCGGCGGCTGGTTCCTGGTGCGGGACAAGGTCTTAGCGGTCGCACGGGAACGGATCGGCTACACCGGCGAGTACCCGGTGGTGGCGAACATTCCGCACGAGGAGAAGTGAGCAACGCCGAGCGGGCCAACAGTGCTGCGATCCGGCAAACTGAACCGTGCAGGCCCGTTCGGCGTCGGACTAGCGGCGCACGCGCAACGTGACCAGCTGAAACGGCCGCAGCTCGAGGGCGACGTCGCTTCCCGATACTGTCGACGGCGGGCCATCGATGGGTCGTTCCAGTAGATCTGTGAATTGGACTGCTGCATAGGGAAAGTCGATGGCGACCGTGGTCTTTGCCCGCCCGCCGAGAGCTTCGTACATCCGAATGACGACGTCGCCAGTGCGGTCCTCCGCAAGTTTGACCGACTCGACAACGGCAGCCGGGTTCGAGACCCGGACCAATGCCTCGGCGGCGACACCGCCCGTGACCGTTCGCGCGGGGAGATTGATCCGGTAGCCTTCCTCGACCGCGTCGCCGATCGTGGCACCGGGCCGGATCGATACCCGCAAGGTATGCGCCCCTTGGTCGGCGTTCGGGTCCGGATAGCGTGGCGCGCGCAGTAGCGAGAGCCGGACGGTCGTTGTCGAACCACCGCCGGTCCGCGCATGACTGCCGATATCGTGGCCATAGGTCGAATCATTCGCCACGGCAACGCCATAACCCGGCTCGCCGACATGCACCCACCGATGAGCGCAGATTTCGAACTTCGCGAAGTCCCACGACGTATTCGAATGGGTCGGCCGAAAGATGTGGCCGAACTGCGTCTCGGAGGCGCTGCGGTCGGCGTGCACGTCGACCGGGAAGGCCAGCTTGAGGAGCTTCTGGCTCTCGCGCCAATCGATGTCGTTCTCGATTTCGAGAGCATGCGAATTCAGGCGTAACCGCTGGACGATCCGGGACTTCCCGAAGATTCTGCGCACGACGACCACATCTCCGTCGAGCACGACCGAATCTGCATCCGTCAGGTCGGTGACGACGTGGCGGTAGAACTCGTCGATGTCCCAGGCATCCCACTGATTCGGCGTATCACGATGCAGCTGAAGCAGATTGCCCACCGAGTTCGGTGCGATCGCCTCGCGACCCGATGCGGTGTCGATCAACGACGTGAGTAAACCCTTCGGCGAGATCACCGCCCGGACAATGCCGTTGTCGAGAACGATGTCGCGGCGATGTTTGCGAGCCGAAGCGGTGGTCGGTTCGGCGGCCGCGGCAGCTCCCAACGCGGGCACGCCGTCGCGTCCGAATGGCGTTGCGTTGTACGTGAACTCCTTGCGGCCACGTCCCGAAAGTGCGGCGAGCGCGCGAGCGATCACAGCCTCGAGCCGGCGCGCGACCGACGCGTAGTTGCGCTCGGCATCTTGGTGCACCCACGCGATCGAGCTGCCGGGCAAGATGTCGTGAAACTGCTGCAGCAGCACTAGTCGCCAGATATGCTCGAGCTCGTCGTAAGGGTATTCGGCACCGGTACGTACGGCGGCCGTTGCGGCCCAGAGTTCAGCCTCGCGCAGTAAGTGTTCGCTACGTCGATTGCCCTGCTTCGTATGTGCCTGCGACGTATAGGTTCCGCGGTGCAGTTCGAGGTACAGCTCGCCGGACCATACCGGCGGAGCGGGATACTCGGCCCGGGCACGGCGGAAGAACTCTATCGGCGTACCGAGTGTCACGGTCGGCGAGCCCTCGAGTGACGTGGTTCGCGCGGCTGCGGCGACCATCTCCCGAGTCGGTCCGCCGCCGCCGTCACCCCAGCCGAACGGTACGAGGGATACCGACCCCGCACCGGAGTCGCGGTAATTGCGTTGGGCGTGGCCGAGATCGTTTCCGCCGAGGTCGGAGTTGTACTTGTCGACCGGTGGGAAATGCGTGTACACCCGGGTGCCGTCGATGCCTTCCCACAGAAATGTGTGGTGGGGCATCCTGTTGGTCTGGTTCCACGAAATCTTCTGTGTCAGAAAGTAATCAGAACCGGCGGCCTTGACGATCTGTGGCATTGCAGCCGAGTATCCGAACGAATCCGGGAGCCAGCATTCTGGGGTGTCGACGCCGAACTCTTCGAGAAAGAAGCGCTTCCCGGCAACGAATTGCCTCGCCATCGCCTCGCCGCCCGGCATGTTGGTGTCCGCTTCCACCCACATACCGCCGACCGGGATGAACTGTCCCGCAGCAACCTTCGCCTTGATCCGGGTGAACAACTCGGGGTAGAACTCCTGCACCCACGCGAATTGCTGTGCCGACGAGCAGGCGAATCGGAACTCGGGGTAGCGGTCCATCAGGTCGACCATGTTGGAAAATGTGCGCGCGCACTTGCGGATCGTCTCGCGGATCGGCCACAGCCATGCCGAGTCGATGTGCGCATGGCCGACCGCGATCACGTTGTGGGCGCTGGCATATGCGGGTTCGGCGAGTACGGAGGCAAGCTGCGCACGACCCGCTTCGGCTGTGCAGGCAACGTCGTCCGGGTCGACGGTGTCGAGCATGCGCTCGAGCGCACGCAGGATCTTGTGCCTGCGTGGCAGATCGAGCGGCAGCGCATGCATCAGCCCGGTCAGCACGCCGACGTCCTGTTGCAGCTCCCATACGGTCGTGTTGCGCAGCGCGAACTCGACCCGGTTGAGCCGGTAGGTCGGACCTTCGCCTGCAGTCGCCTTGTCGCCCAGTCGAGTCGGGGTGAATCCGAAATTGTTGGCCACGTCGGGGTTGGCGGCCGCTTCGATGTACAGATCGACCGGTTTCCGTGGGTCGACCGGCACCCAGCTGTTGAAGGGCGCGACCGCCTTGACGATCGAACCGTCCGCACCGAAGACGATGGCCTTGGCATTGAATCCTGGACCGCCTGTGAAGCCCGGGTCGACAAGCAATTCGATGACCGAGCCGCGCGGTAGCCGGCCGCGCTTGTCGAACCATTCGGCTGGTGGCGCTCCGGTTACGTGGATCCACATCGTTCCCCATGGCTTGCCCCAAGGGGTGCCGATGTCGATCGGCGTGAATTCCTGTGCGACCGCTTCGGCAAAGGGGACGGGTTCGTCGGGAACGGTCCACGCCGTGATCGTTGCGGGCGCGTATGCCTGGTACACGGCTGGAGCCAGCCGCTGATCGGCGAACCGGGCGATCCGACCTTCGACAATTTCGCGGTCGTCATGCATGTTTCGAACTTAGCGGGGCGCGCCGCCTTGCGCCCAGATATCGCCGGCACCGGGTGCGACAGCCTCGATCAGCGACCACGCTTCATCGATCGGCAGATCGAGAACGTGGTAGCGCCCCTTGCCCGCGGGCGTCGCGGCAATGACGGTCGCGACACCCGCCCGCCGTTGAAAGAAGCTCTGCTGCACCGTCCATCCGATAATGCCGGCGGACTGCAGGCAGTCGCGATCTCGATCAAGCGAACCGCTCTGCGTGATCAACCATCCGGGCAGCATCGCGTGGCCGAGGCTGCGGTAGCGATCCCAGGCCAGTCCGATGACGACGAGGGTAAGAACACCGATGGAAACCCACAAGTACCTGGGCACCGCAGGCCCGATCAGCCCTACGACGATCAACGCAGCGACCAATGCGGCCACGGGGAGCAAGGCGCGAGTGAACCGGCGCCGTAGCGCGATGGGGCCGTGGGGAGTCAGCGCGACCGTCGCCTGTGCGCTGTCGCCGATCAGATGTGCCATGACTCGGCGTGCTTCGGTCACCGGGGCCTGTGGCAGGACCAACGACGATTCACGCTTTTCGGCGCTGACGCCCGTCATGATGGCGTCCAGCTTGGCGCCGGCGACCAATCTCAACAGGAGCGGTTCCTTCAGCGTCGATCCACGCAGACGTGCACGGTCGAGCGAGGTCTCGCGAGTTTTGAGCAGTCCATGTGTGACGTGCAGAACGCGACCGTCGTCGGCCACTTTCAGGCCGCCGTAGGTCAGTAGATAGCGCACGCACGCGAACAGGCTTGCCATGATCAGGAGCACAACCAGCCCCACGACAATGGCGATGGCAATCCCGAATTGCCTTGTGGAATCGACCAATCCCGAGACTCTGTCCGAATCGGCAATGCGCGCGCCGAGTCCATATTGGAATGCGAGGCCTACGAGGGCGAGGATCGCAACCACGCCCGTCGACGAGAACGGTGCGTACCGCACCCAGCCCGCGGAGAAGTGGGCGATGTCTGATTCAGGCACCGGGGTGATAATCGAGCCGTCGGCCGAGTGTTGTTGCAATGCAGCAGGTTTTGCGAGGAGCGCTCCCCGCATGGCGGGGACCAGGTCGGCGTCGAGTGCGTTGAGCAGGAACTTCTCGTCACCCTTGCCGGTGCCGGTCCCGATGCGGACGACGGAAAGGCCGAGCACGCGGTGCAGGAGGTTCGCCTCGACATCCACCGACCGGATCCGGGTTCTCGGGATCGACAGCAGTTTCTTCTGTATGAGGCCAGTACGCAATTCGATATGAACCGGGCCGATCCGATAGAAGGTGGTGAACCAGCGCAGCAGGGCGAACCCGACGATGATCGCGAGAATGGCAAGGCTCCACATGTGGTTTCCGCTCTGCGTTCCCACAATCAGCGAAACAATGAGCACCGGAAGGAATTTGACGGCTTCGTCCACGGGATGGACGAGCAGCATTCGTTTGTCGAGCCGCAGCCAGGGTTGTTCTTGCTCGACGGCAATTGCGTCCGGTCCCTCGGCTTCGGGCGGTACCAGGTCGGTCATGTCGCATCACCTGTATTTCTGGCAGCGATCTCCGTCAGCTGAGCGATCGTGCGATCGGCCACCTCCTGATCGAGGGCAGTGATCTTCACCGCACCCGCCGAGGATGCCGTCGTGACGGTAATCGTCGTGAGGCCGAGCATCCGATCGATGGGGCCGCGTTCGGAATCGACTGTCTGCACCCGCGAGATGGGTGCGATCCGTCGCTCCTGGTTGAACCATCCGGTGAGGGTGTACACAGCGGTGTCGCTGACCTCCCAACGATGCACCGCGTAGCGCCAGATCGGCACGCCGACGATATGCGCGGCCGCGAGAACGATGGATCCTGCGAATACGGCAACGTGCGGCCATGTTGTCGCATGTCCGTCGACAATTGCCCAGATGATCTGACCCGCGAACGGCAATATCCACAGCAGGGCGGCGTTGATTGCCCAGAGTCGTTTGGCCTTGGGGCTCGGCCGCCAGGCGGGGTCGACCATCGTCACGTTCGGATTCTCCTGCATGACGACATCGTCCATGATTGCCTCGCTCAGCGCGTCAGCGCAGGGACGAAGACCGACGCGAGCGCGGCTGTGAGGCGATCGCGGGAAAGGTCGGTCGTCCCGGTCACGTAGCTGACCAGGGTCGCGCGCAACGCCGAGAACAACACAAAAATGGTTGCGTCGG
>JBBSKP010000127.1:0-14957 GCA_038256175.1 Mycobacteriales bacterium
CACCAAGATCCGGTTGATCACCCGACGCGGCTTCGGGTTTCACAGTCCCGACGCCGTCGTCGCCCTCGCCATGCTCAGCCTCGGAGGAGTCCGACCCCAACTACCCGGCCGAAAGACCCACGGTTAGAGCAGAAGAGCCCTGAAAGACTCACGGGCGCGGAGCGCCTGATTAAGAGTGATGGCAGCCGCCGTCAAACGCAAGGTTGTGTCGATACTCGGCTAAAGTGTCGAGAGAACGCGAGGGTTCGAGGAAGGGCACCATGGCAGTCACGCCTGACGCCGAACACGGGTCGAAAGGCCAACGCGTTTGGGGCGGAACGACTTTGGCGGAACGTCGGACGTTCCGTCGGGCCATGCTGCTCGACACCGCCTTGGACCTGATCGGTGAAGAGGGCACGGCCGGCGTCACGATGCGGTTGCTGTGCCGGCGAGCCGGTCTCACCGATAGGTACTTCTACGAGAGCTTCGAGGGCAGAGATCAGCTGTTGCGCGAGCTCTATCAGCAGGTCGCGGACGAGGTGCGAGGTGCCGTCGAGGACGCGACAACCAATGCCGGGCCCGACACTTATGACCAGTCTCGTGCCGCGATCGAAGTCTTCGTCGGCCTCACGATCGATGACCCACGCAAGGGGCGGCTACTGATGGTCGAGGCCCCTTCGGAGCCTGCACTGGGCGGGCTGTCGATTGCCATCGTTCCTGCCTTCACGAAGTTGCTACGCAAGCAATTGCCGGACGGCGCCGGGCGTTCGAAGCGCGCGATGACTGCCATCGGCATTGCAGGCGCGCTCGCCGCGCTGTTCAGCTCGTGGCTGTCAGGAACTTTGAAGGTCACCCGCGAAGAGCTGATCGACCACTGTGTCGAAATTCTGGTGAGCGCATCCGCTACCGGGCCGGAGTACCAGAAATGATAGAACGCGTTCTCGTTCAACCCGGATGGCGGGCGTGATTCAGCTCACGTAGCGTGGGGCTCAGGTAGCAGGACTTCCGAAAGGTGGACGGTCGATGACTTCGGGCGTCGAGGCCGCAACCGGGGCCACAAAGCTGGAACGAGTAGTCATTCGATTCGCGGGGGACTCGGGCGACGGCATGCAGTTGGCCGGTGACCGGTTCACGCACGAGGCTGCCGCATTCGGCAACGACCTCGCGACCCAACCGAACTTTCCCGCCGAGATCCGGGCACCTCAAGGGACTTTGCCAGGCGTTTCGTCGTTTCAGATCCAGATCGCGGATTACGACATCCTGACCGCAGGGGACCATCCCGATGTGTTGGTCGCGATGAACCCGGCGGCGCTGAAGGCGAACATCGCCGATCTACCGCGGCACGCGACGATCATCGTGAACACGGACGAATTCACGAAGCGCAACCTGTCGAAGGTCGGCTACTCGTCCAATCCGCTCGACGACGCCACGCTGGCCGATTTTGTTGTCCACCAGGTTCCGATGACCACACTCACGCTCGGCGCCGTCGAACCGGCCGGGCTCGCGAAGAAGGATGGGCAGCGGGCCAAGAACATGTTCGCGCTCGGCCTGCTCTCGTGGATGTATCACCGGCCGATCGGCGGTACCGAACGCTTTATGCGCGAGAGGTTCGCCGCAAAGCCGGAGATCGGTGAAGGCAATCTCCTTGCGTTCAAGGCGGGCTGGAATTACGGGGAGACCACCGAAAGCTTCGCCACCACATACGAAATCGCGCCGGCCGCCTTGCCGCCGGGTACCTATCGCCAGATCACCGGCAACACCGCTCTCGCCTATGGGGTCGTCACCGCTGGACAGCTCGCCGGTGTCCCCGTGTTTCTCGGCACCTACCCGATCACGCCGGCGTCGGACATCCTGCACGAGCTCAGCAAGCACAAGAATTTCGGCGTCACGACGTTCCAAGCCGAAGACGAGATCGCGGGCATCGGCGCCGCGCTCGGCGCTTCCCTGGGCGGCGCGCTCGGTGTGACGAGTACGTCTGGGCCGGGTCTGGCTCTCAAGAGCGAAACGATCGGTCTCGCCGTGATGACCGAGCTGCCGCTGCTGATCATCGATGTACAGCGCGGCGGTCCGTCGACCGGTTTGCCAACCAAAACCGAGCAGGCAGATCTGCTGCAAGCACTGTTCGGCCGCAACGGAGAGTCACCGGTGGCGGTAATCGCGCCGCGTTCACCGGCGGACTGTTTCGACGTCGCCGTCGAGGCTGTCCGAATTGCGATGACGTACCGAACGCCGGTACTCCTGTTGTCGGACGGCGCAATCGCCAACGGCTCGGAACCGTGGTCGATTCCAGCGACCGCAGATCTCGAACCGATCGACCCCGGCTTCGAACCAGCACCCGAAGGTGACGTCGATTTTGCGCCGTACGCGCGCGATCCCGAAACGCTTGCGCGCCCGCTTGCCGTGCCCGGAACGAAGGGTCTCGAACATCGGATCGGCGGTCTCGAGAAGGCCGACGGCAGCGGAAACATCTCCTACGACCCGGCGAACCATGAGCTGATGGTTCGGCTGCGGCAAGCGAAGATCGACGGGATTGCCGTTCCGGATCTCGTGGTCGACGATCCGAGCGGGGAAGCCGAGTTGCTGATCATCGGCTGGGGGAGTTCATACGGTCCGATCGGTGAGGCGTGCCGCCGGGCTCGGCGCAAAGGGAAGAACGCCGCGCACGCGCACCTGCGACATCTGAATCCGTTCCCAGCGAACCTCGGCGATGTACTGCACCGGTACCGCCTGGTTGTAGCGCCGGAAATGAACCTGGGTCAGCTGGCGATGTTGCTCCGAGCTCGGTATCTGGTGGACGTTGCGCCATGGACAAAGGTTGCGGGACTTGCCTTTTCCGCCCAGGAGCTCGTCGGCGTCATCGACGCCGCACTCGACGGCTCGCTGGGGGACCTGGAAAGCGCCAAGAGTCGAAGTGCCCGAGCGCACGCTACCTATCGCACAACGGGGGTGAAGACGATATGACGACGACCGACCTTGGTTTGACGTCCTACGCCGGCGTTCCGACAACGGATGCGGCGCTGAAGGCGAAGGACTTCACGTCGGACCAAGAGGTGCGGTGGTGCCCCGGTTGCGGTGACTACGTCATCCTCGCGACCGTCCGCAGCTTCCTGCCGGAGCTCGGTTTGCGGCGTGAGAACTTGATGTTCGTGTCAGGTATCGGCTGTTCGAGCCGATTCCCGTATTACCTCGACGCGTATGGCATTCATTCGATCCATGGGCGCGCGCCGGCTATCGCGACCGGGCTTGCGGTCACCCGGCCGGACCTGTCGGTATGGGTCGTGACCGGTGACGGCGACGCTCTGTCGATCGGCGGCAATCATCTGATCCATGCCTTGCGCCGCAACATCAACGTGACGATCCTGCTCTTCAACAACAGGATTTATGGCCTCACGAAAGGTCAGTACTCGCCGACCTCACAGGTCGGCATGGTCACGAAGTCGACCCCGATGGGCTCGGTGGATCACCCTTTCAACACGCTGTCGCTCGCATTGGGTGCGGAGTCGACCTTCGCGGCGCGCGCCCTCGATTCAGACCGCAAAGGTCTGACCGAGGTGTTGCGTGCGGCCGCACAGCACCGGGGTGCGTCGTTCGTCGAGATCCTGCAGGACTGCCCGATCTTCAACGACGGGTCATTCGACGTGTTGCGGAAGGAGGACGCCGAGCAACGGCTGATCCGGCTCGTGCACGGCGAGCCCATCATGTTCGGCAACGACCGGGAATTCTGCATTGTGCGAAAGGGATTCGGGCTCAAGGTGGCCAAGTCGGCGGATGTGGCGGAGCAAGAAATCGTCGTCCACGACGCCTTCTCCGATGACCCCGAGTATGCGTACGCGCTGTCGCGGTTATCCGATCAAGACCTCAATCACGTTGTGACGGGGGTCTTTCGGAGCGTCAGCAGGCCGACCTACGACGATGCTGCGCGAGCACAACTCAGGGCCGCGACGGAACGCAATCCGGTCGGCCCGGATACGTTGCAGCAGTTACTGACTGGCCGGGAGATCTGGACGGTGCACTAGCGCGCCGGCGAGACCGTCCAGCAGGTACCGCAGGCCGGTCTCGAAAAGCACATCGAGATCGAAGTCGAATGTGGCGTCGGTTATCTGGGTGAGCAAGGGAAAGGCTCCGCCGTCCAGAATGGATCGCATGGCGCCGTGTTGCGCGTCCATCCACTCGTCGTTGTTCAATCCGCTGTTTGCCTCGGCCTGCGCTTCCAGCTCCAGATTCAGGGCGGTGCCGCGAACATAGTTGAACAATGTGATGTGCGCGTTGAACATTGACGGCAAGTCGAGTCCCGGTTGGTCATGTCTCTGCTGGTCGAGAACGCCAAGTACGTATTCGGTGTAGGCAATCCCGCCGGGAACAGGCTGCGGGCGCGTGATCGACAATGCGGGAGCGAGCCACGGATGTCGACGAAAGGCCGACCACAGTGTCCGCGCCGCCAGTTCCAATGCGGGGCGCCAGCCTTCCGGGGGATCGGCGGGAGGCTGCCACTCACGCAATACCGTGTCCATCATCGACAGCACCAGCGCATCTTTGTCGGCGACGTGGCGATACAGCGACATCGTCGCAACGCCGACATCGATTGCCACGCGCCGCATCGACAATGCGGCAAGCCCTTCTGCATCGGCGATATCGATTGCCGCAGTGACGATCCGGGCGAGCGTGAGTGCACCGTCGATCGTGCTCCGCGATCGCGGCTGCGGGATGACCGCAGCCGAAGACGGGCCTCTGCGCCGGCGAGCATCGTCGACGACCGTGCCGACGCAGGCGACCGGTCGGACAAGTCCCTCCTGACGCAGTGCCGTCAGCGCCTTGGTGGCGGTAGCCATCGCGACGCCCCATTGCCGTGTCAGCTCGCGCGTAGACGGCACGCGGTCGCCGGGTGCGAGCTCGCCTGAGTTGATCTGGTCCCGAAGCGCTGCGGCGATTTGGGCGTAGGGCGGGTTGGGAGTGCTCATGGTGGCTCCAAGTGTACTAGTGCGCATGCCTCCGCGTCAGGTCGGCGCTCGGCATGGCTGCCCGGGTGCGCGCTCCGACTCCACTCGCTGCGTCTGTAAGAAGTGCGCGAGAATGACCAGTTCCAAGGCTTGTCACAAAAGTGTGTACGCCATACACTGAATTTCATGAACAACACCGCAGTCCTCGTTTCGGGAGCGAGTATCGCCGGACCGGCTCTTGCGTACTGGCTACGCAGCTATGGATTCGACACCACGATTGTCGAGCGGGCGCCGGCACCCCGGCCGGGAGGTCAAGCAGTCGATCTTCGCGGCGCCGGCCGCACGGTCGTCGAACGCATGGGACTGCTGGAGGCGGCGCAGAAGATCGCGCTCGAGCAACGGGGAATCCGCTGGGTCGATGGCAACCGACGCGTCCGAGCGGAGATGACCGCGGACGCATTCGGTGGCGAGGGGATCATCTCGGAGATCGAAATTCTTCGCGGTGACCTATGCCAGCTCTTCTACGACGCAACCGCCGCCGAGACCGAATACATCTTCGACGACTCGATTACCGCACTCGACGAGGATGCCGACGGCGTGACCGTCACTTTCGAAAACGCGCCGCCGCGTCGGTTCGGACTCGTCATCGGTGCTGACGGATTGCATTCCGTGGTCCGCAGGCTTGCGCTCGGCCCCGAAGCGGACTGCGTCGCGCCGCTCAATTGCTACACGGCGTGGTTCACGGCTCCGGCCGCTTCCGATCTCGACGGCTGGTACGAGATGCACAACATCGCGGGTGGCCGTGTGGCGTCGCTCCGGCCTGGTCGGCTTTCCGATGAATCGAAGGCGGGCATGAGTTTTCGGTCGGCTCCCGTCGACTACGACAGGCGCAACATCGCCGAGCAGAGGGAGCTGTTGGCATCTCGATTCGAGGGCGACGGTGCGCGTGTGCCCTGGCTGCTGGAGGCGGCCCGCACCGCAACGGACTTCTCATTCGATTCACTAGGTCAGGTGCATCTCGAATCGTGGTCCAACGGTCGGATCGCGCTTGTGGGTGACGCGGGCTATTGCCCGACACCGCTCACAGGGCTGGGAACCAGTCTTGCGCTCGTCGGCGCCTATGCGCTGGCTGGTGAGCTCGCCGCCGCCAAGGGCGACTACCGCCGCGCGTTCGCCAACTACGAGACGGTGGTCCGTCCCTACGTCACGATGGGTCAGGAGTTGCCGCCCGGAGGTGTGCGCGGGTACGCACCGATGCGGTCGATGGCCATCCGGATGCAAGCGGCGTCGATGCGCTCGATGGGGCGTTGGCCGATTCGGCCGATCTTGGCGAGGCAATTCGCCAAGGCGGGTGACATCCAACTTCCGGACTACAGCGTCGACCGTCGATAGTTCACTTCATCGGTGGCGCGCCGGTGGTCGCAGTACTGCACGACGCGACCACCAGCGGGACACCGAGCGCCGCGACCAGCTGTGCGCGCTGCATGATTACCGCGTCAAGGCCGGCGGGTTGTCGAGATCGCGCGCGGAGTAGGTGTCACACGCCCTCACCTGTCCGGTCCGGTACCCGGCGAGGAACCACTTCTGGCGCTGTTCCGACGATCCGTGCGTCCAGCCTTCAGGATTGACGCGCCCGGTGGCGGCCTTCTGTATGCGGTCGTCGCCGACCGACGCGGCAGCCGACAACGCATCGCGAATATCGTTGTCGGACAGCTTCTTCAGGAACGGTGTACTGCTTCCAGGAGCGGGGGTCTTGTCGGCGAACGAGGCCCAGATACCGGCGTAGCAATCCGCCTGAAGTTCGGTTCGTACCGCACCGGAGGCTGGGCCCCTGGGATCCTGCTGAGCGCGACCGATGTCGCCGAGCTGATTCTGGATGTGATGGCCGACCTCGTGCGCGACGACGTACTCCTGAGCCAACGGCCCGGCGTTCGAACCGAACCGATCGACAAGCAGTTGGAAGAAGCTGGTATCGAAGTATCCGACCTGATCGGCGGGGCAGTAGAAGGGCCCGACCTCACTCGACGCCGGACCACATGCAGTGCTCACCTGTCCCGAAAAGAGCATGATGCCCGGCTGGACGTACTTGGTGCCGGTTTGCTTCGCCAATTCGGCTGCCCACACCGCGTCGAGGCTTGCAGCGGTGAAAGCGACCCTGCAGTCGACGTCACGGTTCGCGTCTGCCCCGGTCTCGCAGTTCTGCAGGCTGCTCGCAGGTCCGTTGCCGACCTGCGACTGCCCTTCTTGCGTACCCGCGAGATTGCCGAGCACCGAACCGGGATCGCCTCCGAGCAGTAGCGTCAGCACGAGCAGGATCAATCCACCTGCACCACCGCCAAGCGCCACCTTGCCGCCGAAGCCGGGGCCGCCACCGCCGCCGCCGACGGAGACGCGGCCCGAATCCATCTGAGCGCCCTCGTTGAAGGTCATCGTCATCACTTTCTCGCGCAGGAGTAAGCCCGTCGTTTGCCTGTGTCGCGCTACAGCTTTCCATGCGACACCGGATATCGGTTTCCTCTAGGCAGATCTGGCTCCGTAGGATCGCATTCGATCATCGATCATTGTTTGAACCATCGAAAGGACGATCGTGCTGCGCACCCACCTGGCTGGCTCGTTACGAGGCGAGCACGCGGGACAAAAGGTCACGCTCAGCGGATGGGTAGCCCGCCGCCGCGACCACGGTGGGGTTACCTTCATCGATCTGCGAGACGCCTCCGGCGTTGCCCAGGTGGTTTTCCGCGAAGGCGAACCGGCTGAGCAAGCTCACCGTCTGCGCGCCGAATATTGCGTGAAGATCACTGGGACCGTCGAAGACCGTCCGCACGGCAACGAGAACCTCGAGATCCCCACCGGTGCTATCGAGGTGAACGTCACCGAACTCGAAGTGTTGAACGAGAGTGCGCCGCTGCCATTCCAGCTCGATGAGCAGCCCGGTGAAGAAGCACGTCTCAAGTACCGCTACCTCGACCTGCGGCGCGAAGGCCCAGGTCATGCCATCCGGCTCCGTTCAAAAGTCAGTGCAGCGGCTCGTGCGGTGCTGGCTCACCACGAGTTCGTCGAGGTCGAGACGCCCACGTTGACTCGCTCGACGCCCGAGGGCGCGCGTGACTTCCTCGTCCCGGCCCGGATGCAGCCAGGCAGCTTCTACGCGTTGCCGCAGAGCCCGCAGTTGTTCAAGCAGCTGTTGATGGTCGGCGGGATCGAGCGCTACTACCAGATCGCGCGCTGCTACCGGGACGAAGACTTCCGTGCCGATCGGCAGCCTGAATTCACGCAGCTCGATATCGAGATGAGCTTTGTTCGTCAAGACGACGTGATCCTGCTCGCCGAGGAGATCTTGGCCGCGCTCTGGCGCCTAGTCGGCCACGAGATCACCATGCCGATTCAGCGCATGACCTACGCCGAGGCAATGCGTCGGTTCGGTTCGGACAAGCCCGACCTGCGATTCGGCGTCGAAATCGTCGAGTGCACCGCGTACTTCAAGGAGACGCCGTTCCGCGTCTTCCAGGCTCCCTATGTCGGCGCTGTCGTCATGCCGGGCGGCGCGAGCCAGCCCCGGCGCCAGCTCGATGCGTGGCAGGAATGGGCGAAACAGCGCGGAGCCAAGGGCCTCGCATACGTTCTGATCGGCGAGGACGGCACCCTCGGCGGTCCGGTCGCGAAGAACCTGACCGACGCCGAACGCGACGGACTCGCGGCCTACGTGGATGCGAAGCCCGGAGACTGCGTGTTCTTCGCGGCCGGTCCGGTCAAGGCGCAGCGTGCCCTCCTCGGTGCCGCCCGCGGCGAGATCGCGCGCAAACAGGGACTCATCGACGAGAACTCATGGTCGTTCGTCTGGATCGTGGACGCCCCACTGTTCGAGCCGACCTCGGAGGCCACAGCAGGCGGGGACGTCGCCCTCGGACACAGCGCCTGGACCGCCGTGCACCACGCCTTCACCTCACCGCGACCTGAGTCGATCGACACGTTCGATACCGATCCGGGTTCGGCGCTGGCCTATGCCTACGACATCGTCTGCAACGGCAACGAGATCGGCGGCGGCAGCATCCGTATCCATCGCCGCGACATCCAGGAGCGGGTGTTCGCGGTTATGGGAATCTCGCACGACGAGGCTCAGGAGAAGTTCGGTTTCCTGCTCGACGCGTTCAAGTACGGCGCGCCGCCACACGGCGGAATCGCCTTCGGCTGGGACCGCATCACCGCATTGCTTGCCGGTGTCGATTCCATCCGTGATGTGATTGCGTTCCCGAAGACGGGTGGCGGAGTCGATCCGTTGACCGATGCGCCGGCGCCGATCACGCCACTACAGCGCAAGGAAGCCGGGATCGACGCAAAGCCGGAAAACAAGGACACCAAGGACTGAGCGGTTACCGGTGCTGCATCTTCGCGTCATCTGCCCTGAGGAGCAGACCGACGCTGTTCTGACGATTCTTCGAGAGCAGCCAGGTGCGACGCATATCGTTCTGTCGCGCGGCGCGGCGCTGGAACCCGAGGGCGATGCCGTCCAGGCTGACCTAGCTCGGGAATCAGCGAACGAGGTCCTTGCGGCTATCTCCGAGCTGGGTATCGAGGAGTCGGGCGCGATCACGCTCGAGCCGCTGGAGACCGTGCTGTCCTACGCTGCGCGCCGCGCGGAGAAGGACGCTCCGGGCGATCCGAGCGACGCCGTGGTGTGGGAGGAATTGCTCTCACGCACACGCGAAGAATCGACGCTCAACGTCACATACCTGGCGTTCCTGTCGATCGCGTGCTTGCTCGCGGCGGTCGGCGTTGTCACTGACTCGCCCGTCACGATCGTCGGTGCGATGGTGGTCGGTCCGGAATTCGGTCCGCTCGCGGCGTTGTCTGTCGCGTTGGTGCGCCGAAAATATTCGCTCGCACGGCGTTCGCTTATCGCACTCGTCGTCGGCTTTCCGGTCGCCATGCTGATCACGGTCGGCGGGGCGCTCCTCGGCGAATCGGTCGGATGGATCACGCTCGGCGCCATCAAGGACATCCAGCAGGTGGACTTCATTTACGAGGTGGGTCCGTTCTCGCTCGTGGTTGCCCTTCTTGCAGGCGCTGCAGGCATGCTCGCGTTGGTTACGGCGAAATCGGCGGCCTTGGTGGGGGTATTCATTTCCGTGACGACCGTTCCCGCAGCCGGATTCGCAGTAGTCGCGGCAACGGTCGGTGAGTGGCGGATCGCGATGCTGTCGGCAGGACAGCTCGGAGTGAACTTGGTCGGAATTGTGGTCGCTGGCGTCGCGGTGTTGGCCGCAAGAGAGCGGTTCGGGGAACAAGCCTGATCGGGTAAAGGAAAACCCCGCGACACCGAATGGCGTCGCGGGGATTTCGATCGTGGATTGCTAGTCCTTGAGCACCTGCGTGCCACCGGCGAGCTCGTCGTGCTTGCCCTGTTTGGTCGGGCTCTGATTGATGGTGACCGCGATGTAGATGACGGCACCGAGAACCAGCAGGCCACCGATGAACGGGATGATGTTCAGCAGGTACCAGCTGTTGCGGATTGCAGAAGACTGCAGATCCGGCTTGGGAGCACCGTGGGGCCCGCGAACACTCAAACCGAGGACCTTCTTACCCGGCGTCCACCCCTGCGTGACCTCGAACGCGACGAAGTACGCGAACTGCAGGGGAGCGAAGACGAGACCCGCAAGCAGGAAGTTGTCGATACCCGCCACAGTGAGCAGGATCCACAGGACGACCGAGACGATACCGATCAACACACCGTCGATGACGCGCGCCCCGAGCCGGATTCCGATGTCTGCGGGCTGCGGTCCGAAGCCCTGCGCACCGTACTGCGGAGCACCCGCGTATCCGGCCTGCGGCGGGTACGCGCCGCCGTACTGGGGAGTGCCGTACGGCTGCTGCTGACCGTACTGCTGCTGGCCGTACGGCGGCTGCTGTCCCGGTGCGCCGTAACCGGCCTGCTGTGGCGGCTGCTGGCCGTACTGCGGCGGTGCGCCGTACGGCTGCGCGCCGCCGTACTGCGGCTGCGGCGGTGCGCCGTAGGGCGGTTGCTGCGGGGGTGCGCCGTAGGGCTGCGCGGGCGGCGGGTAGTTCGGCGGCTGGTAGCCAGCCGGCGGGGGATAACTACCGGGCTGTTGCTCCGGGTTGGGCTGGTACTTGCGGGTGACGTCCGGCCCCTCGGGAGCGTCGTTACCGGGCGGTGGGTTCTCAGTCATGTCCTTCGAATTCCTTCGGTCGTTGATCGGATTGTGCTCCCAGCGGATTCCCAGCTGAGCGAACCCGACGTGATCAACACTGTCAAGGAAGCCGCGCCGTCACGCGAGCGGTGTCCATATTCCAATTCTCGAACCTGTGGGGGCCGTCACGCTGTCTGTGACTGATTTGCAACAAAGCGGTTCACCCTGGTCACACCGGCGGGTCAACATCAGAGCACTGTTCTCGACGCGTGCGGCGGGGATCGGGCGGGTAGGTTGGGTGGCGATGAGCGCACTTGTGGCAGATCGTGCAGCAGAAGTCGTGGCTGCGGCGGAGCAGCTACTCGCGAAGCGAATGGGCGCCCCCGTGCGACTGATCGATCCGGTCGAGCTGGGGGGAAGTGGGCGAACCACGGTCCTTCGAGTACGAGTAGCCGAGAACTCGTTTTCCCTGCCGAGGACCTTGATCGTCAAGCAGGTCCGAACAGCCTCCGAGGGCGCAAGAACGGCAGACGAATCCGAGCCTGGTGTTGCCAGCGTGGACTCGGCGTTCCTGCGCGAAGCGGTGTCGTATCAGTTCGCGACCGCACTTGCGCGCGATAACCGGCCCGGGCCCGATCTGCTCGCGCACGATCTCGAGGCCCGACTGCTGATCCTCAGCGATCTGGGCGAGGGAACGCGACTGACGACCCAGCTCCTGTCGAACGACGACGCTACGACTGTCAATTCGCTCATGGCCTTCGCGCAGGCACTCGGGCGGATGCACGCGTCGACGGTGGGCCGCGAGGACGACTTCACGGCTCTGCTTCGACGCGCCGAGGTTGCCCACACTCCTGATGCGATCGCGACGCAGGCTGCGGTAGCGGTTCGCGAGGTTCCGACGCTGTTGCGGGAGTACCTCGGGATCGAGGTTCCGCTCGACATCGCCGCGCTTGTTCAACGAAACGTCGCACTGTTCGACGGTGGTCGGCTGCGTGCGTTCAGCCCGTCGGATTTCTGTCCTGACAACGTGATCGTGAACGAAGACGGTGTTCGCTTTCTCGACTACGAGTGGGGCGGATTCCGTGATGCGAGTCTCGACATCGCGTATGCACTTGTCTCGTTTCCGGGGTGTCTGTGCCATTACGAGCTGACCCGAGAGCGGGCCCAGGCGATGGTGGAAGCGTGGCGTTCCGAGGTGGTCGGTGTATGGCCCATCCTCGCCGACGACGATGTGCTTGCCCGACGGATTCTGGACGCCCGGCTGATGTGGGTGTGGTTGACGACCTTCTGGTTCCTGCCCGACGACGACGGCCGTATCGCAGCCTTTCGCGAGCACGGCTTGTCGATCCCGCGGTCGGAAGCCTTGATTGCGCGGTGGGCTTCCCTCGCCCATGCTGCCGCTGACGCCGGCCGGGTCGATGTTGCGGAGTTCGCGCTTCGCGTCACCGAGGGCCTCGACGCGGCGTGGACTGACTGAGAACTAGAGCGGCAATCCTTCCAGCCGCGATTCGAGAAACTCACGTTCGACGGCGTTCTCTGTGAGCAACAGTGCCGACTCGTACGCGGACTTCGCCTCGTCCACCCGGCCGAGGTCAACGAGAAAATACGCGCGAGACGCCTCGAAATAGCCGTACGCAGCGAGTGCCGGCTCGCTGGCGAGCGCGTCGAGCAGCGTCAGGCCCTTCGCCGGTCCGTCGGCAAGGCCCACTGCAACAGCGTGATTGAGGTAGACCACCGGCGAAGGCCAAATGCGTAACAGGAGCTCGTATAGCCCGGTAATCTCACGCCAGTCCGTCTCCTCCCAGCTCGGTGCCTCGGCGTGTACGGCCGCGATTGCTGCTTGCAGCGTGTAGCGGTCGGTGTGCGGCAATGCTCTGCGTACCAGGGCAATACCTTCGTCGATGGCAGCCCTGTCCCACTGTGACCGGTCCTGCTTGGCGAGCGTCACCAGACGGCGGTCGACTCCAACCCGCGCGTCGCGACGCGAATCCGTGAGCAGAATCAGCGCGAGCAGTCCCATCACGCCCGGATTGTCCGGTGCGAGGACACGCATCATCCTGGCCAGCTGGATCGAGCGGTCGACGAGATCGGTTCTGACAAGCGATTCGCCGGTCGGCGCAGTGTGCCCGGTCGTGAAGAGCAGATGGATCACCGAACAGATCGCGTCGAGTCGCTCCGGCAGCTCGCGTGCCGACGGGACGCGATACGGGATCCGGGCGATGGCGATCTTCTTCTTCGCACGCGTAATCCGTGCTGCCATGGTCGACTCGCTGATCAGAAATGCCCGAGCAACCTCTGCGGTGGTGATGCCGCAGACGAGCCGGAGCGTGAGCGCGATCTGTGATTCCTGTGCGAGCGCCGGGTGGCAACAGGTACAGATCAGGCGCAGGCGGTCGTCGTGAATCGCGTGGGCGGCTTCCATGGCATCGAGCGCCAACTCTGCGGTGTCAGCGCTCTCATCGTCCTCCACCAGTAGTGGCAGCGACCGGCGCAGCGTCATCTCGCGACGCATCAGGTCGAGACCACGCCGGTGCGACACCGTCGTCAGCCACGCACCCGGATTTGTCGGCACGCCCTGTCGTTCCCAATCGATGAGCGCGCGGGCGTAGGCATCTTGCACGCACTCCTCGGCAAGATCGAGATTGCGCGTCAGGCGCACCGTCGCGGCGAGCACGAATGCCCACTCGCGACGATGTGCCTGCGCTACTGCGGCCGCTACCTCGGCTCGGTTCGGCACGGTGACAGTGTTTTCGGAGTTTGTCGGAAGTTGTCCTACATCGCCATGATCGGACGGACTTCGACGCCGCCGAACCGTGCGGGAACCTGCTTCGCCAACTCGATCGCTTCGTCCAGGTCGGCAGCTTCGAGGAGGTAGTAGCCCCCAAGGGCTTCCTTGGTCTCCGCGAACGGCGCATCGGTCACCGTGACGTTCCCGGAATCGTCTTTGCGGATCGAGGTGGCGGTCGACGTCGGCTGCAGCGCGTTGCCACCGGCCATGGCTGCGCCGACGTTCTCTGCGAAGACCGAATGCTCTTTACCGACCGCTTCCCAAAGTTCCTGGCCGCCGTTTGCGTAGGCGGACTCGTCTTCGTAGATGAGAACCAGATACTGCGACATCGCATTTCTCCTTGTTTCGGGTCCGCCGATCGGGCCGCGTAATAATCCCGACGATCGACGTCGGCCGAAATCGACAGGCGCCGCAAGAATTCTGTCAGCAGCACTGGGGGACGTCCATAATTGGTTGAAACGACAGAGCGGGGACTCGATGAACATGCCTGGACCACCGCCGTACGGCGCACCCGTCCCGCCAACCGGTGTTGTGGCGCCCGGGCCGGTCTTCGACGTCATGGCGGTGCTGAACGGCGTTGTCGACCTGCGCGCATACAAAAGGCGATACCTGATCCTGTGCTCGTCGCCGCCGCGAAACTTCTTGGACAACATGAATGCATCGCTGCAAGGTCCGAACATCATGCCGTTGATCCATCTGACGAACGGGATCGAATTCCTGGAGGCGCAGAACTTTGAGCTCGTGAATGTCTTCACCTTGCAGAGCGGAAGCTGGCCGATCTACTACGCCATGATGCGGCGCGCACAAGGCGACTCAGCGAAGACTTGAGCAGGCCGCCGCTCGCTCCAGCAGCAACGTGCGCTCGCGTTCGTTGCGCGTCAGGGCGGCGGCTCGTTCGAATTCCTCCTTGGCTTCGGTGTTGCGACCAAGCTTGGCGAGGAGGTCACCCCGGACACTCGGGAGCAAGTGATACGACTTCAACGACGGTGCCTCGACCAGCTGATCGACGAGCTCGAGGCCAACAGCAGGTCCAAACGCCATGGACAGCGCGACCGCCCGGTTCAACTCGACAATCGGGGACGGTTCCCGCGTCGCCAGCTCGGCGTA
>JBBSKP010000128.1:0-14930 GCA_038256175.1 Mycobacteriales bacterium
GTGAGAGAGTTGCATCTGCGAGATGCCCTTCGTTGTGGCCGAATAAGATCCTCAGGAAATCTCATTCTCCCACTACGACAGGGCATTTCGTCGTTTCAACCCACCCTCACCCAAATGCGGATCGGTGCATCCAGGCTTAGGCCGGCGGCGGCAGGAACTTGCTGAACTCCTTGTTGGCCCGCCTCATCAAGAACTCGTACGGCGGCGCGAACTTACGCACCCACCAGTAGCCGAACCGGATGTCGTTCGACGTATAGACCATGTAGCGGTTCTTCTCGATCCCTTTGATGATGGACTTTGCCGCATCGTCGGGAGAGTGGGCGCGCTTCTCGAACACCTTGATGTAGCGCTTCACCCGAGGGTCCTCGCGGTCGATGCCGGCCAGGGCCAACGACTGCACAAGCGGCGTATTGACCGCGCCCGGAACCACGAGGTGCACGTTGATGCCGTGGCGCTCCAGATCGAACCTGAGCACTTCGGACACCCCGCGCAGGCCGAACTTGCTGGCGCTGTACGCAGCGTGCCATGGGAAGGCCATGAGCCCGGCGGCAGAGGACACGTTGACCAGGTCACCGTGTACACCGGCCAACACCATCGGCTTGATGAAGTTCTCGATGACGTGGATCGGGCCCATCAGATTGATGTCGACCATGGATCGCCAGTGGTGGTGCTCGAGGTTCTCGACGGTTCCCCACACCGAGACGCCCGCGATGTTCATCACCACGTCGAGGGGGCCGAACTGGTCGTGGATCTCGGCTGCGAACGCTGCGACGGCGTCGTAGTCGGCGATATCGAGCGCCTTGCTGAAGCTGACGGTTCCGCCGGTGTTGGTAATTTCTTCGACAGTCTTCTTGAGGCCGTCTTCATTGATGTCGGTCAAGAACAGCTCGGCGCCGCCACGCGCGGCTTCGATGGCCGTCGATCGTCCGATGCCGCTTGCAGCACCGGTGATCAGCGTCTTTCGTCCGTCCAGCGTGCGTTTCAAGTTCTGTTCCATCCCCACTGTCGAAAGTGCAAACTTACTTCGCCGTATTCGTCCCGACAAGGCTGGGTGCACTCCGCTCCCAGTTTGCCCACTTCACACCGAAGATCAAGGGCGTGAGGTGTGGAACAGTGCCGCGAGGTGCGCCCCGGACGCTATCCCTCCAGCGCGGCGAGCATGCCGTGCACCGATGCCGGCCAGCCGAACTGCTCCGCCCGGCTGCGTGCGGCCTGCCGGCGTCCGGCAAGCGGCATGGTCAACACGTCGGTCACCGCACGTGCAAAGGACGATGCGTTGTTGTCAGCGACCGCGCCGCACTCGGCGGTCACGATGTCTGCCAGCGCAGATGAGCGCGAGGCCACCACCGGTGTCCCCGCGGCGAGCGCTTCCAATGCGGCCAACCCGAACGTCTCGTGCGGCCCCGGCGCCAACGACACGTCAGCGGTGGCGAGCAAAGTCGCCAGCGTGCCTCGATCCCCGATATAGCCGGCGAAGTGGACCGGCAAACCCCGCGCGCGTCGTTCGAGCGAATCGCGTCGCGGACCGTCGCCTGCGATGACGAGGCGCACAGGCAGACCTTGTTCACCGAGGGCGGCGACCGCTTCGATGCTGCGATCGACCCGCTTCTCGACGGAGAGCCTGCCGCAGTGCACGAGAAGTGGATGCGCCGAATCAGCGAGGCTCGAGCGCAAGACCGCGTCGTGCCTGCCCGGAGTGAACAGGTCGAGGTCGACCCCGAGCGGGACCTGCCGAACGTTGGGTGCTCCGATCCTGCAGAACTCCTCACGAGCGAACTCAGTGGTGCAGACAACGGTGTCGTAGTTGGCGGCCGTATGCCGATTGGCGATATCGGCGAGCCGGCGGGCTGATCGATCCGGCATCACCTGTCCGAGCAGTCGATCGAGCCGCTCATGCGAAATCATCACGCTCGCCACGTCGCGTTGCCGAGCCCACCGCCCAAACCCGCGCAGAGTCAACCGGTCCGATACCTCGAGAGCATCCGGGCGCAGACCTCGCACAACATCGGCGACCCGCCGCGGGTTCGTTGCCCGATACCCACCGGTCGCTGGAATAGCGAATGCAGGCAACGTAATTCGCAGGACACCGCTCGGCAGAATCTCTTCGGCACGTCTTGGACCCGGCACGATCAGGACAACTTCGTGGCCCTGCCCGACGTAACCTGAGCCCAGGTGGTGCAGCGCGGTCTTCAACCCACCCGATCGGGGTCCGTAGAAGTTCGCAAGCTGAATGATCCGCACCGGCAGATCCTCCACGGGTCGGCCGCCGACAACACCAACTGCAGGTGAACAGCGCCGGAAGGCCTTGCTAAACACCGACTTCAGCCGGAGTTTTGCGGACGCCGAGCGACACGATGGCGGCGATCGCGCACAGTCCGGCTGCCCCGAACCAGGCGACGGTGTACTGGCCGGTCGCGTCCCGGACGCCGCCGGCAGCAACCGATGCGAATGCCGCACCGATCTGGTGGGCGGCGAACACCCAGCCGAAGACGATGGTTCCGGATTCGCCGAAGGCCTCTCTGCACAATGCCGCAGTCGGCGGCACGGTCGCGACCCAGTCCAACCCGTACACGACGACGAAAAGCACGATGCTCGGATGCACGGCGTCGGAGAGCAACATCGGCAGCAGCATCAGACCGATACCGCGGAACCCGTAGTAGATGGCCAGCAGGATTCGCGGATTCACGCGGTCGGTCAATGCGCCAGACGCGATAGTGCCGACGATATCGAAGATCCCGACGACAGCGAGCAACCCAGCGGCGGTCGTTTCGGGCATGCCATGGTCGTGGGCAGAGGGTATGAAGTGCGTACCGATGAGGCCGTTCGTTGTGGCGCCACAGATTGCGAAACCTGCGGTGAGCGCCCAGAAGGTGCGCGTTCGGGCTGCCTGCACCAGCGCCGAGATCGCGCTGCGCGCTGCGCCTTTGGCTGCCGGCGGGCGCGAAAGCGGGATGTCGGAGCGCACGCCATACGGGCGCACACCGCGATCGATCGGGTAGTCGCGCAGCAATGCAATGACCAGGGGCACGACGAGTAACGCAGCACCCGCAATGATCAGCGAGGCCGCGTCGCCGCACAAACCATCGGTTGGCGATTGTCGCCGCGAACGCGAGTGCCATCGAACCGGTGCCGAGCCCGACGAGCACACCCCACAGCAGCACGAGCTGCCAACCCTGCGTCATGAAGACTGTCAGCCCACTGCCCGCCGAGATCAGAACAAGTGCGCCGGTGATCACCGGCCGAATGCCGAACCTGTCCATCAGCGCGGCCGCGAAGGGTGCGGTGAGCCCGAACAGCACCAGGTTCACGCCGACCGCCGACGACACCATTCCCCGTGACCAGCCGAATTCGTCCTCCAGCGGCACCATCAATACGCCAGGTGCCGCCCGGAACCCCGCGGCACCGATCAAGGCGACAAATGCCACGGCCGCGACAATCCACGCCGGATGCAGCCGATGTGTAGCCGGCTGATCGGCGACATCCTACTGCGCCGTAGGGAGATTCACCATTCAACGGTAAACCGCGGGCAAGCAACCACGATTCCCGCGGCCACGAATGCGTTACGTCGTCGACGCGAAGTCGAGTTCGACAAATCCTTTCGACAACAACACTTCGATTTCGGACGGCGGGACAGGTCGCGAAATGAGGAAGCCCTGTGCGCGATAACAATCCAGTTCGAGCAGTGTCCGTGCAGCGATTTCTGTCTCGACACCTTCGGCTACGAGATCCAGTCCGAACGAACTCGCCAAACCCACAATTGATTTCACTATTGCAAGGTCGTTCGAATCCTCGCCGAGGCGCGTGACGAAGCCGCGGTCGATTTTCAATGCATCGACTTTCAATGCCTTCAGGTGCGACAGCGAGCTGTATCCCGTACCGAAATCATCGATCGCCACTTGCACGCCGATCCGATTGAGCCCTTCGAGAGTGACGCGCGTTCGCGTCAGATCCTGAACAACAACGTGCTCGGTGATCTCGAGGCATAAGGAGTGTCCGTCGAGGCCGAATTCCAGCAACACGTCCGACACAGTTCCGACGAAGTCAAGGCTGACCAGCTGCACCGGCGAGACGTTGATCCGCATCACGATGTCGGTGGCGAGACCGCGCGATCGCCAGCTCGCGAACTGCTCGCACGCCGACCGGATCACCCACCGTCCGAGCTCCCCCGCAAGGTTCGTCGCCTCCGCCACCTCGATGAACATGCCGGGTTGCAGCAAACCTCTCGTCGGGTGCTCCCACCGAACAAGCGCCTCGACTGCGAGTATCCTCCCGGTCCGCAGGTCCACTTCGGGCTGAAAGTGCAGCAGCAGGGATTCGCTCTCCATCGCATGGCGCAGATGCAGCTCGATGTCGTCCCGCAGGGCGTACTGCGAGCGCATCTCGTCGGTGAAGACCACGATCGCATTGCCGCCGGCCGCCTTGGCGACGAGCACTGCCTGGTCAGCCTGGCGCAAGACGTCGGTCACGGCCATCTCGCCTGGCGTACCGACAGCGACGCCGACACTCACGCTTCGGCTGACACGTTCACCGCCGAGCACAACACGTTCGCTGATAAGGCCCTGGATCCGGTGGGCTTCCTTTTCCGCACCCTCGGTGGTGAGCGGTACCGCCGGGACGATGACGAACTCGTCGCCGCCGAGTCGGGCGATCATGTCACGCGGATCGGTCTGATCCCGCAAACGCTTCGCGAGCGCCTGGATGAACTGGTCCCCTGCAGAGTGACCGAGGAAGTCGTTGAGCGCCTTCAACCGGTCGAGATCGACGAACAAGATCGCGACGGGCCCCGGCATTCCTGGTTCCAGGCGTTTCGCAAGATGGTCGATCAACGCTCGCCGGTTCGACAGACCGGTCAGATCGTCGTGGCCAGCGATGTGGCGCAGCTGTTCCTCCGCCTCGATGCGCATCTTCAACTGCGCGAAAAGCGCCGCGATCGCCTTCATCGCGTTGATCTCATCCGCATCCCACACCCGGTCACCGAACCGCGTCAGCGAGATGAAGCCGGTCGACACTCCCCCGGACACGAGCGGCGACGCCAGAAACGACGCTTCCGGGACACCCGCTCCTTCTCGTACCCGGTCCTGGTATCCCTGGGTACCTCTGCCAGGACGGCCGACCGCGGGTTCGGTGGCGAATTCACCTTGCGCGAATACCTCGTCCGCGTCGGCGTAGTAGATGACCCCGAGCGGGTCCGGATCTGGAATGTCTTCTCGCGCAGGGCACTCGGCGACGAGAATGGTTGCCCGGATGTCGTGGTCGTTGTACCGGAGGCACGTGTGATCGACACCGAAGAAGGTGCGCAGATCGGCGAGGATTCCTTCGGTGATCGAGACCATCGTCGTTGCGTCGACACCCATCAGGCGCGCGGCAACGTCGGTCACCAGCAGCTCGAGGTTCTTTCGGGCTGTCGACTTCAGCGCCTCGTCGGGAAATGCCCGTTCGCCTGGCTCCTGGATGCGATTGAGCATGTCCTCGACGTCGATTCGGATGCGGCCCGACGCGAGCGGATCGCGCAATCCGATCCGCCGCACTGCTGCTGCAACAGTCGCGCCGCCGAGCTGCACGTCGCTACCCAACTGCGGCCAGGTAGACAGGGTTCGACCTATCTCACCGCGCGAGGCGATCAATCGTGGTGACAACTGGTCGGCCTCGAGAAACTTCAGCAAGTACGGAAACCGTTCCTGCATGGTCAAATCGGCCAAGCCAGTGAGGTCGAGGTCCTCGAGCAAGCCGTGAAATATGGGTCTGGTCTGCTCCAGGTCGTAGCGTTCCAGATCCAGCATGCCGCGATCGCTCGTCTCCATGATCAACGGAATGGTTCGTTCGCGTGCTGCCTCGCGCACCGCAACCTTCGTCTCGAGCGAATCGGCTTCCTCGATCACCAGGTCGAGACCGTCCATGAATTCATCGGCCACGGCCGCAGTGAACCCCGTCGTGAACACCTTGACGTGGAGATAGGGATCGAGTTCGGCTATCCTCCGTGCCGCAACAATCGCCTTGTTGACTCCTAAATCCATTAGGGTGCAAGGGATTCGGTTGAGGTTAGTGAGCTCGATCTCGTCGAAGTCGGCGAGCCGCAGTTCGCCACAGATGCCTTCGAGCGCAAGTGTGTGCGCAATCGAGTGCCCGACGCTGAGCCCCACAACTCCGATGGTCAGGGCACCGAGCCGCTCCTGCTCAATCGTGGTGATCTTGTTTCGATTTCGGTCGAGCCGAAGTGTGCGAAATGCCTTGGGTCCGACCAATCCCACGACAACTCGCCGCCACGGGTAATACGCCCAGCGGTGTGGTTCGTCGAGCAATGCACCATTGGGCGCCGGCAACAGCTTCCGCAGATTTTCGAGTTGCCGCGTGCGCATGTCGATGAACTCGACGCCTCGATCGGCACGCAGGTCTGCGAGCACGTCGCGATCTTCCGCCACGCGCTCGTCGAGAAACTGGACCGCACACGCCTGACTGTCACTTGTCATGATCCCGCTGACTGCAGATGCCGACTTCCGGTGTTCCAGTTGACATTACTGGTCAGTTCCATCAACTCGTTGAGCATCTTCGGAACCTGCGCGGGATCCGCATGGGTGGCAAAAGTACGTCGATCCATCCAGACCATCCTCGTCCGATACTCAGGCGATGGGTACGGCGCCGACGGAACCGACGCAGCAAGGACAGCACCTGACGCCGTCCATTGGGACAGAACGTACTCCGCCGCTGTGGCCAGGACGAACTGAGAGTCGAGCATCGCCATCGCGATCAGAGCGCATCGCGCGATCGCCGTCGCCAGGACCGACTTGCCGAGGGCCTGATCGGAAATCCATGCGCCCTTCATCTCGAGTACGCCGAACGGCAGCCGATCTGTGATCATCTTCCGAACTTCTGCTTCGCCCGCATGACCGGCCCATTCGACAGTCGCATGCGACTCATCGACGCTCGCGTAGGGGCCCTGAACGCGGACGCCTGCGACCACGTTGTCCTGGCCGTCCATCGCAACGAAGAACAGACCAGTCGTTGCACCTGAACGAATCGTGTCGAATTCGAGGGCATCTTCGACGCCGTGGCTCCGATAGCTCTGCAGAGCCCCGTCGAGATACGCCTGCCAGAGATCGGGCGCGGCCGACGGAACCGTCACGACAAACTTGTATGGAGTATCAGAGATTCGATAGGAATGCTTTTCGGGGACTTCGACGGGATTTCGCAACACGGTGGTCGTCAGGGGCAGTGTCATTGTCGGTCCCATCCGCCTAGTGGCATGCGTAACGTTCGCAATGTGGAAATGGATCAGCAAGATAGCGCGTGAAACAGGGCACAAGATGCTGCATATGTGATTATCGGCCCAAATACCAGACGTAGACCAGTCGGATTCGAAAGCCGATCGACTGGTTCAGCGCCATTCGAAACCCTGCGGAAGACAAGCTAATTCTTGGCTTACGCCGAGGTAGAGGCCATAACAAGTTGAATGAGAACTGGTGTTCCACATAACTCATTCCGCGCGAGATCTCGATTTCCGCATACGAAAAGGTTGATTGATCTCGCTTTCATCGGACAGCCGCGCTAAACCGACCGGCATTCACATTCGGCCGGATTCACATATCTACCATTCGGCCCGCGCAACGCGCTGATTCCGTTGTCGGACTTTGGCATATCCCCAGCCACAAACATTGAGTTATGCAATTTAGCAGCAATCGTACTTCTGGACTGTTTCAGAGTGTCAAAGCGGGGATGTCGACGTCACCATCCCGAAGGCTCTGGCGAAGAGCCAACCAGCAAGCGTTGCCGCGGCAAAAAAGTAGGCACTTTCCGAATGCTCAGAAAGTGCCTAACTGCCTGCGTTTCCCTGGTGGAGCTGCGGGGAATCGAACCCCGGACCTCTTCGATGCGAACGAAGCGCGCTACCAACTGCGCTACAGCCCCTCGCGCTGTCTCAGCCGCGTTGCGCAACTTTAGCAGGCTCCTCGCGAGTCTTCCGAATCGAGGTAACAATGCCTGTGCGCCAAGCCTTCTACTCCCCGGCAGCCCTTCGCATTTGCGCACTTGACGGCGGTTCCGTGACGCGCACGATCTCGCCGGACGTCATGTGATCGAGGTGCTCGAAGACCGGATCCTCGTCGTCTGTTTCGAGGACCACAGCGCCTGGGCGCCGTAGCCGAGCAGGGGTGAGCCGTAACTCTTCATCAGACTGCGACTCGACACCCAAGCGGGCGCGACCGAGGCGAGCCATCCGGCGGCGACGGATCTCCTCTTCCATCGTGACCTGCTTGCGCAGGTAGCTCAGATATCCGCCAAGGGCGACAACCACTGCAGCGCACAACCACCAGAATCCGGTAGCGATGACAAACCCGAGCGATGCCGTTCCCAGCGTTGCAAAGAGCAGCGCGAGGACCGCACGTTGCCGGAACGCGTAGCGCGCCGCGCGCGCGATTGCGTCTGCCTCCGGGTCGAATCCACCTCGTCCGCGCCGGACCGGTACGAATTCGCGGGAGCGGTCGTCGGATTCGGGTCCATCGTCACGGTCGGTCACGTCCGCTTCCGCGTTCACGTCCAGCCGAGCGTCTTGTTCTGTGTCGATATCCATCTGGTCCTCCGCGACATTGCCTCGTCGGTGAGTTCGCTCCGAGTCGGGGGCCGGGATCCAGTCCGGATCACTTTCGTGGCCTGCGGCTGGTCCGCGTTCGGTCTTGCGCCTCGAACCGCCACGGTGCAGCACACGTGTGGCAAGCGCCGCATCTGTCGTCTGACGGATGCGTGGATGACGATCGGCGAGCATCGGGAACAGGACAAAGAGCCACAACACGACCAGTCCGATCCACAAGATCGAGTTCGGCATGAGCTGTGAGCACCTCCTGTTCGGCAACCAGCGCAGACGGCACCACTGACTCTGCAAGGCTAATGCTGGCGGCCTCGGCTACCCCGCAGACTCGCCGTACCTGGATACACAACTGTCACTTCAGTCACACGGTTAGCGACGGATCAAGCCCAGTTCGCCTTGCCGGTCCGGATCAACCGATCAGCAATCGTCCCGGCAACTTCCTCGACGGTCATGCCGACGATCAGATGGTCGCGCCACGCTCCGTCGACGTCGAGGTAGCGCTTCAAGACGCCTTCCTCGCGAAACCCGACATTGCGCAGAACCGCTTGACTTGCAAGGTTTTCCGGGCGAACAGTCGCTTCGACACGGTGCAGGCCGACGGCACCGAAACAATGATCGAGGCCGAGCGCGAGCGCTGCCGTCGCAACTCCCTGGCCGCCGACGTCCTTGGCGACCCAATACCCGATCCATGCCGACCGCAGAGCTCCACGGATGATGTTTCCGACGGTGATCTGGCCGCAGAACTCGCCGTCGACCTGGATCACCATCGGGATCATGTGTCCCTTGCGTGCCTCGGATTTGAGACTCGACCACAACCCGGGCCAGTTGGACACGTGATGGCGCGCTTCCCAGGGACCCGTTCCGGTCGGCTCCCACGGCTGCAGATGATCGCGATCGCGAATCCGGATCCGGCTCCAGGCTGCGCCGTCACGCAACCGGATCGGCCGCAAAGTGACTTGCCCGGCGGCGACTCGCAGCGGGCCGAGATCTGCCGGCCAACCAGGATGGCTGGTCCATTTGAGCACGTTGGTACTCACGTCGGCGCTCCTCAACCGCGCTGCGCGAGAAATGCGACATCGACCTCGTCGCCAGTGCGAATCTCGGTGACCTCCGGATCGATGAGGACCAGACAGTTCGCCTCGGCGAGTGTGGCCAGCAGGTGCGACGACGCGCCGGGCGCACCGCCGAGCGCCTGCACCAGGTACTCACCTGTGGATTCGTCCCGCATGAGTTGTGCTCGCAGGAAGCCTTTGCGGTCCTTGATCGACGTGATCGGCGCAACCGTGCGCGCTTGAATCACCCGGCGCATCGGTTGCCGTCTGCCCAGTGCGATACGGATGAGCGGGCGGATCATGACCTCGAATATGACGAGCGCACTCACCGGATTCGACGGCAGCAGGAACGTCGGGACCTCGTCGCGACCGAGGCGGCCGAAACCCTGCACCGAACCCGGATGCATGGCCACTCGCTCGACTCCCAGATCACCCAGGTCAGCGAGCACGTCGCGCACCTGATCGGACGCGCCTCCGCCGACAGCGCCGGCGATAACGACAACCTCGGAGCGAATCAGCTGGCCCTCGACCACCTCGCGCAGCCTGCGCGGGTCGCCGCTGACAATGCCAACACGGTTGACGTCGGCGCCGGCATCGCGAGCGGCGGCAGCGAGCGCGTAGGAATTCACGTCGTAGACCTGACCTGGCCCGGGCGTGCGATCGATGTCGACCAGTTCGTCACCGACCGAGATCACCGACAAGCGCGGACGCGGATGAACCAGCACCTTGTCGCGGCCGACAGCGGCAAGCAAACCCACTTGGGCGGAGCCGATGATGGTCCCTGACCGCACGGCAACGTCACCGGGCTGCACGTCGTCGCCGATGCGGCGTACGTATTCGCCCGAGCGCACCGGCTTGTAGACCTTGATTCGCGCTCGACCGCTGTCGGTGCGGTCGAGCGGGAGAACGGCGTCCGCGAGCGTCGGTAACGGCGCGCCGGTATCGACCCGAAGTGCCTGCCGCGGCTGCAACCTCGTCGGATGCCGCGAGCCGGCCGAAACCTCACCGACTACGGGAAGCGTCACCTCCGCCGGCTCACCGTCAGCTCCGGGCACATCCGATCCCGCCGCGGCCACGTCCACGCTGCGTACCGCATAGCCGTCGATGGCCGCCTGATCGAATCCAGGCAGCGGACGTTCGGTAACGACATCTTCGGCACACAGCAACCCCTGCGCCTCGGAGATTGCAACCCGGACCGGCCGCGGAGCCACTGCCGCGGCGGTCACCCTGGTCTGCTGGTCCTCAACCGAGCGCATGGCTCCCTTCCTGTGTCAAATGTCGCTCGCTTCGGACTTGCCCACTCCGGCTTACTCGTCCGTCTTACTCGTATGTCGTGAGCTGCGGCGCCCAGTCGTCACTCAGACGATGTGTGAGCCACTCACGCAGCGATGGACCGTACTCTTCGCGCTCCAAGGCAAAGTCAACCGCAGCGCGCAGGTACCCGCCGGGATTTCCGAGGTCGTGTCTCGATCCGCGATGAACCACGACGTGCACGGGGTGGCCCTCCGCGATGAGCAGAGCGATGGCGTCGGTGAGTTGGAGCTCACCACCGGAGCCCGGCTTGATCCTGCGCAGCGCGTCGAAGATCTTCCGGTCCAACAGATATCGGCCTGCTGCGGCGAAGGTCGACGGTGCATCCTCGATGGCCGGCTTCTCCACCATGCTGAGGACCTTGAGAACGTTCGGGTTCACCGCATCGGGCACTTCTTCGACTTCGAACACACCGTAGGCGGAGACCTGATCCTTCGGCACGTCGATTGCGCACAGCACCGACCCGCCCCGCTTCCGGCGGACGCGCGACATCACGTCGAGGACCCCGCGCGGAAGCACGAGATCGTCGGGCAGCAGCACTGCGATCGCATCTTCGTCGTCGTCGAGCACCTGCTCCGCCTGCAGTACCGCATGCCCGAGCCCAAGGGGCTGCTCCTGCACGACGGATTCGACCTCGAGCAGGCCTGGCGCGATTCGTACCTTCTCGAGAAGTTTGTACTTGCCTTTTTCTTCGAGCTTGCTCTCGAGGACAAGGTCCTCGACGAAATGTGCGACGACCCCGTCCTTGCCCGGTGACGTGACAATCACCAGCCGTTGCGCACCCGAGTCGGCGGCTTCACCCGCGACCAGCTCGATCCCTGGCGTATCAACCACCGGAAGGAGTTCTTTGGGAACCGTCTTGGTCGCCGGTAGGAAGCGTGTGCCGAGCCCGGCGGCTGGCACAACCGCGGTCCGGAAGCATCGCGGGGCATCGGCGCCAGCTGGAGTCATACCCAACACCTTATCTATTCGCGAAGGCCATGTATGTCGGCAAGAGCCTAAGGTGAACCGCGTGAACGCGCCGGGAGACGATCGGGACGCCCCTGATCGGGCACACACACGCTCCAAGGACGAGTGGCGGCGACGGATACTCCAAAGTCGGGCTGCTCTCGACGTGAAGCAGCGCGAGCACGAAGCGGCCGGACTTGTCCGCCACGCACGATCGCTCGTCACGACCGGCGACACCGTGTGCGCATACGTTCCGGTCGGCAGCGAACCGGGTTCGATCGAGCTGCTCGATGTGCTGCGGTCGGCGGGCGCCACCGTCCTGCTTCCCCTCGCCCGCGAGCCAGGGGCCCTGAACTGGGCAAACTACGGCGGCTCGGCGGATCTCGTCCGAGCGCCCTACGGACTGCGCGAGCCGAGCGGACCCGTGCTGGGTAGCAACGCCATCGCTGCTGCGAACCTCGTCCTGATACCGGCACTGGCCGTGGATCGGCGTGGAGTTCGGCTTGGTCGCGGCGCCGGTTTCTACGATCGCTCGCTCGTGTTGGCAGGGTCCGAAGCTCGCCTCGTTGCAGTAGTTCGAGACGACGAAGTGGTACCTCAACTGCCCGAGGAGGCGCACGACAAGCGGATCGGCTGGGCGCTCACGCCGACGGCGGGACTGCAAGGCCTTGGTGGGGAATATCTCTCGCCATAGCGGCGTTGGCACTGTCGCCTGTAGAGTGCTAACACTCGAGGTTTGAAGACCTTGACGTTTGAAGACCAAGCGGAGGAACCAGTGCCCACCTACTCGTACGCGTGTACCGAGTGCGACAACCGATTCGACATTGTTCAGTCGTTCTCGGACGATTCGTTGACCGTGTGCCCGGAGTGCTCCGGCAGGTTGCGCAAGCTCTTCAATGCCGTCGGGATCGTATTCAAGGGCAGCGGCTTCTACCGCACCGACAGCCGCAGCGGCGGCGCAGCCGTCGCCAGTGAGGCAGCGTCGTCGAGCGAGAAGTCCGGCAGCGAGAAGTCCGGCAGCGACAAGTCCGGTGGCGAGAAGAAGTCCGACTCCGCATCCAAGCCCGCTGCAAAATCTGATTCGTCGTCGTCCGGGTCCACCTCGCCCGCTGCAAACAAGGCCGTGGCCAGCTAGTTCGGTAGTTATCCACAGCACTTTTTCTATCCACAGACCGCGTTCTACGCGGCTGTCCGAGCGCTGGGTGGCCCTACTCTTCGCATATGGATCGCCGCGCGCCCGACCGCACACTCGGGCCAACCCTGTCGCATCGTCTCGCAGAACTCACCAAGCCGAATTGGGCGCGGACCGTCGCAGCACGACGCATTGCGGCCGGCCTGCTGGCCGCGCTGGCGGTGGCCCTCTTTTTCCGCGGTGACCCCGACTCCCAGCACGTATCTGTCGTCGTCGCGAGCCAGGACCTCTCTCCCGGACACGTCATCGAAGCGGTCGACCTCCTGACCGTGGAACACGAATCCGGATCCGCGCCCGACGGAGTGATCAGGGATCCGAACGCGGTGCTGGGGCGCACGCTTGCCGGCGCAACCCGAAAGGGCCAGACACTCACCGATATTGCGGTCATCAGCCCACGCCTGGCCGCCGTGTCGGTCGGCACCGCAGACGCTCGAATCGTTCCCATCAGGCTCGCCGATGCGGGATTTGCCGAACTGTTGCGAGAGGGCGACAGGGTCGATGTTCTGACGGCCGGCTCCGATCCCGAGTCGGACCAACCGGCGGCCACGACACCGCTCGCAACCGACGCGGTAGTTGTGCTGGTGTCGCAAGCCAAGGGCGGCCGGGGCGGCGCCGAACAAGTCGTCATGCTCGCCCTGCCAGCGCAGGCCGCGAGCGCGGTTGCCATCGCGTCGCTGACAAGTGCACTGACCGTCGTGCTTCGCTGACATCGAATCGCCTACGCAGCGCGGTGTTTACGGACACCGTTCACCAAAGTCAATTAGCATTCTTGCCAATACCCAGGCTGACTAACAGATTGGAGTTCGGGGATGCTCAAGGGGTTCAAAGACTTCGTGATGCGCGGAAACGTTGTCGACCTGGCAGTTGCCGTCGTCATCGGTACTGCGTTCGTCGCGATCGTGACTGCGTTCAGCAACAACATCATCAACCCGCTGATCGCTGCACTCGGTGGTTCGAACGAGCAGGGCTGGGGCTTCACGGTCATCAGCGACAACCCGGAAACGTTCATCAACGTCGGCGCTGTGGTCACGGCGGCAATCAACTTCCTGATGATTGCGGCCGTCGTCTACTTCTTGATCGTGCTGCCGCTCGAGACCATCAAGAAGCGCCGCGCTGCAGTGGGCGACGACGTCGAGGCTCTCACCGACTCGGAGGTGCTGGTTCAGATTCGCGATCTTCTCGCCGGCGACGCAAAGTCCACGGGCACCGAATCTGGTGGCCGACAAGAGGTCTGATCACCAAAAACAACTGTGCCCGACCGGAGAACCGGACGGGCACAGTTGTTTGTAGCGAGGTAATGCGATCAGTTCCGGAAGATCGGACCGTAAGCGGTTACCGAGTCACCGGCTGCGCTGACGACCGTCACGTACGGACGGATGCTGGTCGTTCCAAGTACGCCAGTCGCTGTGCCCTGGAAGTTGGACAGTGCGATGTCACCCGATGCACCGGAGATGTCACCCGAGGCAGCCGGCACATCCACGATGCCGGGGCCGAAGCCGACGGTCGCGTCGAAGCCGATGACCGGGATGAGGTTGGTGAACGCCAGATCTACGCCAGCGCCACCCCTATTGTCGGCACCCAAGTCGAGTTCCAGGTCAGGCGTCTGCCACTTGAAGATGATGTGACCATCGAAGGTGGCGGGGTAGCCGACCTGGTAGCCGATGGTGATCGTGCCTTCGAACGCGTCCGCATCCGGGCCGGTGATCTGGAAGGCCGCGCGGCCGTTGTGGAACCACTCACGAGTGAGCGGGTTGCCATCGAGCGGCGGCACGAACTGGACGAATGTGTCCGCGGTCAGAGCTTCGATCTTGTTGCCGCCATGATCGACGACGCTGTTGCCGCCATCGAA
>JBBSKP010000129.1:0-14909 GCA_038256175.1 Mycobacteriales bacterium
GTAAGCATGTGCTGCTGCTCCGTCGCAAGTTGGTCGCTACGACGGGCCGCGAGAATTACCGTGCGGCCGGGCGCCAAGCGCTGCGCTACCTCGAGCCCGATCTCGCTACGCCCACCGAGCAACAGCACGGCGCCGTGCGCCAACTTATCCGATCCCAACACCACCCGATCAGTCTCCTGGATTAGCGTCGTGGCATGCCGAGCACCCCCTCACAGACTGTTGCGTTGACCGATTCAGCACTCGAATTCGTGCGGGAACGCCATCTCGCGACCCTGACGACACTGCGACCGGACGGAACGCCTCACGTTGTCGCAGTCGGGTTCACCTGGGACGACGAGACGAAGAAGGCGCGAATCATCACAAGTGGTGGTTCACAGAAGGCGCTCAACGCCGCTCGCGGTGGGTACGCTGCCGTGAGTTCCGTCGAAGGTGCCCGGTGGATCACTCTCGAAGGCCCAGCAAAGGTGCTCAGCGATGCCGACGCTGTGGCGGACGCCGTCGCTCGCTACGCGGTGCGGTATCGGCAACCGCGCGTGAACCCCAAGCGCGTTGTCATCGAGATCGATGTCCAGCGAGTTCTGTGCAGTTCCGTTTTCACTAGCTGAGCTAGCGCCGTCAGAGCACCGTGAGGCCGTGCGGGCGGTTGTTGAGAGACTCGCAACCGTCGGCGGTCACCACAACGATGTCCTCGATCCGCGCGCCCCACTTTCCACCGAAGTAGATCCCCGGCTCGATGCTGAACGCCATCCCTTGCGCAAGTTCGATCGTGTTGCCCGCGACGATGTACGGCTCTTCGTGTACGGATAGCCCGATGCCGTGCCCGGTCCGGTGCACGAACGCCTCTGCGAGGCCCGCTGCCGCGAGTAGATCGCGGGCGGCAGCATCGACTGCCTCCGCGGCCACTCCGGGACGCACAGCCGCCACCGCAGCCGCCTGCGCCTCCTCGAGGACCGTGAACTGGGCCGCGATCTCAGCGCTCGGTTCGCCGAGGCTGTAGGTCCGCGTGGAGTCGGAGTTGTAGCCGGGCTCCACCGGTCCGCCGATATCGACGACAACTACGTCGCCGGCATCGATTCGCCGATCGGAGACCTCGTGGTGGGGGTCTGCGCCATGCTCGCCGGCCCCGACGATGATGAACGCCGCCTCGGTGTGCCCCTCTTCGAGGATCGCCGCCTCGATGTCGGCGGCGACTTCCGCTTCGGTCCGGCCGACCTTCAGCCATTCGCCCATCCGGGCGTGGACCCGATCGATGGCTGAACCGGCACGCCGCAACGCCTCGATCTCGTTGGCATCCTTGATCATTCGGAGATCGCGGAGGACATCGGTTGCAAGGATCGGCAACAACCCGAGCCGGTCGGCAAGCGGTACGAGGTGCAGCGCAGGCATGGCATCGGCGACCGCGGTCCGCGCATTCCGTGGCAAGACGGACGCGGCAATGCCGTGCGGATCTGCGCCGTCGACCCAGTCCAGCAGGTCGAGCCCAAGATCCGCAGCAGCAGAACCGCCCAACCCGGCGAGCTCGAGTCTCGGCACAACAACCGACGCGAGGCTTCCGTCGGCGGGAATCACGAGGCATGTCAAGCGCTCGAACGACTCCGCACGGGAGCCGATCAGATACCGCAGGTCAGGTCCAGGCGTGATCAGCAGACCGTCGAGGCCGGCCTTGCTCGCAAGTTCGGCAGCCCGCTCGAGGCGGCTGGCGTAGGTGGACGTCGGGAAGCGCGAATCGGTTCCGGAACTCATACCGACCAGGCTAACGGTGGGGCGCGGCGATAGCCTGAGCACCATGAGTGGACCTCTGCTACTTCTCGACGGTGCGAGTCTCTGGTTCCGTGCCTTCCACGGCGTTCCCGATTCGATGAAAGCCCCCGACGGTAGGTCGGTGAACGCGCTGCGGGGTTTCACCGACATGGTTGCCCAGCTGATCAACCGGCACTCCCCCAGCCGGCTCGTCGTCTGCCTCGACCTCGATTGGCGACCACAGTTCCGCGTCGACGCCGTACCGACTTACAAAACTCATCGTCTTGCGCCGGGGGGTGCGGCGAGCAACACCGAGGAAGTTCCCGACCTGCTGACACCACAGGTCGAGATGATCATGGCTGTGCTAGAAGCGGCCGGCATCGCGACCGGAGGCGCCGAAGGCCTCGAGGCGGACGATGTCCTGGGTTCCCTTGCCACACAGGAGCGGACGGACGATGTCGTCGTCGTCAGTGGTGATCGGGACTTGCTGCAACTGGCGAATGACGACGGACCGGTTCCCGTTCGGGTGCTGTACGTCGGACGCGGCCTGGCCAAGGCCGAACTGTTCGGTCCGGCGGAGGTGGCGTCCAAATACGGAGTGCCAGTGGAAAATGCGGGAAACGCGTACGCCGATCTCGCAACGCTGCGCGGCGACGCGTCCGATGGACTGCCTGGCGTGAAGGGTATCGGCGAGAAATCGGCGTCATCGTTGATGATGCGATTCGGTTCGCTCGACGCTCTTCGGGCAGCCGTAGACGATCCAGATTCGGATATCGCACAGGGCCTGCGGGTGAAATTGGCTGCCGCCGCCGACTATCTCGACGCCGCAGCGCCGGTAGTGCGCGTAGTCCGCAACGCCGAGGTGAAACTCTCGCGTAGCGACGTGCTGCCCAACGTACCTGTGGACGCAGCGCGCCTGGAAAGTCTTGCAACCCAGCTCAATGCGGATAGCCCGATAGGTCGGCTCATCGCCGCAATGGCGGCAGCGAACTGACCAGCCTCGAACTAGCCGACGGAGTGTGCGTCGGCTAGTTCGTGGCTGGGGAGTTAGTTCGGACGTCCCACTTCGTAGGTGCCTTCGTCATCGGTGAATGTCACCGTGACGGTCTTGTCCTCGCCGTCGACCTTCACCTTGCAGGTGAACTGCGCATCCTTCTTGACTTCTTCGCCGGACGGACAGCTGACGTCGGTGACGTTCTCCGCGCCGTAGGACTCGGTCAGAATCTTCTGCACACCCTCCTGTGCTGCGTTCTGATCGAGCTTGTCCTTGCCGAGGAACATAAGCGCGGCAACGACGATGCCGGCAATCACCAGAAGAGCAACGACTGCGCCGATGATCAGGGGGAGCTTCGACTTCTTGCCGGTGTCCGCTGTCGACTGTGGGAAGGACCCACCGTACTGCGGATACTGTTGCTGCCCAGCACCGTACGGCTGCTGCCCGGCAGGTGGCTGCTGGCCCCACTGCTGGCCGGCTGGCTGTCCCCAACTCTGGCCCGGCGTTTGCGGCGGCTGTGGCTGGCCCCAATTCTGACCGGGCGCTGGCGTGGCCGGCTGCTGTCCCCACGGTTGCCCAGGTGGCGGCTGCTGCTGCCCCCACTGTTGGTTCGGTGCCTGTTGGTTCGGTGCCTGCTGCGTCGGCTGCTGGCCCCACTGCGGTTCCTGCGGCGGCTGCTGTCCCGGCCATTGCTGACCCCACTGCTGGCCTGGTGCTTGCTGTCCGGCGGGCGGCGGGTTGAACACGCGCGTCGCTTCGTCGTCGGCCGGCTTACCCGGCGAGTCGTTGCCGGACTGATCTCGAGGACCCGCCCAACCCTGGTCCGGATCGTTGGGCCCGTATGGTCCGCTCATCTCGTCGCCTCCACTCGTCGCTGTGTTGTAAACACGGTAGCTCCCACCCGGCACCGAAGTCGGATCGCGGGGGGAATCAAATCACAATCGCAGCACTCACGCTGCGTCGATCGCAACAACTCCCCGGCGGATTGCGCGGACCGCTTTCACCGCCGATGCCCGAATCTGCGGATCCTCGGCGGTGTTGTGCAGTTGATCGAGCAGATCGATCACCTGCCTGCACCAGCGCACGAAATCACCTGCGGACAAAGCCTTCCCCTGGTCGCCGGCGGCAATAAGCGCCTCTACCAGGGGTTCACCGCGTGCCCACTTGTACATGGCCGACACGAATCCCAGGTCGGGCTCCCGCGTGACGGGCAGCTTGTGCCGTATCTCGTCGGCCCGCAGTTCGCCCCACAGATGAATCGTCTCGGTGACGGCGTGTCGGATCGACCCCGTGGGACCTGTCGGCACCGGGAAGCCACCCTCTTGGCGCGATTCGTACACGACCGAGGAAGCAACTGCCGCGAGTTCCGCGGGCCCAAGGCCTGCCCACACACCTTGGCGCAGACATTCCGACACCAGCAGGTCGCTCTCGGAGTAGATCCTGCCCAGCCGGCGGCCGTCAGCTGTTACTGCATCGTCGGCGATGTATCCGCGCTCACCGAGCAACGCGAGGATCCGGTCGAACGTGCGGGCAAGCGAATTGGTTGTCGCCGATACCTTTTGGCGCATCGACTCGGTTTCGCGAACCAGTCGGCTGTACCGCTCGCCGACCCTGCCTAGCTGGTCGCGGTCGGCGGTGCTATGACACGGATGGGCTCGCAAAGCCCGCCGCAACGTCGCCAATTCGCGATCGTCGGCGGCTTTTCCACCGCGTTTGCCCTGCCGGTGTGGTGCGGTGAATCCGGTACTGCGCAACGCTGATGCCAGGTCCCGACGGGCGCGTGCGGTCCGATGATCGACGTGTCGGGGTAGCCGCATCCGGCCGAGTGCCTCGGCGGGCGACGGGAAATCAGCGGCCGAGACCCTACCCGCCCACTTGTCTTCGGTCAGGACGAGCGGCCGCGGATCTCCGCCGTCATCGTCTGCCTCGAGGATCACCGCAAGACCCGATCGGCGCCCGACCGGGATGGCAATCACATCACCACGCCGTAGCGATGCAAGAGCCTCGACTGCTGCGCCGCGCCGGTCTTGGCGCCCTTGGTGTTCCAGCTCGCGCTCGCGACCGCGAATACGTTCCCGCAGAGCGGCATATTCGAGGTAGTCGTCGCCGAGTTGCTCCCGCAGGCGTTCGATGTCCTTCGCGTTGCGATCGATTCCGCGCACGAGCCCGACAACTGATTTGTCGGCCTGGAACTGGGCGAACGACCGCTCAAGCAAGTTGCGGGATTCGACATGGCCCATCCGGTCGATCAAGTTGATCGACATGTTGTAGCCCGGCCGAAACGAGCTGCGCAGTGGATAGGTGCGGGTCGAGGCCAATCCAGCTACCGCAGTCGCATCCAGATCTGGGTGCCACAGGACCACCGCGTGGCCCTCGACATCGATACCCCGCCGACCCGCCCTGCCGGTCAGCTGCGTGTACTCGCCCGGCGTCAACTCGGCGTGCGTTTCGCCGTTGTACTTCACCAGTCGCTCCAACACCACCGTTCGTGCCGGCATATTGATCCCGAGTGCCAGTGTCTCCGTGGCGAATACCGCTCGGACGAGGCCCTTCACGAAGAGTTCTTCTACGGTGTGGCGGAAGGCGGGCAGCATTCCGGCATGGTGCGCGGCGAGGCCGCGTTCCAGCGCTTCACGCCATTCCCAGTAACCGAGTACTTCGAGATCTGCCTTTGGGAGTTCGCCGGTGTGCTTCTCGATGATCGTGACGATCTCAGCCGTCTGCTCAGGTGTGGTGAGCTGCAGCGGCGAGCGCAGGCACTGCGTCAATGCCGCGTCGCAACCTGCGCGGCTGAACACGAAAGTGATCGCCGGCAGCAGTCCTTCCTCATCGAGTCGGGCAAGAACTTCCGGACGTGGCAACGGCCGAAAATCACGTCGGGGTGCGCCACGGCCGCGACCGCGAGGTTCGTACGAGCTGTTCCGGTCGAGTGCCTTCTTCTGCTTGATGTGCCTGATCAGATCCTGATCGACGACAACAGCGGCATTCGGCCGACTGGCCTGCGCCTTCGCGTCGAACAGATCGAACAAACGACGGCCGACCAGAATGTGCTGCCACAGCGGGATCGGTCGGATCTCGTCGACGACAATTCTCGTATTGCCCCGCACGGTTTCCATCCAGGCGCCGAATTCCTCGGCGTTGCTTACCGTCGCCGACAAGCTGACCAGCCGAACGTCCTCGGGTAGATGCAGGATGACCTCTTCCCACACCGCCCCACGGAACCGGTCGGCAAGGAAGTGCACCTCGTCCATCACCACATGCGACAGCCCGCGCAACGCTGATGAGGAGGCGTACAACATGTTCCGGAGCACTTCGGTCGTCATGACGACGACAGGTGCGTCGGCGTTGATGCTCTGGTCCCCGGTGAGCAGTCCCACCGAGCCGCGCCCGTACCGCGCGGTGAGGTCCGCGAACTTCTGATTGCTCAGCGCCTTGATCGGCGTGGTGTAGAAGCACTTCGCGCCTGATTCGAGCGCGAGGTGGACGGCGAATTCGCCGACGACGGTCTTGCCTGCCCCGGTCGGTGCGCATACGAGCACGCCGTGGCCGGCTTCGAGTGCCTCGCAAGCATCGATTTGGAAGCGATCGAGGGGGAAGCTCAGCTGCGCGGCGAATGCGTCGAGCTGGGAGCGGGTATCGGCCACGTCAGAGGGTGTCCGAGAAGTCTGCGCGGTCCGGTTCGGGTACGGCGGTCGGCGATGTGATGGTCGAGGCTTCGTCATCGGCCACGTCGTTCCAACCCGTCACAGCCTGCTTTTTTGCCTTGCGGCGATCGTGTATTCGCCCGACCTGGATTGCGACTTCGAGCAGCAGCGTCAGCGCAAGCGACAACGCAAGCATGGAGAACGGATCCGACCCTGGAGTCGCGATCGCGGCGAAAACGAAGAGCGCGAAGATCAGTCCCCGACGCCACGCCTTGAGCCGGGCGTACGTCAGCACACCGACAAAGTTCAACGCGACGATGAGCAGCGGTATTTCGAAACTGACGCCGAAGATGATCAGCAGATTGATGATGAAGCCGAAATACTGATCACCACTCAGCGCCGTGATCTGTACGTTGTCGCCGACGGTGAGCAGGAAATGCAGTGCCTTCGAGACCACGAGGTACGCCAGCACAGCGCCGGTGACGAACAGGACCGCGCCGGATGCAACGAAGCCGACCGCGTAGCGCCGCTCTTTCGCATACAGGCCAGGCGTGATGAACGCCCACATCTGGTAAAGCCAAATCGGGCAGGCGAGCACGATGCCGGCAGTCAGCCCGACCTTGAACCGCAGCATGAACTGCTCGAACGGCCCGGTCGCAAGCAACCGACACGTCCCTTCCCCGCTCAGATCCGCCCGCGCGCTCACCGGAAGCGAGCAATACGGGCCGCGCAACAGCTCGCCGAGGCTGTCGATCCCCAATATCTGGTGGGAGTACCAGAAGAAGCCGACGATCGTCGTCACAAGGACGGCCGCCACGGCGATCAGCAGTCTCGTACGCAGCTCAAACAGATGATCGACCAACGACATCGTGCCGTCGGGATTGGTTCTGCGCTTGCTGCGGCGCGGGTCGAACGGTATGCGCACCTGTACTTGTCTCCTGCGGTCAGCGCTGTACCGGGGTGAAACCGTTCACCCCGGCTGCCACGGTATGTGGGACTAAGCCGACTTGGGATCTACATTTTCAGTCGATGTGAACTGCTGCGGAGCCTGTTGACCCTGCGGAAGTTGCGCTGTGGGCTGCTGTTCCGGCGCAGGCGCCGTCCCGTCGTTCTGCATCTCCTTGATCTCACTCTTGAAGATGCGTAGCGAACGTCCAAGTCCACGAGCGGCGTCCGGCAGCCGCTTCGACCCGAACAACACCACGACGACGATCAGCACGATTGCCCAATGCCACCAGCTCATTGCGCCCATATCTACCTCCAGAATTCGATAAAACCGATGCTACCGGACCCCACACCACGCAGCGGCGCCGCGAGCTGGGAGTTCGCGGTGCGTTCAGGCCTGGGCTTCCTTTGCCGCGGCCCGCAGCGTACGCAGCAACTCGATGGCGGACCATTGGCGCCGCCCGCCGGATTCTGCCACCTCGACAAGTTCGACCAGACGCGCGTTGATGGGTGCAGGACGGCCGAGCCTTTCCCCAAGACGGACGACCTCGCCGCACAGCCGGTCGATCTCCGTTTTTCGGCCCGCCTCGAAGTCCTCCCACATCGAGGACCGGGCGAGCGGGTCGATGTCGAACACGCTCTTCGCTGCCGCACGGAAGATGAAGTTCGGCATCTGCAAACCACGAGCCACGACGGCCGGTGAGAGCCGCGTCATGGAGGCGGGCCGGATTCCCGCCTCGCTCAGCAATGCGAGTGCCTCGCGCTGTGCAAGCGATAGGCACAGTCGGTAACCGCGCTGCGAGAGTTCTTCTTGCAGCGGCACACCGGACAGCGCGTTGATTGCGTTGTTCAGATTGAGCACGAGCTTTCCCCACTGCACCGGTACCAAGTCCGGTCGGCGCAACAGCGGTAGGCCTGCCGAGCGAAACGCATCGGAAAACGCGTCGAGGGCGGGGCTCGCCTCGACGTCGATCTCACCGTCGCTGCCCTGATGAAAGCGTCCTGAGCCCTGACGAATGACGTTGAACATCACGACACCGGGCAACACCGTGCATGTCGGCAGCGCCTCGCGAACACTGTCGGAGAAGTCGACGCCGTTCTGCAGAATGATGACGACAGTCCCGGGGCGAACAAGTGGCGCGAGTGTGCGAGCAACTTCATCTGTTGCCGATGCCTTGACGGTGATGAGGATCAAGTCTGCGTTCTTCGCCCGATCGGGGTTCGTCGCGAACCGGATTTCTGCGGGATCGACGTCGTAGTGGCCGCCGTGCAGGTCGGTGATGTGCAGACCGTTCGCCGACACTTCCTCGATCATCTTCGGCCGACCGATCAGTGTCACTCGCGTGCCCGTCGCAGCCAAGCGTCCCCCGAAGTAACAGCCGATGCTGCCCGCGCCGAAGACGCAGACCTCCATATCGCTACGCATCAACTGGCCGCCTCGAGATCGCTGTATGCAGCCAGCGCGGCACTCGACCGGTCGCGCAGAGCTTTGACCAGCTCGGGCGGGTCGAGCACGGTGATGCCGGCCCCGAATCCGAGTACCAGCCGGGCCATCCAATCCAGGGTGGCAAATCGCATGGTCGCCTCGATGCTCCCGTCGTCGTTCACAGCAAGTGTGTCCATCGGATAGTGATCAAGTACCCAGGCATAGCTCGACGAGATCTTGAGCCGAGCGAGCGGCAGCGCCGGGTTGTCGCTGAACAGTTCGAGCGCGGAATCCTCGTGCAGCGCATCGGCGGGAGGCCGTGCCGGCTCATCGAGTTCGGTCGCCTCATCGATTCGATCGAACCGAAACAGCCTGACAGCTTCGGCCTGCCGGCACCAGGCCTGCAGATAGCTGTGGTTGTCCACCAACACGATTCGAATCGGGTCGACAATCCGGTCGGACTCCGCGTCGCGGCTCGCCGAGTAGTACACGAGCCGGAGTGCATGCGAATTCTGCAACGCCGTACGAACCACTGCCGCTGCAGGGTCCTCGGCCACCGTGGCGGTGCCGTTGTGGAGGGGCTTGTGGCCGTTCTGCCGCACCGCCGCAGCGCCGGCCGCGGACTCGATCTTTGCCATTGCTCCCTGCGCGGCTGTCGGATCGACCATGCCGGGCATTTCTACGATCGAACGCAATGCCACCAGCAGCGCGGTCGCCTCGGTGGAGGTAAGGCGCAGCGGACGGTCGATTCCGGCGGAGAAGGTGACTTCGATGCTCTCCTCGGAGAACGACAGATCGATCAAATCGCCCGGTCCGTAGCCGGGTAAGCCGCACATCCAGAGCTGATTGAGGTCGTCCATCAGCTGTTTCGTCGTCACACCGAGTTCGCCGGCGGCTTCTGCAGCGGAGATTCCTGGGTTGGCGATGAAGTACGGAACCATGTTCAGCAGCCGCGCGAGGCGAACGGACAGTCGCGCGCTCATCGGCGCACCTCGGTGCCGAGTCCGGCTATCGCGCGAAACCGATCGACGACGTCGTCGCGCAGTTCCTTGGGCTCGATCACCAACGCGTCGGGACCGTGACCGGCGATCAAGCGCGCGATCCAGTCCCACGAGCGCACCGGAATCTCGAGCACAGTCCCCATCCGAACGCCGATCTCCCGCTGTCCTGTCGCACGTCCGATTCGGCGCAATTCGTGTGCACGGCCGTCCGCGGCCCAGACCGTCGCAGTGCCGGTGACGTAGGACGAACCGACGACTCTGTCGACGATGTCGCGGAGATCGACCTCGTCTGGCTTCCGGACATGGTTGATCGGCCCATAGGTCGTGACGTCATCGCCGATTCGGGACAACCGGAAGGTCCGAACGGCGTCGCGATCCAGATCTTGGCCAACCAAGTACCAGCGCCCGTTGTGCGTCACCACGCCCCACGGTTCGACGTTGCGCTGTCGGAAAGGCTCGTTGGCGGCACTGCGGTGCTCGAAGTGGACAGCCTGGCCCGAGTCGATCGCGGCAAGCAGCTTGCCGAGTGCAGGTTCGGATCCGCGCGTGCGCGCAGGGAAAGCGGTGACGGCGGCCGACCCCGAATCCTGGTCCACCTGCACGCCCGCAGCTCGCAGCTTGATCAGCGCGCTTTGCACCGCCGATGCAAGTTCCGGTGATTCCCACAGCTGCGCGGCGACAGCCACTGCAGCGGCCTCGGCGCTCGTCAGGTCGATCTCGGGAAGCTCGTAAGCATCGCGATTGATCCGGTAACCCTCGATCGTGGAGAATCTCGACGCAACCCCGGTCTCGAGGGGGACACCGAGATCGCGCAACTCGTTCTTGTCGCGTTCGAACATCCGGCTGAACGCGTCGTAGCTGGTCGAATCGTCGTAGCCTGCGACGCTTTCCCGAATCCGCTCAGCGGTGAGGTACTGCCTGGTCGAGAGCAGGGCGATGACAAGATTCATCAACCGCTCGACCTTCGAAATCGCCACGGATGAGAGCCTAGTGGGCCGCGGTCGGATCGTCGGCGACAGACACCCCAAGGCGCGCCCGAGTCGCGCGGCGTGACGCTACATCGACGCGATCAGCCGATCTACTCGCTCGTCGACCGACCGGAACGGATCCTTGCAGAGCACAGTCCGCTGCGCCTGATCGTTGAGCTTCAGGTGCACCCAGTCCACGGTGAAGTCGCGGCCTGCCTCCTGCGCGGCCGTGATGAAGTCGCCACGCAGCTTCGCGCGGGTGGTCTGCGGTGGTGTGTTGACGGCCTCGTCGATCTGGTCGTCCTCGGTGATTCGCTTCGCCAGACCCTTGCGCTGCAGCAGGTCGAAGACGCCGCGGCCGCGCTTGATGTCGTGATACGCCAGGTCGAGCTGCGCGATCTTCGGATCGGACAACTCCATGCTGTATCGATCCTGATAACGCTGGAACAGCTTGCGCTTGATCACCCAGTCGATCTCGGTGTCGACCTTGGCGAAATCCTGCGCCTCGACGGCATCCAACGTCCGGCCCCACAGGTCCATGACGTGATCGATTTGCGGGTCGGCGTCGCGCGTTCGAACGTGCTCCACAGCCCGTGCGTAGTACTCGCGCTGGATATCGAGTGCGCTGGCCTGCCGTCCACCAGCAAGGCGAACCGGGCGGCGACCCGTCAAGTCGTGACTGACCTCGCGGATTGCCCGGATTGGATTGTCGAGCGCGAAATCACGGAACGACACTCCCGCCTCGATCATCTCGAGTACGAGCGCAGCGGTGCCGACCTTGAGCATCGTTGAGGATTCGGCCATGTTCGAATCACCGACGATGACGTGCAGCCGGCGGTACTTCTCGGCGTCGGCGTGCGGCTCGTCGCGCGTGTTGATGATGGGCCGGGACCGCGTGGTCGCCGACGAGACGCCTTCCCAGATGTGCTCCGCGCGCTGCGAGAGGCAGAAGGTCGCGGCCTTCGGAGTCTGCAATACCTTGCCGGCACCACAGATCAGCTGCCGCGTCACAAGGAACGGCAGTAGAACATCGGAGATCCGCGAGAATTCACCCGCACGTACGACCAGGAAGTTCTCGTGGCAACCATAGGAATTGCCGGCCGAGTCCGTGTTGTTCTTGAACAAATAGATGTCGCCGCCGATGCCCTCCTCGGCGAGGCGCTGTTCGGCGTCGATCAGCAGTTCCTCGAGCACCCGCTCACCTGCGCGATCGTGCGTGACGAGTTGCACCAAGCTGTCGCATTCCGCCGTCGCGTACTCCGGATGCGAACCGACATCGAGGTACAGCCGGGCACCGTTGCGCAGGAACACATTCGAACTGCGACCCCAGGACACGACTCGCCGGAAGAGGTAGCGCGCGACCTCGTCTGGGCTCAGTCGCCTGTGTCCATGAAAGGTGCAGGTCACACCGAACTCTGTCTCGATCCCCATGATTCTTCGCTGCACAACTTCGACACTACAACCAGGGCGGACGCTTCGAACGTACTGTGCGCCAACGAATCGACAACTACCTAGGCTGTGGGTGTGCCTCCCCATGGTTCGGCCGGTCCCGACAGTTCCTCCGCGCGAGCCCGCAGGTGGGCGTCCAGCGTCGGTGCACTCGACCGTGGCCTGATTGCCCGGAGCGCCAGGATCCGACCTACGGCGGTCGATCGAGCCCTGCTCACGCTGAGCCGTTTGGCCAACCACAGCGTCTTGTGGGCGAGTGTCGCCGCCGCGCTCGCGATCCTCGGTGGGCGGCACAGACGCGGTGCGGTGCGGGGCATGTGCGCGGTTGCGGGAGCCAGTGCCCTGGCCAACGGGGTCGCGAAGCCACTCTTCCCGCGCCGCCGACCGCCCGACGACTCGGTCCCGTTCGTCCGCCGACTGGTCGCTCCCCCGGTGTCGTCGTCGTTTCCGTCAGGACACGCGGCGTCGGCGGCAGCTTTCGTCACCGGAGTTGCACTGGAATCGCGAGCTGCTGGACTTGCGCTTGCCCCGCTCGCGGCCGCGGTTGGGTACTCACGGGTCCACATCGGCGTCCATTGGCCCTCCGACGTCGTTGCCGGCGCGGGCCTCGGTGTGGCGGTCGGGCTGGCAACCAGCCACCTGGAGCCTACTAAGGCGAGTCGTCGACCTCTGCCGACGCTGATGACTCACGTGCCGCTTCGGCTGCGTCAGCTTTTACAGAGCTGAGCAGCGCCTCGAGCGTTGCCCCAGCGACCCTGCGGAATGCCCGTCGTGGCTTGGTTTCGTCGAGAACAGCGACTTCCAGCGCCGAAACGCCGATCGCGCGCTTTTCCTTCTTGTCCTTGTCGCCGTTCGGCCCTTCGGGCGCACTGGTCTGCAGTGCGTTGACAGCGACCTCGAGTGCCGCGCTCAGATCCAGGCCAGGCCTGAAGGAACTCTTGAGTGCGACACTGATCGGCTCTGTCGTCCCGCCCATGACGATGAACTCGCGCTCATCGACGATGGACCCGTCGTGGGTGATCCGATACAGCTGCGGCGGCTTCGGACTGTCCGGATAGCCGACTTCGGCGACGCAGATTTCGACCTCGTACGGCTTGAGTTGATCGGTGAAAATCGACCCGAGCGTTTGCGCGTACGCGTTGGCCAGTGTCCGCCCTGTCACGTCGCGCCGGTCGTAGGAATATCCGCGCGTGTCGGCATGAACGATGCCGGCGCGGCGCAGGTTCTCGAACTCGTTGTATTTGCCGACAGCAGCAAAGCCGACGCGATCGTAGAGTTCGCTGACCTTGTGCAGGGCGGTCGACGGGTTTTCCGCGACGAACAGCACACCCTTGTCGAACGTGAGGACGACGACGCTGCGGCCACGGGCGATCCCCTTGCGCGCCAACTCCGTCTTGTCCCGCATGATCTGCTCAGCGGACGCGTAGTACGGAAAGGTCATCGCGGTGTATTCCCGTCCTCGGTTCGGTCAGCGACAACCGCACGTGCGACTTCCTCGGCCTTCGCGGCAGGAATCTCGACTGCGCCCTCCGCGGTGATGGCCACAGCAGTCGGGTAGATCCGCCGGGACACGTCCGGTCCGCCGGTCGCGGAATCGTCGTCGGCAGCGTCGTACAACGATTCGATCGCAAGCCTAAGCGCCTGATCTTGATCGAGTCCGCGCTGGTAGAGCTTCTTCAGAGCGGATTTCGCGAACAGCGAACCCGAACCGACGGCGTGGTAACCGCGCTCCTCGTTGCGCCCGCCGACGACGTCGTAGGACACGATGCGGCCCGCGTTCTCCGGGTCTGTCGACCCTGAGTCGTAACCAACGAGCAGCGGAATCGCCGCAAGTCCCTGCATCGCCGCAGGGAGATTGCCACGAACCATCGATGAAAGCCGGCTTGCCTTACCGTCGAAGGTCAGCGGCACGCCCTCGATCTTCTCGTAGTGTTCGAGCTCCACAGCGAACAGGCGAACAAGTTCGATCGCGATTCCCGCAGTGCCCGCAATACCCGCAGCCGAGTAGTCGTCGGTGACGTACACCTTCTCCACGTCACGGCTTGCGATGAGATTGCCCATCGTCGCTCGGCGGTCGCCCGCGATCAGCACTCCACCGGCAAACGTAAGCGCCACGATGGTCGTTCCGTGCGGAGCGATATCGCCACTCGACATCGCCTCACCCCGAATATCGAATCGGTTGCCGGGCAGCAGGTCCGGCGCATTGGCGCGCAGGTGATCGGTGAAGGACGAGAGGTTCGACCCGAAGGGCACCGGGAAGAACCCGTTGGCTGGAGACGCGGAGCGGTCCGGTGTCACTGGCCGCCCTTCTGGACATACGCGCGGACGAAGTCTTCGGCGTTCTCCTCGAGCACGTCGTCGATCTCGTCGAGCAGGTCGTCGGTTTCCTCGGCGAGCTTCTCGCGACGTTCCTGGCCGGCGGAACCATCACCGACTGTGGCATCGTCCTCGTCGCCGCCACCGGTGCGCTTGGTTTGCTCTTGCGCCATAGCAGCCGACCTCCTCATCTGCGGTGCCGTCGAGCTTGTTCCTCGACATGCAATGTGTGCTCGGACCTTAACCCTACCGAGCCCTACCGTCATGGTGGGGTAGCGAATTCGGAAGGGTGCGGCTCTTCTGAAGTGACGTAACCCGCCGTCCCCGCCGCTGTTGGAGTTGCGCGGATTGGTCGGCCTCGATTCTGCCCCTTTCATTCCCACGACACGCGGCATATGTGCAGCTCATGCGCCCTTTCCCATGGGA